>JANONI010000126.1:0-20295 GCA_031420755.1 Bacteroidota bacterium | reverse complement strand
CCGGGAATTTTTATATTAACCGGAAGATCACCGGTGCGCTGGTTGGCGTTCACCCATTCGGTGGATTTAATATGAGCGGCACTGATTCCAAAGCGGGCGGAAGAGATTATTTGTTATTGTTTACGCAAGCGAAGCTGATTTCGCATAAAATAAAATAAAAATTGAAAACACATCATAAAATTGTTAATGGCGATAGCAGGCAAATGTCTGAGTTGCAAAATAATTCAGTGCATTTAGTAATTACTTCGCCGCCATATTGGCAATTGAAGGATTACGGCATCGAAACACAAATCGGTTATCACGATAGTTATGAAGACTATATTAATAATCTCAATTTGGTTTGGAAGGAAAGCTATCGTGTTTTGCACGAAGGCTGTAGATTGTGTGTGAATATCGGCGATCAGTTTGCCCGCGCTGTGTATTATGGACGTTACAAGGTAATTCCTATTCGGGAAGAGATAATCAAGTTCTGCGAAAATGCGGGGTTTGATTATATGGGTGCAGTTATTTGGCAGAAAGTAACTACATCCAATACAACAGGAGGCGGAGTTCAAATGGGTTCGTATCCGTATCCACGCAATGGAATTTTAAAGATTGATTATGAATTCATCCTTGTCTTCAAGAAATTGGGTGAAGCACCGAAACCGACAAAAGAAAACAAAGAACTATCAAAGATGACAAATGAAGAATGGAATACCTTCTTTGCGGGTCACTGGAATTTTACAGGTGCTAGACAAGATAATCACATAGCAATGTTTCCTGAAGAATTACCGAGACGGTTAATTAAGATGTTTTCATTTTTTGGTGATACTGTTCTTGATCCTTTCGCAGGGAGCGGCACTACTTCTCTTGCAGCAAAGAACTTAGGACGAAATTCAGTTGGGTATGAGATTAATCCCGAATTTATTCCTGTGATCAAACAAAAACTTGGAACAAACCAAAATGATATTTATGACACATCATTTGAATTTATAGTTCAAAATGGAACAAAGGATTTTGAAAAAGAAATCAACAGTCTTCCTTATATTTTCAAGGATGCTCATAAGATTGACAAAAAAATTGATCCTAAAAAATTACAATTTGGTTCTAAAATAGATAAAAATAGCAAAGCGAAACGTGAAGAATTTTTTACTGTAAAAGAGGTTATAAGTCCCGAAAAAATGCGCTTAAGCAATGGTATAACAATCAAACTTATTGGAATAAAAGAGGATCCGATTGTTAACGGAAAAGCGACTTCCTTTTTAAGTGATAAGACAAAAGGAAAGAGAGTTTTTTTAAAATATGATGCTGTAAAATATGATATTGAAAATAATCTCATGGCATATTTATATCTTGAGAATAAGACTTTTTTAAACGCACATCTAATTAAAAAAGGTCTGGTGAGTGTTGATAGCACGGTGAATTTTAAATACAAAGCAAAATTTATTAACCTTTATAATATTTCTAATGCCAAAGCCAATATTTAAGCGTTATTCCAAAGAGTTCGGGAAAAAAGAAAAGGTATTAAATTACGCTACGCAAACGTACCAACTTTCTAGACCGAATAAAGTTGGTGCAGTGATGGCTTTGATTCGCGAGTGCCAACCGAAGACCTTCAAGGAATGGGAAAAATGGTATTTTACGAATGCACATACTAATGGAAAAACATCTTCTAAAGTGACAAAAAAAAGTCTTGAAGAACTTGGTGAGAGGCTTTATGTTAAGATCAAAGAAATAGTAATTCCTGAATGGACAGTGGCATTTAACCAGCTTACATTAAAAGACTGTATTGATTATATCTATAATCTTACTATTAATCGAACATACGATGGATTTAATAGAGAAAAATCCGTTATTGAAGATAATCTTGCAAAAACATTCTCCGATGTCCGATTTGAAGAAAGCGATCCGCAATTAGATCACGCAGGAGATATTGATTATCTTGGATGGGTAGGCGAGAAAGCTTTTGGAATCCAGATTAAACCGGTAACAGCAAAAGCTAATTTTGGGAATTATTCAGTCACAGAAAGAATGAAAGCAAGTTTTGCCGATTTTACGAAAAAATATGGAGGGAAAGTGTTTGTTGTATTTAGTGTTGACGATAAAATTAAAAATGTTGAGGTTGTAAAACAGATTGCGTTAGAAATTAAGCGACTTTCAAAATAGCTTGAAAATTATTTATACAAGGAGTTCTAATGAAAATTCACGAGTACCAGGGAAAAGATATTCTGAGAAAATTCAATGTTCCTGTTCCAAAAGGCGAAGTTGCTTTTTCCGTTGATGATGCGGTCAACGCAGCAAAACGACTCGGCGGATCTGTCTGGGTTGTGAAAGCACAGATTCATGCCGGCGGACGCGGCAAAGGGGGCGGAGTAAAAGTTGCAAAGAGTCTGGATGAAGTGAAGCAATACGCCAAACAAATTCTGGGAATGACATTGATCACTTATCAAACCGGTCCGGAAGGACGATTGGTAAAACGGTTACTGATTGAAGAAGGAGCGAACATTGATAAAGAAATGTATGTCGGTATTACGCTCGACCGCGCACAATCGAAAAATGTGGTAATGGTTTCCACCGAAGGTGGAATGGAAATTGAAAAAGTTGCTGAAGAACATCCGGAAAGGATCGTGAAAGAAACGATTGATCCGGCTGTCGGATTCCAGCAATTTCAAGCGCGTAAGCTTGCGTTTGCACTCGGACTCAGCGGTGATGCGTTCAAGAACGGAGTGAAATTTTTACTTGCATTGTATCGTGCGTATGAAGCAACCGATGCCTCGTTGTTCGAGATCAATCCGCTTGTGATAACCAAAGAAGGGAATGTGATTGCGTTGGATGCAAAAGTAAATTTTGATGACAACGCATTGTATCGACATCCCGAGTTTGCGGAGTTGCGCGATATTGATGAAGAAGATCCGCTTGAAGTTGAAGCATCAAAATCTAATTTGAACTACATCAAACTTGACGGCAATGTCGGTTGCATGGTAAACGGCGCAGGGCTTGCAATGGGAACAATGGATATTATTAAACTTGCCGGCGGTGAACCTGCAAACTTTTTGGATGTTGGCGGCGGAGCGAATGCAGAGACGGTAGCGAATGGATTTAAGATTATTCTTGCTGATAAAAATGTGAAAGCAATTCTTATCAATATCTTTGGTGGAATCGTTCGCTGCGACCGTGTTGCCAACGGCGTTGTTGAAGCCGCTAAAGTTGTTGATGTAAAGATCCCCATCGTTATTCGTCTTGCAGGAACCAATGCGGATATTGCTGCGGATATTCTGAAAAATTCAGGAATGAAATTTCTTGTTGCAGAGAATTTGAAAGATGCAGCAGAAAAAGTGACAAAAGCGTTGGCGGCGTAAATTTAACGGAGGAGAATATGAAAGGGATCGAATACGTTGTTGATGGTCGCGGAAAGAAAAAAGCCGTCGTCGTCGATCTGAAAGTTCATGGCGATGTTTGGGAAGATTTTTATGATTCGTTGATTGCTAAAATGAGAGTGAATGAACCGAGGGAATCGTACTCATTCGTAAAAGCGAAATTAAAAGCAAAAAGGAAAATTCGTGGGTAAATTTTCAATTCTTTTTACACGCTCTGCACGCAAAGAATTGGAAAATATACCAGACGCAGCTGTTGAGAAAATTTTTGCTTCAATCGAGAATCTTTCCTCGGAGCCATTTCCTCGCGGCTGTAAGAAACTCAAAAGTGAGAAAAATCTTTGGCGAATTCGTGTCGGAGATTATCGCGTAATTTACTCGGTATATTCAGACAGGCTTATCATCGATGTCATTCGGATTCGTCATCGCAAAGAAGTGTATAATTAAAAATGTCCTCACACAACAAGTACGAAGCCGTTATCGGTCTTGTGGCGAAGCCATCGAGACTGTGTCAAAACTATTTTTTCAGCGTTAACATCCCCGAAATCTTTAAGATTTCGGGGATGTGTTTCGCAAAATTTGACTTTTGACACAGTCTCCATCCCTTCGGGAAAGTTCACGCGCAACTTGGACCGATCTAATAAATCTTCTGCGAGATTCGAGATTATAGTGTCAATATTTGAAAAATATGAATCGGTAATTGGTTTGGAAGTGCACGCGCAGCTTTCTACCAACACGAAAATTTTCTGCGGCTGTTCGAATAAATTCGGGAGTCAGCCGAACTCGAATGTCTGTCCTGTCTGTTTGGGAATGCCGGGAGTTTTACCCGTGCTGAACAAGCAAGTGGTGGAATCTGCTATTCGAGTGGGATTGGCAACGAATTGTTCCATCACAACAAAATCGATCTTTGCCCGCAAAAATTATTTCTATCCCGATTTGCCGAAAGGTTATCAGATTTCCCAATACGAAGAACCGATCTGTCAGCATGGCTATGTTGATATTGAATTGAACAATGGAACTTCCAAACGAATTGGTGTAACGCGGATTCACATGGAAGAAGATGCGGGGAAATCCATTCACGATGCGGGAAATGAAACACTTGTTGATGTGAATCGTTGTGGAACACCACTGCTTGAGATCGTGAGCGAACCTGATATGCGGTCTGCGGAAGAAGCGAGGAAATATCTAATTTCAATTTGGCAGACGGTGAAATATTTAGGAATCTGCGACGGAAATATGGAAGAGGGAAGTTTGCGTTGTGATGCGAATGTTTCTGTGCGATTGAAAGGCGAATCGAAGCTAGGAACAAAAACTGAATTGAAGAATATGAATTCCTTCCGCCATGTTGAACGCGCAATCGAGTATGAAATCAAACGGCAGATCGATTTGATCGAAGAGGGCGGAGTGGTGATTCAACAGACATTGTTATGGAACGCCGATAAGAATATTGCGACACCGATGCGGAGCAAAGAAGAAGCGAACGATTACAGATATTTCCCCGATCCCGATCTTGTTCCGGTGATTGTGAATAAAGAATGGATCGCAACTGCCGAGAAAAATCTTCCTGAACTTCCCAATGCTCGAAGGGGAAGATTTGTTGATGAATTTAAACTTCCCCGATACGATGCCGAAGTTCTTACACAGGAAAAAGAACTTGCCGATTATTTTGAATCTTCTCTCACTGACCTTTTTAAAAAGAACGAAGATAATTACAAATCCATCAGCAATTGGGTCATGACCGATGTGTTGCGTGTGGTGAATGATGAAAAAATTTCGATTTCAGATTTTCCTGTTTCTCCGGCACATCTTTCAGCAATGGTTAATGCTATTGCAGATGGAACGATCAGCGGAAAAATTGCGAAGGATGTTTTTGCCGAGATGCTGAAAACAAAAGAACACCCAAAAACCA
The DNA here is from genome assembly GCA_031420755.1 of Bacteroidota bacterium. GTDB lineage: Bacteria > Bacteroidota > Ignavibacteria > UBA10030 > UBA8401 > UBA8401. Next base: position 15,033 of record JANONI010000126.1, on the reverse strand, counting down.
TCATCGAACGAAAAGAATTGGTGCAAATTTCGGATACTGGTGCAATAGAAAAAGAAATTGATTCTATCGTATCACAATTTCCAAACGAAATATCGCGGTACCGCGGCGGCGAAGCTAAATTAATGGGATTCTTCGTCGGCGAAACGATGAAAGTGATGAAGGGTAAGGGAAATCCAAAAATGATCAACGAGATTTTGCAGAAGAAGTTGAGTCGGTGAGTCGTGGAGTCTTTGAGTCGTGAAGTCATGGAGAAGAAATGCATAAATTTCAAGATTTGATTGTGTATCAAAAGTCTCTGCTTTTTACATTACAGGTCAGAGATGTTACTCGATGTTTTCCAAAAGATGAATTATTTGGATTACAATCTCAATTTAAGAGGGCAAGCGATTCAATTGTTCTAAATATTGCCGAAGGTGCTGGGAATTCTTCGGATAAAGAGTTTGTTAGATTTTTGGATTATTCAATTCGTTCTGCATTCGAATGTATGGCTTGTTCCGACATTGCGTTGACAAATAAATATATCGAAAAAGAATTGCGTGACAGTCTATACAAACAAATAAACGAACTTGTTGCAATGTTGTATAGTTTACAGAAAAAATATAAATAACGGGTCTTCAAGACTCCATTACTTCACTACTTCAAGACTTTATTATGCGTAAAAAAATTATTGCCGGTAATTGGAAAATGAACAACGACATTTCTCAAACCACCGAACTCATCAATGGAATCAAATCTGCGCTCTCATCTGCGAAATCAGCGCAATCATCATCAGTTATTGTCTGTCCGCCGTACACTTCGTTAATGACAGCGCAGCAATTGATTAAAGGATCATCGATTAAACTCGGTGCACAGGATGTTTCGTTGTACGATGGCGGTGCTTACACGGGAGAAATTTCCCTTTCCATGTTGAAAGCTATCGGATGTGAATATGTAATTGTCGGTCATTCTGAGCGACGGCAATATCATGCTGAAACAAATGAGATCATCAATCAAAAAGCAAAGAAAGTTTTATCCGGCGGACTAATTCCTATCATCTGTGTCGGTGAGACACTTGAAGAGCGCGAAAAGAATATCACCAGTCAAGTGTTGACGACTCAAGTAAAAGGTGTACTTGCAAGTTTATCTGCGGCTGAAGTTGAAAAATCTATTATTGCATACGAACCGGTATGGGCAATTGGAACTGGGAAAACCGCAAGCAAAGAACAAGCAGAAGAAGTTCATAAAATGATTCGCGCTTTGGTCGCACAATTATATTCCTCAACAGTTGCCGAAAAAATAATTATTCAATATGGCGGAAGTGTGAAGGCGGATAATGCGAAAGAATTGCTTTCGCAGCCAAATATTGATGGTGCTCTTGTGGGCGGTGCATGTTTGAAGGCGGATTCGTTTGTCGCAATCATTAACGCTGCATAGAGTAACCTAATCTAAAAAGCCACAAAAACTATATTATTTGTAGCTTTGAGGCTTTTTTGTCTTCTGATAAATCTAAAATATCACTTGGTTTCAGCAGGTTCGTGTGTTATATTTAGTTTGTTTTATAAAGAAAATCCCTTAAAACAACGAAAATTCAACAACTTCGGATCAATAGTTGAACAAATTGCTCTTTCGATCATCAATTTATCTGTTTGTTTCAGTCCTCGTCACAACTACTCTATTTTCCCAGCAGCTGTTTCTAGAAAATGGCACGCCGTCGCATCCCAATGTTTTGTCGTATAGCTCCCCTACACGCTCCATCATAGATCTTTCGGGTGAATGGAATTACTCGCTCGACAACGGAGTATCGTGGGAAAAAGTAAAAATTCCCGCTGCCGCTAATTATGAAGGGAAGATAGTTTACCGAAAAAAATTTTCTGTTGATGAGCGTTCTATACAGAACAACACATTTACATTTGTTTCCTATGGAATAAATTATCAAGCAGAGATGTATATCAATGAAACGTTTATCGGTCGGCACGAAGGGGGCTATACGTCGTTCGAGATTTCAGTTCCTGATAATATCGTTCAAGTCGGATCGGAAAATGTTATTCGTGTTGTCGTTGATAATTCGTTGAATCATAAATCAACATTTCCGCTGCGCGCACAAGTGAATGGCTGGAAAAATTACAATGGAATTATCCGCGATATTTTTATTGTTGCCGCACCAAAATTGAGCGTAGAGAAGGTGAATGTTGTTGTTGAAGCGATTGAACCCAAATCAACTAAATTGCTGGTAACGGCAACGGTATCTGCAAAAGATGTGCAGGCACTGACACAATTGTCTAATAAATCATTCCATCTTTCAGCAGAAGTTGCTGAAGCAGGGAATGGAATTGTTATCGGGAAACCGACGATTGTTCCCATCGTTCCGCAACCCAATAGTACGGTATCAGCGCAAATCTCTATTGCTATTCCCAACGCAAAATTATGGTCGCCGGATTCGCCGGAACTCTACTCGGTAAAAATTTCGCTTTTTGCAGTTGAAGGAAAACGAGATTCTTTATTGGATGCCGTAAGTGTGAGCACCGGTATTCGCACGTTCACCAGAGATAAAAATAATCTTTTGTTCAACGGCGCACCGATACAATTGCGCGGAGTTGTGTGGATTGAAGATTCGAGATTGCATGGCAGTTCATTAACGTATGAAGAGATGGAGCGCGATGTTGCGTTGATTAAAAACCTTGGCGCAAATACGGTTCGCGTCGGATTCCATCCTCCGCATCCATTTTTTATCCAATTGTGCGATCGATATGGTCTGTTGGTAATGGAAGAAATTCCGAACTTTGAAATTCCGGCAAAAATTTTTGACGAAGAAAATTATCGAGCACTCGTTACTAATTATTTGAAGGATATGATTGAACGGGATCGGCATAATCCATCGGTGATCGCGTGGGGTTTAGGAGAAGGATCCGATGCTGCAAGTGATGCTGAAAAAAATATTGTTTCGCAATTACATCGCACTGCAAAATCGCTTGATGATCGATTGACGTATTTTGTAACACGCGGCGGTGACGATGAAGGTTCATCTGTTGCCGATATCGGTGCAATCAGTTTCTCCACTATTGACATAAAGAAATTTCGTTCACGTATCAGATCATACAAAGAAGCAAATTCTAAAAAACCGATTATTGTTGCCGGGTACGGGAAGGCGATAGAAAAAGGGAACCGTAACGGATACAGCGATCCTAATTCTCAGGAATCACAAGCGCGGTATATCCAGCAACGATATGCAATCATCAAAGAGATGAACCTTTCCGGTTCAATGATCTTTGCGTTCAACGATTTTAACAGTGACCGACCTATTATGCACATAAAACCTATAGCACCAACTGTTCATACGGTGGGGATTGTAGAATTGGATCGCGAAAAGAAATCGGCGTATGATGTTGTTCATTCCATGTACCATGACCAAAAAATCTCAGCACTTCCAATTGGAAATTATGTACCGGCTTCTCCGTACGTTTATGTCGTTATCGGTCTTGCGCTGCTTATTATTGCGGCCTGGCTTGTTAACGGCAATCGAAGATTTCGAGAGAGTATGCGCCGTGCAATATTCAATTCGTATAATTTTTTTGCAGATATTCGGGACCAATTTACGCTTCCGCTTTTTCATACAACGCTGACTGCGTTCATTATCGCAATCACCATTTCGGTAATATTCTCCAGCATTCTTCACCATTTTAGAACCAGTGTCGTTTTGGATTATATCTTGTCGCATCTGTTTTCTGATAATCTTAAAAAAATTGTAATCGAAATGTCGTGGAATCCATTAGTTGGTGTTGGATACTTCTCCGGTATAACGGTAGCGTGGTTTTTGGGACTAACTTTACTGATCCAGATAATGGCGTTGATTGCACGCGTTAAAATTCGTCTTTTCCATTCATATTCAATTGCTGTATGGACAGCACTTCCTTGGATATTCTTCATTCCTGTCGGTATGATTTTGTATCGCGTGCTTGAAAGTGAGGTGTATGTTCCATGGGTATTAGGAGTGGTCGTTTTTATGTCTGCATGGGTTTATCTTCGCACATTAAAAGGTATTTCCGTTATTTATCATATCTACACTCCAAAGATGTACATGATTGGTGTGACAGTATTACTCGTTATCTGCGGAAGCATCTATGCATATTTAGATTATATGTATTCGCTTTCGCTTTATGTAGAATATTTTGCGACACACATTCTTCCTTTTATCAATTAAAAAATATTGCTGACGAATGTATCTTTCTAAATTAGAAATAGTCGGGTTTAAATCGTTTGCAAATAAAGTAAACCTGACGTTCGATGTCGGTCTTACAGCAATCGTAGGTCCGAATGGCTGTGGAAAGACGAATGTCGTTGATGCAATCCGTTGGGCTTTAGGTGAACAAAAGCCGAGCCGTTTACGAAGCGATAAAATGGAAGATGTTATCTTCAACGGAACAAAAAACCGCAAACCATTAGGCATGGCCGATGTATCGCTGACCATAGAGAACACCAAAGGAATTCTTCCTTCCGAATATAAAGAAGTTGTTATTACGCGCCGCGTGTACCGTTCCGGTGAATCGGAATATTATCTGAACAAAACTCTTTGCCGATTAAAAGATATTAAAGATCTTTTTATGGATACCGGAATGGGTTCGGATGCATATTCGGTTATCGAATTGAAAATGGTTGAAACGATCTTGAGTGATAAAGCGGATGAACGCCGTCGGTTGTTTGAAGAAGCTGCCGGTGTAACAAAATATAAGGTTCGCAGAAAAGAAACGTTCACAAAGCTCGATCATGTGCAGCAAGACCTTATCCGCGTTCAGGATATTGTGAAGGAAGTGCAGAAAGCGGTCAACTCTCTTGAGCGGCAGGCGAACAAAGCGGAGCAGTTCAATATTATATCGCAGGATTTGCGGACCAAAGAACTTATCCTTCTGGAACGTGAATATACCGAGATCGTACTTTCAATTGATCCGCTGAAAGAAAAACTTACATCAGCCGTTCACGAAAAGAAGAAGATCAGCGACGAACTCTCTTCCGAAGAGATACTGCTAGATGATCTGCGTGATGAACTGACATCGCTGGAAGAAAAATTGAATGAAGTTCAACTGGAGCTGAATGAACATCAACAAAAGATAAATCTTTCGCAGCAGGCGCATGTGAAAGCGAATGAACGCACCAATTCGCTGACCGAGGCGATTGACCGATTTACAAAAGAAAAAGAAGAACTTTCCCTTCAGCTTCCTGAATTAGAGACACGTTCCGGAGAATTGATCATATCGATAGATCGAACCCACGCGAATGTTCTCTTATCGACCGAACAATACAACGAGAAAAAAGAAGAACTTGATACGTTTACGGCGGAGTTGGAAAAGAAAAAAGCGGAAGTGAAATCGAAACAAGATGAAGTGATTGCTCTGCTTCACGAAATCTCGTCCAAGCGAAATGACTATGAACGGACAAAAGCTCGTTTAGAGAATATTAACGGGCGGCTGGACTATTCTGGAGAAGAGAATGCAATATATACAGCCGACATCTCTAAAAACTCGGCTACGGTAGCAGAACTGACAAAGCAGGATAAAGTGCTGCGAAAGCAGTTTGCTGAAGCAGAGATTCGTGCTCTGGATGAAGAATCAAAAAAAGTAACTCTCCAAAAAGAAGTTGAGACGCTTCGCAATTCTGAATTTGAAATCCGTTCTGTGCTCGAACGCCGCCGCTCGCGATTGGATTTCCTGAAAGGACTTATTGAAAGTCACGAAGGTTTTTCTGAAGGCGCAAAATATCTTATTGCGAACAATGAGTGGAACAATACGTTACAAACAACTGTAGCCGATGCATTTTCAACGGATGCAAAATATAGGATTGCGATTGAAGCTGCGCTTGGTGATGTGGCAAATTATATGGTCGTTCAAACGATCGATGATGCACATCGCGGCGTTGAATTGCTGAAGGCGAGCAACAAAGGTCGAGCGACTTTCGTTTGTCTTGAATCGATTCCCAATTTACCTGATGATAAGTTAGACATCATTGAAAGCGGAGTGATCTCGTGGGCAAGCGACAGTGTTCACTGTGATCCGAACTATACATCGCTTCGCGATTTTTTGTTTGCCGGGACGATGATCGTTGAAGATGTTCAGACAGCCAAAGCATTAGTGCGAAAATATTTTTCGCTGAAATGTGTTACGCTGGATGGTGAACTTGTTACCGGTTCTGGCATTCTTCGAGGCGGCAGTATCCGTGCAGAAGAGGGCGGATTCATCGGTAAAAAAAATCAGATCGAAGAACTACTGAAAGAGATTTCGTCACTTTCTTCCCAGATTGAATCGAGCCGAAACGAAATTGCTGAAAAAGAAATACAGATCGCTGCAATCGATGTAAAATCGTTGTTCGATATTTCAAAAAAGATCGAACAGCAGATGACTGCAGTAGAAATGCGGATCGCGCAGATTGAATATGAAAAGAAACGGATGGCGGAAAATGTTGAGCGGAATGATGTTGAAAACAGACGGTTGCACGAAGAAGCAAATGCGCGCACTGCTGAATTAACAACACTTCAACCGACGATTGAAGTGTTAGAAAAGAAAAAATCGTCTGCAGACCAGCAATCTGGAGCGACCGCAAGCGAATTGGAGACGATGGAAGTGATGTGGAACGAGTTTTCCAAAGTAGCGACCGATGCGCAGCTTGAAATGATGCGCTTAGAGAATGAGGAAAAGAACTTTGCCCGTGAATTGGAATATACAAATGCAACGATCGCCAATTTGCGAAATACATTTGCCCAGCGCAATACCGATATTGAGAACGCACGGCGCGAGATTGAACGATTGCAGGAACTGCTTCTCTCCAATACCAATGTTCTTGAAGGGCTTGAACAGGAACTGAAAGAAATTATTGAACGGAAGCGTGTGGCGCAGTCTGATTTCAATTCAAAACGGACGCAATCGCACGAGATAGAATTGAAATTGAAAGATGCCCGACGATTACACGATACCTCAATGTCCCGTTCACACGAATTGGAAATGAAAATTTCTGAATTGACGATAAAAGCGGAGAATCTGGTTGCCCGCGGAAAAGAAGAGTTTGATTACAGCGTAGCGTTCAAGGAATTTGCAGCCGAAGATGTTTTCAATATTGAATCTGCTCACGAAGAAATTCGACAGATCAAGGATAAGATTCGTTCACTTGGAGCGGTGAACTTTGCAGCGTTCGACGAATATAAAACGGAAAAGGAGCGCTTAGAATTCATTTCCGCGCAGCGCGATGATTTGATAGAAGCGGAAAAAACGTTGATGCAGACGATCGAACAGATCAATAACACGGCTCAGCGGGAATTCATTACAACCTTTGATAAGGTCCGGGAAAATTTCATTACAACATTCAAAGGTTTGTTTGACGAAGGGGATGAATGTGATCTTCAATTGGAAGAAGGGGTTGATCCGTTAGAAGCGCGAATTGAAATCACCGCTAAACCGCGCGGCAAACGCCCGACTTCGATTGATCTGCTTTCCGGCGGCGAAAAAACATTAACCGCAATTGCGTTGCTGTTTGCAATCTATCTTGTGAAGCCCTCGCCGTTCTGTATCTTGGATGAGGTTGATGCGCCGCTTGATGATTCGAACATCGACCGGTTTTCGCGCATCATCAGAAAGTTTAGCGACAATACACAATTTATTATTGTTACGCACAATAAACGTACGATGGAAGCGGCAAATGCAATGTACGGTGTTACGATGGAAGAGATGGGTGTTTCGAAATTGGTTTCGGTGCGGTTCAATGAGAATAAAGTTGCAACGAATTAACACTGGCAGAACGGCATTAATGCCGTCCTGCCGATGTTTTGTAAATTTATTGACAGACTGGAATGTCTGTCCTACTATGGCTTGAGTTTTTTAACGAGTACAAAGTAATAGTTTCTCTCTGTGGAGTGGCGGCAAAAAATGAAAGAAAATCTTTCGTATATCGTCTTTACTGATTTCGATGGAACGATTGCCGCCAACGATATTGGTGATGCAATGTTTGAACATTTTGGCGATGTGAAAGTTTGTGCAGAAAGTTTTGAACAGTATCGCAGCGGTAACATTGATGCGCGCGATTGTTGGAAGAAAGGTTTTGCATCAATCACCTCAACAACAAAAGATGAATTTACGACATTCACCGATTCTCAAGCAATTGATCTCCATTTCAAAACATTTGTAGAATTCTGTTCGGAGAAAAATATTTCTGTTACCGTGTTGAGCGACGGGTATGATGCGTATATCGATCCGGTATTGAAAAGAGAAGGTTTAGATTGGCTGCCGCGGTTTTCCAATCACTTGCAATTTAATGATGACGGAACTGTTGAACCGATTTTTCCTTTTACCGATGCAGAGTGTAAACGCTGCGCGAATTGCAAACGGAATCACATTCTGACAAAATCGAGCGATGATAATGTTATTGTCTATATCGGTGATGGAATTTCGGACCGTTGTCCCGTGCAGTTTGCGGACATCGTTTTTGCAAAGAATTCGTTGGTCAGTTTTTGTGAAACACACAATATTACGTTTCACCGATTCGAGAATTTTTTCGATGTGCTGAAATCATTTCGCACAATTGTTGAAACAAAGAAACCTCGTAAACGACGCACGGCAGAACTTGCGCGTAAAGAAGCATTTATGATGGAGTAACAATGGATATTCGATTAAAAATTTTTGAAATGCGAAGTTATATTCCAATCCCGTTCTTGGTGGTGATGGTTGTATTTGCAGAACCAACCATGATTTCCTTGATTAGCGGATTTAGCGTAGCGTTGATTGGTGAAGCAATTCGATTTTGGGGTGTATCAATTTGCGGCAGCGAAACGCGGACAACCGGCGCAGTTGGCGCAACAAATCTGGTTACTGATGGACCATTTGGTTATGTCCGCAATCCGTTGTACGTCGGGAATATTTTAATGTATGTCGGATGCGGTATTATGTCCAACGCGTTAGTACCGTATTTGGTATTGGTTGCATTTGTGTGGTTTGCCATTCAATATCATTTGATCGTTTCGCGTGAAGAAGAACATTTACGAACGGCGTTTGGAAATGAATATGCAACGTACTGTGCGCATGTTCCGCGATTCATTCCAAGAGTAACAAAATATTCCGGTGAACATTCATTCCATCGTGAAGCAAATTTTTCGCGCGGACTTCAATCCGAGATGAGAACACTGCAGGCATTTTCTGCGGTGATTGCACTAATCGTTCTACAATATTTTCTGAAATAATATGTAACGCCGACCTCAGGTCGGCGACATTAAATGGAAAATCAATAAAATTATTACAACCGCCGAGCAGAGCTCGACGTTACAAAATTATTTTTGCTAAAATTAAATAGTCATCCTGAGTATGTTTTGACGTTTTTTTCAAGACGCATCGATGGATGCAGTAAAGAAGATGAAGCAACGAGTAATGATTATAGCGGGAGAGGCATCGGGCGATTTGCATGGCGCCGGAGTCGTTCGTGAGTTGAAGAAAAAAAATCCTTCAATGGATATCTTCGGTATTGGCGGCGATAAGATGGAAAAAGAGGGAATGTCGTTGACATTTCATGTGCGCGAGATGTCGTTTATGGGATTTGTGGAAGTGGTGAAACATCTGCCGCTGATTCGTTCCGTAGAAAAAACACTTGAGCAATTATTGATCCTGAAAAAACCGGATGTTGTTCTTTTGATTGATTATCCCGGTTTTAATTTACGGTTTGCTCGCACGGTAAAAAAATACGGGATTAAAGTTGTCTATTACATCAGTCCACAAGTGTGGGCTTGGAAAAAAGGTCGTGTTTTAAAAATGCGCGGGCTGATCGACAAAATGCTCGTCGTGTTTCCGTTTGAAGTTCCGATTTACGAAAAAGAGAATATTCCCGTACAGTTTGTCGGTCATCCATTGGTGGAAGAAATGCAGGAAATGATGAGCAAAGAAAATTTCTGCAGGAGATACGATTTGGATAGTGCGAAGAAATTTATTGCAGTCATTCCGGGAAGCAGAAAGCAAGAGATAGAGAATTTATTTTCCGTGATGGTGCGTTCGGCGGTTGAACTTGCAGGAAATGAAAAAGAAGTTGTTGTAGCTGTTGCTCCTAATCTTTCGATCGAATTGTATAAGAACAATTTGCCACTACATGCGAATGTAAAATTCATTCAACATTCAACGCACGAAGTAATGAAATATGCTGAATTTGCATTTGTTACATCAGGCACCGCAACGCTTGAAACTGCGTGTTTTGGAACGCCGATGATTGTTGTTTATAAAACATCTGCAATAACATATTGGATCGCGCGATTGGTGGTGAAAATTAAAAACATAGCACTCGTCAACATCGTTGCCGGTAAGACGATCGTTCCGGAAATGATTCAAGGGAATGCAACAGTGGAGAAATTAGTGAACGAAGCCCGATCAATATTGAATTCGCCCGAACGCTATGCGGAAATAAAAAACGAATTGAATATTGTCCGTCAGAAACTTGGTCGAAGACTCGACTCGTCGAGCGGAGCCGGCGCATCAATAAATGTTGCCGAAGCAATTCTTGCGGTTTGATGTATGAAAAAACGAATGATCTTGCTTGCGCTGCGTGTTGTGTTGTGGAGAGTTGCTCTGTTGTGGTGTACGACGTTGAAAATTACGCGAGTCAATGCAGATCAGTTCGACGAGTTGAAGCGAAACGGAAAAAATGTTGTCGTTGCATTTTGGCATGGCTCAATGTTTGTCGGCTGGTTCTTGCATCGTCCGCAAACAAATTGGAATATTTCAGCGTTGGTGAGCCAAAGCAGCGACGGCGAGTTTCTTTCAACAATTCTTGAGCGATGGAAATTTACAATGATTCGCGGTTCGAGTCACATCGGCGGAACAGAAGCAATGCAGTTAATGGTTGAAGAAGTTGAGTCGGGAAGTTCGCTTGCAATCACGCCCGATGGACCGCGGGGACCACGACACGAAATGAAAATGGGTGCAGTTCGAGTTGCGCAGCGAGCCGGAGTGCCGCTGATCGTGGTTGGAATTGCGGCAGCAACAAAGAAACAATTGCGAAGCTGGGACAAATTTGAAGTTCCTCGTCCTTTTTCTTCGATTGTTGCAAAGTATAGTGAACCGATCATTGTTCCGAAAGAATTGAGCAATGAATTGTTGAACGAGTTCAAATTGAAAATGCAAAATCTCATGATGAAATTGACAGAAGATGCAATGGAATTATCCCGCGGAAATGGCGGACAGGCGTGAAACCGCATTGGTTGTTCATGCCGGTAGTGCCGTTGTATGGTTTCATTACGATACTTCGAAACTGGTTCTTTGATATAGGAATATTACGATCAATTGATGTCGGCGTTCCGGTTATTTCCGTTGGAAATATTTCTACCGGAGGAACGGGAAAAACACCGATTGTGAAAAGTATTGCAACGATTCTGATTGAACATGGAAAGCGTGTTGCCATCATCAGCAGAGGGTATGGACGAAGCACGAGGGGAACAGTTGTCGTCAGCAGCGGAAAAAATATTTTAGCAGATGCGGATTCTGCTGGAGATGAACCGTTGCTTCTTGCAGAGCAATTGCGTACGGCAATCGTTATTGCGGATGAAGATCGTGTTCGAGGTGCAAAAAAAGCTGTTAAAGAATTTGGTGCCGAGGTGATCGTTCTTGATGATGGATTTCAGCATCGCTACATTAAGCGGGCAAAGGATATTGTGTTGATTGATGCGGAGCAGTCACCGTTTGATACATCGCTGCTTCCTGCGGGCTATCGAAGAGAGCTGATATCCAGTTTCAAACGAGCGGACGCTGTAGTGGTGACAAAAGTAAGCGCCGAAAACGAAGCGTTACCGTTGTTGGAACGTAAAGAACTTGATTCGATCTTGGATAAATTCTCAAGTTCGTTTCAACCAACGGGAATTCGTCACTTGTTTGGTCGAACACTCGACTCGTTGAGCGGTGTTAAACAATCTTTGGAGATGTTGAAGGGACACACAGCAATTGCTCTTTGCGGAATTGCACGACCGGAGAGTTTTCAACGAAGTCTTGAATGGTGCGGCGTGAATGTTAAAAAATATTTCAATTTTTCCGATCATCATAAATTTACACACAATGAGGTTGAGCAAGTGCTACGTTCATTCAACGCACACAAGACAAATTTCATCATCACAACGGAAAAAGATGCAGTTCGGTTGAAACAATTCGAAAAGATATTAAAACAAATTCCGATTGTAGTGTTGACGATGGAAGTTGTGCTGCATCAGGCAGACGAGTGGAAGAAATATGTATTAAGCGGATTGAGTTCATGAACATTGCAGTGAGCGATACCGGCAAAGAAGAAAAACAGAAATTGTATCTCGATTGGCTGCAGCTGTTTGTCCCAGATGCTGAACTGACCGTTTTGACTTACCGGAACGGATATTCTTCGCTTCACGTGTATGATGGTTTGGTTCTTACCGGTGGAGAAGACGTTGATCCGCAGCTTTCCAAAGCAACGCCGGTTGAACGTGTTCGCTTAAGCGATAGACGAAGGGATGATTTTGAGTTTCAGTTGCTTGATCAGGCAATGAATGAAAGAAAACCGATTCTTGGAATTTGCCGCGGACTGCAAGTAACAAATGTTTTTCTCGGCGGTTCTTTAGTTGCCGATCTTCAATCGGCAGGATTCGTAAGTCATGAAACAAAGAACAATGCTAACGAATTGCGTCACTCGATTGTTGTGGATAAAGAATCATTAATGTATTCGATTACCGGAACAGTGTCGGGCGAGATCAATTCGGCTCATCATCAATCGGCATTAAACGTTGCAGACGATCTGATGGTTTCAAGTCGTTCGCCCGATGGTGTTGTAGAATCGATCGAATGGAAAAATAAAATCAACAAATCATTTTTACTCTTGGTGCAATGGCATCCGGAACGAATGACAGACAAAGAAAATCCGTTTGCAAGAAACATAGGTACTTCCTTTTTTTCGGCGGTACAAAATAATAACTCTACAAATTAATACTCACGCAGTAATGCCAGTTTACACCAAAGGAGTTGAGACTGTGTCAAAACTATTTTTTCAGCGTTAACATCCCCGAAATCTTTGAGATTTCGGGGATGTGTTTCGCGAAATTTGACTTTTGACACAAACTCAGTTTTTTTGGAATCGGCAGGCAGGCGTGTACTTTTTACTACAGTGGGCAAGATGCCCGAAAGGAACAGTGAGCTATGAAACTTTCCGATTATAAATATCCGATCCCGCGAAATCTTATTGCCAAACATCCGGCAAACCCGCGCGATCATTCACGCCTGTTAGTGATCAATCGTGCGGATGGGACATTCGAAGATCGCCATTTCTACGATGTTGCCGAATATTTCGACAAAGGCGATACGATCATTGTAAACGAAACAAAAGTATTTCAAGCGCGTCTCATCGGAAAAAAAGAAAAAACGAATGCGAAGATCGAAGTGTTCCTTCTTCGTCAGTTGAATGTTGAGGATAATATCTGGGATGTGATCGTTGATCCGGCTCGCAAAGTTCGGATTGGCAACAAGATCTATTTCGACAACGGGAATCTGTGGTGCGAAGTGATCGACAATACCACGTCGCGCGGCAGAACTGTCCGGTTCAATTACTCGGGAGATTTTTTCAAGGTGATTGATAAGATCGGACTGACGCCGCTTCCGAATTATATTAAACGAGAGCCGACTCTGAAAGATAAAGATGCATATCAAACGATCTTTGCTGATAAAGTTGGCGCGGTTGCTGCTCCGACTGCAGGGCTTCACTTCTCAAAACAATTGCAGAAAAAAATGGAAAAGAAGGGAGTTAGCTTCGCTCCTATCATTCTTCATATTGGTCTTGGAACATTCCGTGCGGTAGAAGTTGAAGATCTTACAAAACACAAAATGGATTCGGAATATTTTCAAGTTGATGAACCGACGGTGAAGATCGTGAATAAATCGATCGATTCACGGAAAAAAGTCTGCGTTGTGGGAACCAGTGTTACGCGTGCAGTAGAATCGAGCGTTACAACGGATGGACATCTGAAACCGCTGAAAGGGTGGACGGATAAATTCATTTTTCCGCCGTACAATTTTAAAATTGCAGACCGATTGATCACGAATTTTCATATGCCGGAATCGACATTGCTGATGCTTGTAGCGGCATTTGCCGGACATGAGTTAACGATGCGTGCATATAAACATGCCATTAAAAAAGGTTACCGATTTTATAGTTACGGCGATGCGATGCTCATTCTCTAAAAAGTGAAATAATGGAATCATTTTTCTCGCAAAAATTCTTTATTCTTCTTGTCATCAATCTTGCGCTGGCGGGAACATTTGCTTATCTGCTCACGCGCAGACATCTTCTTTCATATTTCTCGAAAGGAAGATGGTGGTTAACGTGGCTCTCGGTGGCGATTATTACGTTGATGGACGAACTAACCTCTATCTTCTATGCGCCAAGTGAAGCATTTCGGGTAATTGGAACGAATGCGATTGCATTCCTTATTTTTACGTCTATCTTTATCAGAATTATTTCAACGAGAATGGTAGAAATAGCAGAAATCCTTGAGTTTCGCGGGATTAAAGGCGGGGGTGTGTATTCATTTTCGTATTTAGTGTTAGGACCTTCCGTTTCTTTTATTGCAGTGGCATCAATTGTTGTGGTGTATGTATTAACCGCAAGTATTTCTACAGTCAGTGCGGTTGAAAACGGAATGTCGTTTTTCCAAATGTCCGATCTTGGAAAATTTCTTATGCAAGCCGGCATTATTTGGTTTGTTGCCGGCATGAATATTGTAGGGATAAAAGAAAATGCAAAAGTTACTTTTGCAATTTTTATTATTGCAGCAATTATTCTTCTCAATTTACTTTCTGCAGGAATGCTTCAAATGCAGCCGCATAATTGGAGCACGGTTGGTTCTAGTTTTACCAATGTTGCGGTTGGCATGGATTACGGGAATATCTTTAATTCTTTTTTCTTTGTTGTCATCGGAATATCAAGTTGTATTCTTGCGTACTCTGGAATTGAATCGGTAGTTCAAACCGCAAGCTTGGTAAAGTCGTGGAAAGAAGTGAGCAAAGCATATTTCTTTCTTGCCGTTACAACCGGAATATT
>JANONI010000125.1:0-5466 GCA_031420755.1 Bacteroidota bacterium | reverse complement strand
ATTACTGTTGAACGACAAAGTGGTGATACCAGACCGGGTTTGATCGTGCTGGAATCATCGGATCTGCTTTTATCTCCGGTGGTACTGCGGAAGAGTGATCATGAGTTGTTGAAAAAGACCGATGATAAAGTGCCGTATTTTTATTTTTTTGAATATCTCACTGTTGATTCTTCGGCAACAGTTATTGCACAGTTTGAAATGCAGTGCACACGTTCCGGCAAGGAGAAAATATTATCTGCCGGGCTTCCGCTCGTTTTTCCTGCAGTAGTTATTTCAGATTCTACTGCACGAAATTTGTATTTTGCGGGGGATTTTGCCGATAATAAAGTAGAAATGCTTCTTACTCATTATTGGAATGTGGAATATTTACTCGGCAAATTATTCTCATTCTATTTCGTGTCCGATCAAACAAGATTTTTTTGGAGGTTTTATCTTCCATTGATGAAGGAAGTGTTGAACCAATCATACAACAGAACATTGGTGGAGAAGCACAGTCCTCAACATTAATTAAAAGGAATACGATTATTTTTTTTCTTTTCGTACTTGTCACAACATTCTTCGCTCTGTTTCTCATTGCTGCCGGAGCAATCGGTTTGATTGTTTCAAAAGTTCGGTCTGCAACAGTTGAAACCAAAAAGACTCATCGCGACATTACCACCCACGTGGCATTGAATAAATATCTCTTCACTGAATTACCGGATAAAGATGTAACAGGTCATGCTGAAAGTCTTTCAAAACGGCTCGACGTATTGCTCCGTAATGTAAGTTTTGAACTGGATATCAATTACAATTCGCGCAATAATGCACGTCGTCGTTCGTTAAAACGCGTGATGTTAATGTTGACATCGGAAGTGATCGGTGAGACGCGCTTTCGCTTAACGCTTGCATTTGAATATTTTAATTTTATTTCGGAAACGACCAAAGCTATGCAAGACATGCGATGGTGGGAGCGCGCCAAAGGATGCAAAAATGCCGGATTGATGCTGAATGAATCCACTCTGCCGTATCTCGAACGTTGTTTAGATGACGAAAACGATGACGTTCGGATTGAAGCCGCGCAGGCAATGCTTGATATCGGTGGAGTTGAAGTTCTTTCTCCAATTTTAATGCGACTGAAAGATATGTCTCCTTGGATGCAAGTACGCATTTCAAAATCTATTTTTGGTTTTGGCGAACATGCCGTTTCACATCTTGTTCTTGCAATGCGCTCACCATATCCAAAGATACAAGGATTCTGCGTAGAAATATTAGGGATGCTTGGAGATGTTAAAGCTGTTCCAACGCTGCTGGAGTATATTGACTATGCAGTTCCTGAAGTGAAACATAAAAGTTTAATTGCGCTTGGAAAGATCGGTGATGCCAGAAGCATTCCCGTTATTCAAAAATATCTTCATTCATCCGATGAACAGCTTCGTATCGATGCTTCGAAAGCAGCAGGAAGTCTTTCTTCACCATTGTTAGCCTCAGAACTTCATTCAATGCTTGTGAAAGATACAATGAATGTAAAACTTGCCGCGGGTGAAGCGTTGTCTCGGTCAGGAGCATTGGGAATTAAAAGTCTTCAATATGCGGTACATCTTCACGATGAGAATGTGCGAATGGTAGCATTGCAATTCCTGCACGAAGCGGGAGTTCGGGTGCAAGCACCTCAGTATCAGGGAGAACAATAGTGGAATTTCTTTTTGAATTTACTAATTTTGTTTTGAACGCCTACGCGGTATTTATCATCGGTTTTTTTATTTTCGTGAATGTGTTCTACTTTTCAATGTATATCATTTCGTTCGGTGCAATCATCACGTATCTTCGCCGCCATATGTTCTGCGATTATCGTGTCATCATGCAATCCGAATTGACTCCGGCGGTTTCTATTCTTGCTCCAGGATATAACGAATCTGCAACGTGTATTGAAAGCATTAATTCGCTGCTGAAATTGAATTATCCGACTGCGGAAGTTGTGTTTATTAATGATGGCAGCAAAGACAATACTCTTGATGTCGTGATCAAAGAATTCAATATGGTCAAAACAGAAAGAGTTTATGTTCAAACAATTTTGACAAAACCGGTGCGCGGTATCTATGTTTCTCAAAAACTGCAATTCAGGAATCTGATAGTCGTTGATAAACAGAACGGAGGCAAAGCTGACGCATTGAATGTTGGTATCAATGTTTCTCGATATCCGTTGGTCTGCGCAATTGATGCAGATTCTATTCTTGAAGATGATGCACTGTTGAAAGTTGTAAAACCGTTTTTGGATGATGAGAGTGTTATTGTCGTTGGCGGAATTGTTCGCATTGCAAACGGCTGTACGATCAATCGTGGAAGAGTGACCGATGTTCGGCTTTCTCGAAAATTAATTCCTTCTTTTCAAGTCATCGAATATTATCGTGCGTTTCTTTCCGGTCGAATGGGATGGGGAGCAATTAACGGATTGTTAATCATCTCCGGTGCGTTTGGACTTTTCAAACGAGACATTGTAATAAAGTGCGGCGGCTACAAACACGACACCGTGGGTGAGGATATGGAATTAGTTGTACGGATGCATCGGTATTGCCGGGAGAATGATATTCCATATCGTGTGGATTTTGTCCCCGATCCTGTTTGTTGGACGGAAGCTCCTGAAACATTGAAAATTCTTGGCCGCCAGCGAAATCGGTGGCATCGAGGATTATTGGACACATTGCTGATTCATAAAAAAATGTTTTTCAATAAACGGTACGGAGTTCTCGGATTGGTAAGTATTCCGTATTTTGTTTTCATCGAATTATTAGGTCCGGTGATCGAAGCAATTGGGTATATTGCGGTTGGCACCGGATTTTATTTGGGGATTGTCACTGTTGAGATTTTCATATTGTTCTTTGTTGTATCGGTAATTTACGGCGTACTGTTCTCGGTTAGTGCCGTGATTCTTGAAGAAATATCATTCCACCGTTATCCTCGAAGGCGGGATCTTATTAAATTATTGATTTTGGGAGTCATTGAAAATTTTGGTTACCGGCAGATCACTGTATGGTGGAGAATTAAAGCGTTTTGGGATTACTGGCGCGGAGTTAAAACGTGGGGAGCGATGACGCGTGTTGGATTTAAAAAATAATTAATCGAAAATAGCAATGATAGAAAAAATCGCAAACCGGCTGCTATATACTGCTCGTCCATTTGTTCTTGTGAACGGTACGGCATTCATTATTTTTTTGTCGCTTCGTTGCTATGAACTGATCCTTGTTGCCGGAACACTTCAAGCAGACTCAAATCTGATTAGTATAATTGTAAAAGTGATTGTGCTGGATATCTTTGTTGTGGGTGCGATGATGTGTGTCTTATCATTATTCTTTCTGTTGTTCTCATCAGTGATGAACGAACGTGCGGCGTTAAAGATCCATTTGGTTTTGTTGTTATTGGCAGCATACGGTTCATTGTCATTGACACAATATTTTTCTGTAACACTTATCCCTCTTAGTGCAGATCTTTACGGCTATTCGTTAAAAGATATTAAAGAAACCGTCAGTGCATCCGGCGGTATCAGTATAGTCGGATTGATTTTATTTTTCATCGTTGGAGCAGTGATATTTTTACTTCCTCTGGTTGTGCGAAATCTTCCGTTGCCAAAATTTATGATCTATGGTTTTTATCTTTTCTCCACATGTTCAATTCCGATGCTTTTATTGATACAACCCTCACCGAGTGATTTTTCTACAGAGATTGAATACAATGTAGTAGAAAATAAAGCGCTCTATTTCGCGAAGCACTCATTTCGTTATTTTTCGCGCACTCTATTCTCAGATAAAAAATATTCTTCGGAAGAATATCCGCTATTGAAAGACGCTGACTATAGTGATGTGATCGGAAAGTATTTCAACACACAACCAGAGAAACCCAACATTGTTGTTATCATCGTCGAAGGATTAGGGAGCGTATTTGTTGAGGGTGGAATATATCAAGGATTCACCCCGTTCATTGATTCTCTTTCGCATCACAGTTTAACGTGGAAAAATTTTCTGAGTACTACAGGGAGAACATTTGGCGTTCTTCCTTCGTTGACCGCCTCACTTCCGTTTGATCGGAAAGGATTTATGGATCTTGGGAAGACAATGCCGGATCATCGATCATTATTCACGCTTCTTAAAGAGAATGGCTATACAACCTCGTACTATTACGGCGGGAAAATAGATTTTGATATGGTGAATGTGTTTCTTGAACGGCAGGGAGTGGATAATATCATTGATGCAGGAGATTTTTTCCCACCATACGAAAAATCTCCTGCAATGGAAACCGGGTTTTCATGGGGATATGCGGATAGGGATTTATTCAATCGTTCTTTAGAAGTGATACATTCATCGAATCGTTATCCTCGTTTTGATGTTTACATGACCCTTTCCACGCATGAGCCATTCTTACCACCGAATAAACAATTGTATGATGTGCAATTTGAAAAGAAAATTGCACAACTGAATGGTGAACCTGAAAAACAGGAACGGTACAAACGATATAAAGATATTTTTGTATCGCTATTGTATGCCGATGATGCTCTTCGGAATTTCATAACCCAGTATAAAAAGCGAAATGACTTTTCCAACACGATCTTTGTCATTAGCGGAGATCATCGGTTGATTCCCGTTCCCTTTGATTCAAAATTGGATCGGTATCGTGTTCCGTTCATCATCTATTCACCAATGCTCAAAACATCCGCAGAATTTCTTTCTGTCTCAACCCATGCCGATGTTCCGCCGACATTGCTTGGTTTTTTGAAAAATCATTATCCAATGACACTTCCAAAAGAATCCCATTGGGTTGGGAGTCAGATTGATACTGCAAAAGAATTTCGCAATATTCAATCTCGCGCCTTTATGCCGTATAAAGGAGAAATATCGGATTATATTGATGGGAAATATTTCCTTTCCGGTGATCGACTTTTTGATGTTTTTCAAAATTTATCCATCCGGGAAATTCAGAATGACAGTGTAAAAAAATCTCTCCAGATAAAGCGTGATGCATTTATTGCGTTGTGCGGATATGTTACAGCAAAAAATAAGATATATCCTGCCGAAAAAAGCAAAAAAAATAAAACAGAATTGTTCAATAAGGATTCATTGTTTGCGGTCATTGATATGCTGGGATTGAACAGCGACCAATTGTTCTTGCGAGCAAGAGACAGTGCGTTCCGTGGAAACTACGAGTATTCTCGACAGCTGTGCTTGAGGTTATTAGCGATCAATCCTGACTATCATGATGCGCGTTCGTTGATGGCACGAACATTGGCGTGGGAACGCCGATATCAAGAAGCAAGCATACAGTTCAACGAAGTACTGCGCCGTTCGCCGAACTATTCCGATGCATATTATGGATTAGCTCAAGTAGAATATTGGAATGGAAACATAGAAGATGCGGTGAAACATATTTCACTTTCCGTACAATTGTTGCCGCGAAATATCGAAACTCGAATGTTTAAAGCTCAACTACAGTATGCTTTAG
>JANONI010000124.1:0-36369 GCA_031420755.1 Bacteroidota bacterium | reverse complement strand
ATGCAAGATTGGCAGGATTTACACCAACAGCATCAAGTCCTCGTGAAATAGCAGTAAATGTTCTTCCCATTCCAACGATTCGCGGTGAAAACTTATCTCCGCCGGCATAGAGTGCATTTGATACCACCATCCCAATTACCAATATTGTAAAGGCATGGAAGATATTTTTATGTAAAAATGTTTTCATTGTTATACTCCTTTCTTCCATGTCATTATTTTTTATTATTTAATCTGTCAATATCGACATTAAACAATACTTTAGCTGCGGTAAAAATTGTAATGCTATCTTTTTCTCTAAATGATAATGGAGTGTTTCCATTGTCTTTTGCAGTTACAAGTTTAACGTCAATTGCAGTGAACGCTGCCTGACTGATTTTTGACGCTTGTTCACTGGTGAGAGAAACATATGTAAACGACTTAACTCCAGACCTGTTTGATGTATTATCTCCACTAATCCTGACTGTATCAAGCACTAATACAGGGGGTGAATTAAGATCTGCTTTAGTAGAATCTGTTGCACTTGCTCTCAGCAGTTTCGTTCGAACTTCAATTCCAACAGGGAACGTACTTAAAAGATCAAAATATATTTCTCCGCCTCTAATTAAATTAAGCTGTGAAGTATCAGGTATATTGGCGGATATAGAAGCTGTATCTTTATACGAACCGTTCATAATTCCTATTTTTAGGGCGAATAAAAAATCCATCGAAGTATAAACACTATCCTTATCTTTTACCGTTCCGATACTGTTAGGTGAAGAACTTGCATATTGGTCGGCTGGTTCAATAACAGCTTTACCAATTACTTTAAATGAATCAGGGAAAGTAAACTTTCCATTTTTAATAAAACTGGAGAGAAAATTATCAATTGTTTTGCCACTAGCATCCGGGTTAAGTTTGTCAAAAATAATTTTTGCGGTATCACCCGGAAAAATTCTATAGCTTTTATTATCGGGACTATAGTTTGCACCTGTACCTATTGGTGTTGAAAGCGAATCTCCTACAGTTCCTCCGGAGTAACCTTTAACAGTAAAACTAAGATCGGTAGGAAATAAACTTTTTGAAAAAATCTTTAAAACAATCTGCGCGCCGTCAAATTTTAGACTATCAGCCGTGAATTTATTTGACGATGAACCTATTCCGGCCTTAATTGTTTCATTCACTTTTACTTCAGTCGGTGGAATTTTCCCTTGAACCTGATCGATAATATACGGCTGCGTAACACCGGCAACTTGTTTTGGTCTGATCTGCACTAATACAGAATCTGTTTTTTTGATAATAACTTTTGTATTCGACTGAACAAGTGCTTTAATATTCAGAGAGAAGTGAATTCCATTTGTCAACAATCCAGGACTTTGGCTTCCATCGGCATTCCGTGCTTGAAGTATGTAATCCTTCATTAACACATTCATACTATAAGCTTGATTACCTGGAATTATTATCGAATCCTTTAGTTTACGGTTATCGGCAGGATCTTCCAGTTGAAAAGACTTTCCCGGCAGCCCGAATTCACGAATACTGAAAGCAACGCTAATGTCGAAGGGAATTCCATTGTTAATATCAATATTAAATTCACCCCCTTTGAATGTTGCTGTTTGGATGAATGTCGAATCATCAATTTGCTGAACAGAGTCTTTAATAGCTGCTCCCTGTACAACATACGCCTCCTTTAGTTTCATTTTTGCTTCAGAAAGTGATGGATCTCCGCTGCCATTTTTTGTTATTGAAAATATTATGGAAAGCGATCCATTGTTGATTATTTTCCCTGTCATGGTTAATGTTTGAAACGTAAATTTCATTCTCAACGCGGAACCCATACGTTGTCCATTCAACGGAATATTTGCTGTTTTTGAACTATTGGTAGAGATAGTTCCAATATTAAATGTTCCTATTGTTTTATTTGGAATAACTGTCGTATCAACAAGGTCCATCAATCCTAGATTGATGTCGAAATTAAAAGTGTTGTTCACCGTTATAGCCATTTGACCTTCTTCAAATTTCACATAATCATACCTTGAAGTGTCCCCTAATAACAATGTATTAATATTCAAATTTTGCTCAGGTCCGGGCCACGGAGCTAACGGGGGTGCAATACCCGTTAATTGTTGAAAACTGAACTGAGTCGGTGGAAGTGTTACTGCTGCAAGAGGAATCAGTCCCAGTTGTCGGATAAACAAAGCGGAAACCGGGCTCAGTGTCGGAATATTGATTGCTGTAGGTTTATTTTTGAGTGAAGCAGGTTTGTAGATCAATTCACCGTTAACCGTAGTAAATGCCGAATCTTTGTTTATGAGATCAGAAAAATAATATGTTCTTTTTATAAGCGGGATGGAAAGTTGTGTTTCCCACGTCGGTACTTTGAAAGCCAACGGCTTTTCAATGCAGTGGTATGAAAACGGAAGTGTGGCAAAAAGAACAACGAATAATTTCAACCAATGTCGTTTGGAATGCAGTAAGGTTTGCATGAATATTCCCCTTAATAATTAAATAAAATTCTTGGAGGCAAGATACAATTCAGAATTGTGAAACACAATGAACCGAATATTCTTTCCCCTACACTGATGCTGTAAAGAATTGAATTACAAAATTGTGGTAACGCTCACAATTTAATAACTGAAAAAAACCTTGCGATGCGAAGCATGCATACGCAAGGTTGTCTGCAATCTTGATAACTTGTCCGCCTCCACAAAGTGGTCCTTCGGACTGGCGGAAACCTTCGCAAGGTTTAATGCACCTTTTCTTCTTTTACCGGAACTTGAAAACCGAAAGGATTGGCAGTTTCTTCCCCGAATATCTTTATCTCGCCAAATTTTTCTTCATATTTTTGGATGTTATCGCGTATCGCATTCATCAGCAATTTTGTATGCTGCGGTGTCATAATAATTCTTGCTTGAACGCGGGCTTTCGGAACACCCGGAAGAATTCTTGTAAAATCGATTACAAATTCTGCCGGTGAATGAGTAATAATAGCAAGATTAGAATACGTTCCTTCTGCTTCTTTCTCTCCCAATTCAATATTAATCTGTTGCCCTTGCGGCTGCTGCGGATTGCTCATAATATACTTTCGTAAAAAAAACAAAGTCCGAAACTGATACTCACATAGTGTGTTTATCAACTTCGGACAAAAAAATACCTTCTATTTTTTTCCCATTCTGATATCATCGGCTTTTTTATATGCGGCATTGGCTTTTTCCGCATTGCCTAAATTTGCATAAACCTGACCGAGTAATTCCCAGATTTGAACATCGTTTGGTTTGTCTTCAATCACTTTTTCTAAGAATGGAGCGGCGAGTTTGAATTTTTCCTGATACGATTTATCATCTTCTTTCTTTTCTTTCTTCAATCGTTCTTGTTCGGAAACGCCCCAGTTAACGTACGTTGCGGCAAGATTGTACGTAGCCGAACTAAATTCAGGATCGATTGCAAGCACCGTTTTGAATTGGTTCACGGATTCTTCGTATTTATTATCTTTCAGTAAAAATACTCCAAGATTATAATGGTCATATTTACTATCCGGATATTTTTTAACACGATCATCCAATAAAACTCTCGCTTCGGTGTTTCGCTCGGCACCAATATACGCATTCATCAAATTTTCCGAAATTTCTGCATCTTCGGGAAATGAAACGTTTCCCTTTTTAAGCACTTCAATCGCCTTGCCATATTCCACAAGAGATAACGTATGGTTTAATGAATCAATCGGCGCAGTATATGGCGGCGAATACTTTACCGCAGTAACCAATTCATCTTCGATAACAACGGTTAAATTAAATTTAGTATATTTCCACGTTTCTTTTACAACAACCGCTTTTTTACCTTTTCCTTTTGTTTCTTTATCAACACTGTTCGGTTCACCAATAAAATATTTTACATCAAGAGCTTTCATCTTTTCTTTGATCATTCCAAGGTTTTTCATCTCGTCAATGGCGGCTCTATTCTGTTCCGTAAACTTCGTTTTAAGCTCAGTTGCCCGAAGCAAATAAATACCGCTTAAAAGTCTTATTGCTAATAGAGATTTTGATTTTTCTATCGCAATTACTAACGGTGGAATAGCACTCTCGAAATCACCTTTACGATAATATGCTAACCCAAGATTTTGTTGGTTTGCCGTGCTTTCAGGCATTACATAATTCGCAAGTGTAAATAATTCAATTGCATGGTCGTAATCCGAAGAATCTTGAGCATTGTTAAGTGCTTCGATACCCTTGTTAAATATCTGAATTCCCCAAACGGATATTAATAGTCCATCAATTTCTTTTTTGAATTTCGAGCCGGCTTCTTTTGCTTTAATAAAAGCATCTTTCATTCCTTTATAGTTTTTTAGCTCAAGCCGAATTTGTCCGAGCATATACCATGCTTCTTCGTTTTTCGGATTTTTTGAAACTTCTTTCACTAACTGAACTTCGGCGTTGGTGAATTCTTTTCTTTGAATATACAGTTTTGCGCTCGTCATTTCGGCAGATGAGCATTGAAAACCCATCAATGCCAGTGATGCTGCACTGATAACAAGCATTCCATATAGAATAAATCTTTTCATGTGTTCCTCGTTGAATTGTGTAGAGTATTGATTTTTTGTGTGTAGAAATATAAAGATTTTTCCCTTTAAATTCTCCACTTCTTTTTCTAATTTCAATACAGAAAGAACCAACGGTGGCCAGTTTCCCAAACCAATTCAAAAACACCATGAGCACAATATTCACAAAAATTATTAACCGCGAAATTCCTGCGGAAATTCTTTACGAAACAGACAATGTCATCTCCATTATAGATATAATGCCGATCCACTACGGACACGCATTGGTCATTCCGAAAAAAGAGTACAAAAATTTTTTGGAAGTTCCGGAGTCTGAGCTTGGAGAATTGATGATGGTAGCGCAAAAAGTGGCAAAATCATTAGTAAAGACATTCAACCTTGAAGGGTTCAATTTTTTTGCCAATAACGGCGAGATTGCAGGACAATCGGTTTTTCATTTTCATATCCACATAACACCGCGATATGCAAACGACAATATTTCGTTCAATCTTAATCTTAAAAAATATGCGGATGGGCAAATGAAAGAAATCGCGGATACCATTCGGGCAAATATCATATAGCTTCAATAGCAATTGTAATACATCATCCCACTTCTTCGCTCGGGATGATAAATATTATCATACGTCGCATTGAGCGAAGTAAAAAAAACGTGACTGTTACTTAAACATTAAGGAAGCATTATGGCAGAAAAAATTTCAATTCACAATGGAAAACTCACTGTTCCAGACAATCCAATTATTCCATTCATTGAAGGTGACGGAACAGGTCCTGATATTTGGCGCGCTTCCGTTCGCGTACTGGATGCTGCTGTTGCAAAAGCATACGGCGGAAAGAAAAAGATCGAATGGAAAGAAGTGCTTGCAGGACAAAAATCATTCGACAAGTTAAATACCTGGCTTCCCGATGAAACAGTTGATGCTTTCAAAGAATACCTCGTCGGTATCAAAGGTCCGTTGACAACTCCGGTTGGCGGCGGAATTCGTTCGTTGAATGTTGCGCTGCGTCAGATGCTCGATCTGTATGTTTGTTTACGTCCGGTACAATATTTCACCGGCGTTCCATCTCCGGTAAAACGTCCGGAAAAAGTGGAAATGGTGATCTTCCGTGAAAACACAGAAGACATCTATGCCGGAATTGAGTATCCAGGCGGTTCAGCTGATGCTCAAAAAATATTGGACCTTCTTGCAAAAGAATTTCCGAAAGAGTTTGGCAAGATTCGTTTCGGTACGAAAGAGAAAGCGGAAGCGTTTTGGAAATTGGTCGGCACTCCAAATTTTCCAACCGAAATTAATGTTGGTGTTGGAATTAAACCGGTAAGTTACTCCGGAACGGTGCGACTTGTTCATAGCGCAATTAGTTATGCAATTAAGAATAACCGAAAAAGTATTACGATTGTTCACAAAGGAAATATCATGAAATTCACCGAAGGTGCATTTCGTGATTGGGGTTATCAAACGGCAAAAGAATATTTCGGCGCAGTGGAAATTGACGGCGGTCCGTGGTGCAAAATTCCGGAAGGAAAACCGGGCGCCGGAATCTTGATTAAAGATGCGATTGCCGATATTACATTACAGCAAGTTCTTACACGACCGGAAGATTTTGATGTGATCGCAACATTAAATTTAAACGGCGACTATCTTTCCGATGCACTCGCTGCACAAGTGGGCGGAATTGGAATTGCACCGGGCGGGAATATTAACTATATCACCGGACATGCTATTTTTGAAGCGACTCACGGCACAGCTCCCAAATATGCAAACTTAGATAAAGTAAATCCGGGTTCGGTTGTATTAAGCGGTGAAATGATGTTCCGGTATCTCGGTTGGACGGAAGCCGCAGACCTCATCATTAAAGGATTAAACGGTGCAATCGCGGCAAAAACCGTAACGTATGATTTTGCTCGGCAAATGGAAGGAGCTACAGAAGTGAAGTGTTCTGAATTTGGCGATGCAATAATTGCAAAGATGTAATATCACTGTGTAAACAATACTTGCCAAGTCTAAAAGACTTGGCAAGTATCCATTAAAAAAACCTGAGTGGTAAACTCAGGTTTTTTCTTTATCCCTTCATCAATTTCAATCCCTCTATTTCTTTCAACTTCGAAAGAATTTCCTGCTGCCTTTTTAAGAATGGCATCGTATCGTTCCCTGCAACCGAAGCATTCTTCATGTGAATTCGGTTATCTGCAAGATCTAATTCCAAACGCTTTTTCTTTAACGTTTTAATCGCTCCAAGTGCGGAATCGTACAGCCGAGTTTCACTTATTCTGCCGCCGATCTTGTTCCATCGTTCTCCGAGTTGATATTTATTGAATGTAATGTTTGCAACCATTGTCTTTTCATGATCGTCACTCAACAACGAAAGAAGATGATTGACATCCACTTCACCGGTTTCATCAAAAATGTTTAGTACGAGTTCAGAAATTTTTCTGGAGAGTGGATGTACAAAATCCTCCGTATGCAGATTGCCGAAAATGAAAGGGATCATTTCTTTTGGATCTTCAAACAGTGCAGAGAGAATCTCTTTTTCTTCCAACGGAATTTCTCCAACAAGAACTTTCCGTTCATTCGTTGCACGTTCTTCTTCAGGAATTTCCGACTTCACCGTTTCTGTAAATTTATGCGGAACACGTCGTGTAGATTTTTCTAATTCGCCGTACAACATTGATTCATACAGATTATATTTTTCTGCAACTTCCTTAATAAAGAAGGAACGTTTTAACTGATCGCCAATCTTTGCAATCGATTGCACAAGTCCGCGCACCGCTTCCGCTTTTCCTTCCGGTGTCTCAAATTTTCCGGCGCGTTGA
This sequence comes from Bacteroidota bacterium, assembly GCA_031420755.1. Classification (GTDB taxonomy): domain Bacteria; phylum Bacteroidota; class Ignavibacteria; order UBA10030; family UBA8401; genus UBA8401. The sequence continues at coordinate 29,029 of JANONI010000124.1, read as the reverse complement.
AATTCGTTCGCTTTGTAATCAATAAACGTTACCGATCGTTTCAACAATTCTTCGAATGCTTTGCCGCCATTCTTCCGAACATAGGAATCGGGATCTTCACCGTCTGGAAGCTGCACGATCCGAACATCGAGACCACCTTCAAGAATTAGATCAACGCCGCGCATCATCGCATTCGCACCCGCAGAATCTGCATCATAGACAAGAGTGATATTTTTTGTGTAGCGCGAAATAAGTTGGATTTGTTCTGTCGTTAACGCCGTTCCGCTGGAAGCAACAATATTTTTTGTTCCGGCTTGATAGACAGAAATGAGATCGGCATATCCTTCCACCAACACCACAAAATCGCGCTCACGAATTGCATCCTTCGCCTGCGAAAGTCCGTAGAGCACTTTGCTTTTGTGATAGATCGGTGTTTCAGAAGAATTGATGTACTTTCCAAGATTATCATCATCGTATAATTTTCGCGCACCAAATGCAATTACTCTGCCGTTGGTATTGAAAATAGGAAACATCGCCCTGCCGCGAAATGTATCATAATTTCCCCCATCGTCACGCCGGCGCACAAGCCCCACTTTTTCCAATTGTTCCGGATCAATCCCTTCTTCTTGCGCTATCTTCAACAAAGAATCCCATCCTCGCAATGAATATCCAAGTCCGAACGTTGTCATTGTTTGATTTGTGAAACCGCGTTCGCGGAAATAATTCAGCGCAAATTCCCCTTCGGTAGTTTTTGTAAGATTCGCAAAGAATGAGCGTGCAGCAAACGACATCACGCTATACATTTTTTCCGATTCATTTGCGGATTCGTACGCTTCTTCCGTTCGTGTGATTGAAATACCGGCACGCTCAGCAAGAATTTCCAATGCCTCAACGTACGAGGACTTTTCGTATTCCATCACAAATTTTATTACATCGCCGCCTTGATGACAACCGAAACAATAGAACATTTGTTTTGCCGGACTGACGCTGAAGGATGGCGTTTTTTCCTGATGGAATGGACACAAGCCGAGATAGTCTTTACCGCGCTTTTTCAGTTGAAGTCTGGTCGAAATCACATCAACAATCTCCGATGCGGCGCGAATCTCATCTATTTTTTCTTGAGGAATTTTCACAAAAGGAAGATAACGAGATTTTACCGTATTGTGAAACATGGAAAGGACGGTATTAAAATTATTGCGAAACACATCCCCGAAATCTTCCGCCAATTGAGATTTCGGGGATGTTGACCTGAAAAAACTAAAGTTGTCCGGGAGTTAAACTCTCGAACTGGAACCTCTTCGACACGAAGTGTCCTTCGGACAGTTAAACTGTGGAAAAACAGAAGACAATTGTGTTGTGCTATGAGTTTTTTTTTTCTATGTTTCGTTGTTGTTAAACAACTTTTCCAAACTGTCGTTTTCGGTTTTGCATCCATGTTAAAAAAACCAACACATTAAAAAAGGAGTTATTATGACATACCGTTTACTGTTAATGGTTATTGTTTTTTCCATGCTGTTGATCGCCGGATCAAATTCCGCTTCAGCACAATCACTTCCAAAAAAAACGCACAGTCATGAAGTTACCCTTGACAGTGCAAAAAAATATATTAACAATTTGAAAAAAGATGCAATGCAGATGAAAACAAAAGGGGGAATGTTTTACCGCGATGTTTTTGATAAAATGCTTTCACAAAAAGGAGTTGTCGGCATTCGATATTATTACGCTAAAATGGATGACGGTACACCAACAATAGTGTTGGTGGGAGTTGATTCATTAGGAAAAGATATGACGAACGCCGCTATCGCGGAAAAGTCCTACCCATGTCCTCCCTATTGTGATATGGAAACCCTGATCAGTAAATAACATGCAAATACCTCTCTTTGCGCATATTGCTGCAGTATCATTTCTAATTCCGGCGGGATTTGGATTTCGACATTGGAGAAGATTACAAACTTCAATGAAAATATTCTCTCTGTTTTGCACTTTCTCGGTATTCCAAGTGACTGCCGAATTTGTTTTGGGAAGAATGGGAATCGCCAATCATTTTCTATCAAATATTTATATGATAGTATATGTCGGGTGTATTTTCTTTTTATTTTCACGGTGGACTCAACGGCAATTTTTGAAAGATGGTTTGTACATTATAGGTTTACTGTACTTTGTATTTTGGATTCTTGATGTTTCTTTTTTACCATTCCCAAAAGAGTTTAGGGAAAGTATTGATACCGTTGCCAGTTGCATCACGCTTATTGCTTCAGTCATTATCCTTAGTCAAATTGTGAAAGCCTCAAAACAATCAGTCACCGAATATTCAGTTTTTTGGATTGCAATCGGGACATTGCTCTATAGTGCTGGAACAATAGTTATTTTTTCTGCGAGTAACTTGATTCTTAGTATGGGAATAGAATATTTTTCAATGCTTTGGCATATCAACTGGGGATTCACAATCATTGCTAATCTAATTTATGCCAGGAGCTTTTTGTGCAAAACATTTTAAACGACACAGCATTAATGACCGTGTTGACCACAGCCATTATCGCGATATTTGCAGCGGCATACATCGCCGTTATATTTGCAACCAATAAGAAGATTATTGAGGAACAGCAAAAAACGATTGAAGAAATAAAAAAAAGCGAGCGGCGGTATAAAGCACTGTTCGATAATTCGTTGGTAGGAATGATGAAGTTTAATTTTTCATCTTGGATAATTGTTGATACCAATCAGGCAATGCTGGATATGTTTAATGCAAATTCAATTTACGATCTGCAGAAAAAATTTACCGAGCTTCCGCGCGAAATTTTGCGTCCCATTGAAATTTCATTGACGAAAACAGGGATGATTGATTCACAGGAAATAAATTTTACGTTGGCAACAGGTATTATTCGGCGATTCTTCTTTTCTGCACGACGGGAAGGGACAGAACAATTATCCGATCCGAAGGATGCTTCGCAAGGACACTCCGTGGCACACGCTGTTGTGGTGCTGATGAACTCTGAAAAGAAAATTGGGTAATGTAATTATTTTTTTGCCACTAAGACACCTGCCGGCGCGATATTCTGTTATCGCGTTTTTTATTCCACCATAAAGACCAACACCAGCAAGCAGCATTCCACTCCAAAACATTATTTCTCCAATCGTAAAGCTCCACTCAATAATTCCCCATCCACCCAGTAAATTTCTCCAATCGTGGTGCGCCTTGCTCAATCCGCCAATCAGCGGAAGAAGCAATAGTTCGGCATCCTTTACATAAATGCTTACATCAACGACACTGACCCCTGTAAAAAAAAGCGCAACACTTGAAAGCGATGATGCTTCACGTTTCGCCACAATAAACCAAACGAGCGGAGCAAGGATTTGATTGAGCGATCCGCCAAGAATGCCGATTGTTTTTCCGAACACTGAAAAGAATAAATGACCTGCTTCATGAATATAGAGCAGGATGAGGTGAACGAACCACAGTATTCCGGGAAGATTGAAATATCGGGTTGGTGTGTAAAGATTTTGCGGAAGAAGGATGAATATATAGATCAATATTACGTAACCGCACAATGTTACGATTAATTTCGGTTTCGTCATAAACTTTAACAGTTAAAGCATACCGTTCGTTTTGAAGGAACAGTATGCTTAGAACAATAAAATAAAAGTCCCGCAAATGCGGGACTTTTTAATCTGTTAAGAAGATACTTCAACCTTCTCTTTTTTGTATGTCTTTTTGCGTTGAACGCTTTTCCGTTTACGCAAAAATCTTTTCTCGATCTGTTGGGAATCTGTCGGCATTTTTTTCTCAGCTTCCTCAACATCAGGATACTCATAGATCTCGTACTTGTAATTCCGCATGATAATGTTGTTTCCATTGCGCCCAAGCACGTATTGCGGAAGGATCGGAATTTTTCCGCCGCCGCCGGGCGCATCAATAACATAAGCAGGAATTGCAAGACCGGAAGTGTGACCGCGTAATTTGTCCATAATTTCCAAGCCAACGCTCACCGGTGTTCTAAAATGATTTGCCCCTTTGGTAATATCTGCTTGGTAGAGATAATATGGACGAACGCGCATTGCAAGAAGTTTTCGCATCAACTCCAACATCACATCCGGATCGTCATTCACACCTTTCATAAGCACAGCTTGATTTCCTACGGGAATACCGGCATCAGCAAGCATTTCACACGCTCGTTTTGCTTCCGGTGTCACTTCCCACGGATGATTGAAATGTGTGTTCACATAAACAGGATGGTACTTTTTCAACATAGTGCACAGATCTGGTGTTATGCGCTGCGGAAGAACGCATGGCATTTTTGTTCCGAGACGAATAATCTCAACGTGAGGAATTGCACGAAGTCCGGCGACAACTTTTTCCAACATCACATCAGTAAGCATCAGCGGATCACCGCCGGATAAAATAACATCACGGATTTCGGGATGCGCAGCAATATAATCCAAACCACTTTGGATATATTTCATGCTGATCTTGCCAGAATCTCCCACTTTCCGTTTGCGTGTGCAGAAGCGGCAATACATTGAGCATTGACTTGTGGTTAAAAATAACACTCTATCCGGATAGCGGTGTGTGATACTTGGAACTGGACTGTGCGCCTCTTCGTTCAACGGATCGTCGGAAAAACCATCCTCTTCCAATTCTTTTGCATCGGGAATACATTGCAGCCAGATCGGATCGCCCGGATAACGAATCAATGAAAGGTAATAAGGATTGATTCGAATGTGAAATAGCGTATTTAATTTTTCCGCCAATTCTTTGTCGAAACCGAAACGATCAACGAGATCTTTTCCGCTGTCAACACTAGCTCTTAGCATTTCCTGCCAGAGTTCCATAAAAAGTGCCTTCTATTGTGAATAAAATGTTATTTATTTCTAACTCTGTTTAGACATCTAAAAAATTTTACCTCAATGTCATTCCGAGGAGCAAAGCGATGAGGAATCTTGCTCTTCATTCAAGACTAAAAACGAGATTCTTCCACTTCGCTACGCTCAGTGTCAGAATGACAATCAACAAACAATTTTTCAAATGATTCCTATAAATATTTTCCGTAGATGATGAGATCGTCTCCCGGTTTATAATACTCTTTTATATGTGCAAGTTTTTGAAATTTTTTTCGTTCGTAAAACTCGCGTGTCTTATCATACTTTGCTGTCGATGATGTTTCCGCAATCAGTAATCGTCCACCGCGCTGCCGCAGTGCATCTTCGGTGAAATTTAAAAGAACAGTTCCAACACCTTTGCTTTGCGTTGCAGGATCAACCGCGATCCAATACAGATCGTACGTTGCGGTTGTTGCCGGTGTCGGACCGATACAAATATATCCGCACACTTTTTCTTCACTGTCAATATACGAATATATTTCATAATCCTGCTGGTTCGGATCGTTCAAAAAGATTTCCAGCAGCTCAACCGCAATATCAATTTCTTCTTTGTTGAAAACTTCTGTCGCGATAACGATAGAACGAATTGTTTCAAAATCTTGACGCTCAGTTTTTCGGACTACCATTTAATTATCATTCAGACGCATGCCGCCGTCGTATTAATCTATATTTTTTTTTGCTGATGACGCTCAACCGCAAAACCTACGATCGTACCAATCGCTTCGGGATATGAATAGCCCGCTGCTTTTGCCGAACGATGATACCCTGCATCATCCGAAAGATCGGGATTCGGATTCACTTCCAGAACGAACGGCTTCATTGTTTTCGATAAACGAATGTCAACGCGTGCGTAGTCGCGGCATTCCAGAAGATTGTATGCTCGCAACGCGATTGCTTTCACTTCCCGTTCAATCTCAATCGGAAGAATTGAAGGACAAATTCCATTTGTTCCTTCATATTCTTTTGTTCCATCCATCCACTTTGCATCATACGTTACAATCTTGGGGTAATCGTTCGGAAGTCCGGAAAAATCAATTTCAGAGATCGGCAACACCGTCGGTGGATTGTTGCCGATGATCGCAACATTTAATTCTCGTCCTTCAATATATTCTTCAACCAAAGCCGGTGCTTGAAACTTTTTTACAATAAAAGCTACTCGTTCCTGTAGTTCCGCAAATGTATTCACAATAGACTTATTGTCTATACCAACACTCGCATCTTCTGCGCTCGGTTTTACAATAATCGGAAATGAAAGTTTCAACGTATCAAGAGAAAGGAGATGAGCATTTTCTACAAGCATAAACTTTGCGGTTGGTATTCCATTTTGCTGCAATATTTCTTTCGTCCGAGCTTTATTCAAACATGTTCCCAGTGTTAACGGACCTGAACCAGTGTATGTAATTCCGAGTAGCTCATACACTCCGGCAACATGCATTTCGTGGATTGCATAGTCGCCAAGACTTTCAACCATATTAAAAATAACATCCGGCTGCATTGCTTTCAGATAACCGAGAAACCTGTCGAGATCATCCGACATGTTGAAGATAGAAGTTTCATACCCAAGCGCGCGCAATGCGGATTGGATATCTTCTTTTTCTTCAATCACACCAACTTCAGAAAGATCAATCTTCCCATCTGCTTTTGCGGCAGAAACCCACACACCGCTGTGTTGATGATTAATTCCGGCATCGAACGCAAATTGACGACCGTTATCCGTTTCTATTGTTGGTTCGTTATAAATAATTGCTATGTGAACAGTTTTTGTCATTATAATAGATTGTATCGTTTTAATCCTTCATCCAATACTGTATTCAGCATTTGGTTATAGTTAAGCCCTGCCATTCTTGCCGCCTTCGGAAAACACGAATTATCCTCTATTTTTGGAAGAATCCCTGGCAATGGATTGATTTCAATAATATTCGGTCTGCCATTTTTGTCTAACCGAACGTCTATTCTAGACCAATCACGACACCGCAGTACGTTATAGCTGTTTCGGCAAAGATTTTCAATAGCCGTTTTAAGATTATCATCAAGTTTTGCGGGACATTCAAAAATTTCAAGCGGATTGGACGATTGATCCCAAATCCATTTTGCTTCGTAGGAATAAATAGGATTTACTCCGCTGGGAAGCGAATCAAATTTTATTTCTACTATCGGAAGAACTTTCAAGTCATCACCATTCCCGAGCATCGCCACAGTAAATTCTTTTCCGGGAAGAAATTCTTCGATCAATGCCGGTTGTCCATATTCTTCTACCACCGATTTCACTTGTATTACTAATTCTTCTTGAGAATGAACAAGCGATGAATTAAAAATTCCTTTACTCGAACCTTCAAACAATGGTTTTACTATTGCGGGAACCGGAAAATTTAATGATTGAAGTTCGGAGAGTGATGAGATAACTGCAAATTTTGGATTAGCGATGTTATAGTAAGACAGAATTTCTTTTGCGCGAGATTTATCAAGACAAATTCCAAGCGTGAGCGGATCGGAACCGGTGTACGGTATGTTCAGCATCTCAAGCATTGCGGGAATTTGTGCTTCGCGAGATGCACCGAACCGACCTTCAGCAATATTAAAAACTATATCGGGTCGATTGGATTTTAAAGTTTCGTAGGCGTTATCGTCAGCTACAATAAGGGAGACAGTGTGTCGAAGAGAAAGGGCATCTCGTACGGCGTGGATAGTTTCTATCGTATCCCATTCCGCAAAAGTATCCGCGCTCGGAGCAAGTTGTATGTCTGTGTGAGTCGTGTGGTGATCTTGACTCGAAGGTTGAGTGACGCTCGCCGCGTCAACTGCCTCTTCCTTTTTCACATTGTAGACTAATGCTACGTCCATTCAGAGGAGTACCAAAAAATATTTTGGATACCTTTCTCTATTTGTGAGAATTTATTTTTATCATCATTCGCTCGCTTCATTTTTTTTCTACAGTGATGATCGTTGTCATGTTTTTTTTTTCAAAGTCGGTACGGAACCGTTTTTTCGTTCTATTTTCACTACTAATATACGGAATTATACAGAGTTGTCAAGCGTTTGCGACATTTTTTCAGACAGATAAGAAATTTTTAATTCGTGGAGAGTTGAGGGGACAAAAGTTTTTTTGAAAAACAATCGAACAAAAATATTTTTCTGCACTTACAATAAACAAAGCCGCTGACAAAGCGGCTTTGTTATAAAACATTTAGAGCAGATCATTTGAGAAGCAGCATTTTCTTAATTGACATAAACGAACCTGCCTTAATTTTATAAAAATATAAACCGCTGGAAAGTTTACCTGCATTAAATGTCGCTTCATATACTCCTGGTTTTCTGTAACCGTTGTATAGTTCGGCAACTTCTCTTCCAAGATTATCAAAGACAGTTAATGATACAAAACCTTCGTCCGGAATTTCATAACGAATTGTTGTTGAAGGATTGAAAGGATTTGGTGAATTTTGCTGCAACAAAAATTCTGATGGTAATTGTTTCTCGGCAAGTTGTTTCTTTTCGATAGGAATATATTGCCCTGAAGCCGTTACAATTCCAGTATAATTTTCCATAAACACCATTTGTAGATTTTTGACGAACACGATATTGCGCTGTGTTGCTGCCGCCTGAACTTTGAATTCGAAATTCATTGTCTGTAAATAATGTATTGGTTGTTGTGGCAATCACTATCCATGAATCGTTGTTCATGTTTCGTTCGATTTCGTAATGCTGCAAAATGGGATTACCTGTAGCTGACCATAGTTAGCGTTATCAGACCTGTCCTAAATAAAAATACAAAATTCGGCAGAAGCTTCTCCTGCACGATAAAACCTTTGTCAAACAGGTTTTTTTGAGCCAGTTTATTTAGGACAGCATAAAATTTTACTGGGGGCTACTTTACAAAAACAGAACAAAATCATCCAAAACAATGAAAAAACACGCATTCTTATACAACTTCAAAATTATTTATGACAGCAGCGATTGAATCTCTTATCCCGAGTTGCTAAATTGTATTTAGTTGATATTTAAAAATAAAAAATTTGTACAGATAAATATTTTTAAGAGACGGTTATTTAGTAAGGAGTAAATATGTCTACAACAGAAATTTTCAACGAAGTGAACCATTTATCCATCCAAGAAAAACTTGCGCTTATAGAACAGTTTGTTACTTCGGAAGAAACGTTATATTCATCAGGTCTTCTGCACCATGACCCCTCGTGGAACTTTCTTAAAGATAGTGCGGAAGATATTTACTCACTTCAACACATCAAAGAAAAACGATGAAATATAAACAGGGTGAAATTGTCTTAGCACAATTCCCTTTTACAGACGGAAGTGTGACAAAACTCCGCCCTGTTCTGAATTCTTATGGAAACATTTCAAGTTCACAACGATTATCTCGCAATGTTTATCTCTTCGCAAATTCAATAAATTGAACACCATGATTTTCTTAAATTACCCCCGATGCTTTCTTATTATCCGGATTGATCAAAACTTGTTACAATCTCTGATTCATCAATTCAAGGTTTAATAGGTACGCTAGATGAACAAATATTTTTCACAATAAAGAATAAACTTATTTCCTTTCTCAAATAAAGTTCCGGAGCTCACATTGAAAACACTGATTGCTTTAATTCTTTTCACTCTTCCACTTATTGCCCAAACAAACGATACTCTCTTTTTGAAAATTGTTCTTCCAGACCGCGATACGGTACGGTATAACGCTGGCAAACATCGCATTGCAGCTTCAACAAACCCAACTTCAAGAGCATTCGTTAATTATAAAGAAGTTAAAGTGTACGGCAGCGGCGCATTTGTTGGAATGCACAATCTCACTTCCGATACGACTACATTGCACATTGCTGTTTATAATCCGACTGGAGATTCATTATTCAAAGATTTCGTATTCATTAAACCAGCACCAATCGTAACATCAACCGTTGATCCGATAGTGATCGACAATGTTTCACAGCCAACGGAAGATCGTTGGTTAATTGCCGGTGATGTTCTTGAAGTAAAGATTAAAGCAAGCCCCGGAAAGAATCCCGTTTTTGATATTGACGGAGTTGAATCCGGAATCCCGATGCGCGAACTCGACACGAAGAATACCGGAGGAATTGGCGGAATTTATGTTGGCAAATATACAATAAAAGAAAGCGACGAATGTGTTGATGTTCCCATCCGTTTCAGAATATCAAAGAATTTTTTTAGCAGTGAAAAAGCTTTTTCAAAAGGAAAAATTTCGATCATTCGCGATTCACTGCCGCGCGTTGCCGAGGTGATCGGTAAACGAGCATTCTTAAATGCCGGTCTGGGCGGCGACCGTCTCGGCGGAGCGAAATTAGGTTTTCTTGTTGAAGGTGTGCGAGTTATTATCACCGGAAAAGTCGGTGAACAATATCGTGTAAAACTTTCGGAAGGGATGGAAGCATGGCTTCCGCAGGAATATGCGCAGCTTTCTCCCGTCAACGCAACGCTTCCTTATACGCTTACCGGTTCCATTTCGGTTACCGGAAATGATTCCGAAGATGTTGTCCGTGTCGGATTTGGACAGAAAGTTCCATACACCAGTGAACAGTTGACCGACCCGATGGCGATTGTCGTAAATATTTTCGGCGCAACATCGAACACAAATTGGATCACTCATCAACTTTCAGCAAAAGAGATTCTACAAGTAAAATGCACTCAAGTCGGTGCCGATCATTATCAATTGACGATCTATTTAAAACAACAACAGCATTGGGGATACGATATTTCGTACGAAGGAACTTCAATGAAGATTCGTGTTCGCCGTGCCCCAATGGTGACAAATCTTTTATCACCGCTTTCGGGATTGACGATTGCAATCGATGCGGGGCATGGAATTGGAAGTCAGGGCGCACTCGGTTCGCTCGGAACGATTGAAATGAACATTACGCTCGCCGTCGCAAAAGAATTGAATGCACAATTGCAGGCGAATGGAATTAGAACAATGATGACCCGCGAAACCGACGACAATGTATTGATGGGTGAACGCGCTGAAAAAATCCTATCATCCAACGCAAATATTCTCGTCAGCATTCATTGCAATTCTATCGGCGAATCATCGGACGCAGAACAGATAAAAGGAACAAGTATCTATTACCGTTATCCCGGATTCAAACCACTTTCGGATATTATGTATGGAAAAATGCTTGAGCTTGGACTGGCACAATGGGGGGTTACGGGAAACTTCAATTTTTCATTAAGCGGACCGATACAGTTGCCGAATGTTCTTGTTGAAATTGCGTTCCTTTCAAATCCTGAGGATGAAATGAAATTGATCGATCCCGAATTTAGGAAGCAGGTTGCATCAAAGATTGTTAGCGGATTGGAAGAGTTTGTCAAAATTTATTCGCGGTAATTTTATCTTAATCTGAAATCAGAATTATTGTCCCCCTTGTGCGCCTGCGTTTTTTGTGCGACAGCGAAGGGGGAAACAGGGGGATGAAATATCCTTTGTTTTCGAAACACAATAAACCAAATGTATTCAAACAATCATTACAATAAATCTCTCAAAACATTTGCTCGAACACATCGCAACGAAAGCACACAAGCAGAAATCCGAATATGGGCTGAAGTGTTAAGCAAAAGACAAATGCTTGGATATCAATTTCTTCGGCAAAGACCAATTGATAATTTTATTGCTGATTTCTTCTGTAAAGAATTGAAATTGGTTATTGAATTAGATGGTTACACACATGAATTTGATGAAACATATCAAAAAGACTTGAAAAAAGAGCAACGGCTTAAAGAACTTGGATACATTGTCATCCGTTTTCGCGACAGCGAAGTGATGAAAGAAATTAACAGAGTAAAAGAAATAATCGCCTGGAGAATTGGAGAGATTAGAAAAGCATCATCCCCCTCTACGAGGTCGTAGACCTAATCCCCCTTCCCCAATGCAAAATCCACCCCGCAAGGGGGACAATTATTTTTTCAAGGAAAAAAAAATGAATCTTTCTCTTAACGGTAACTCTCTCTCAATAGCTGATCTTTATTCAACAGCAACGAATCGTAAATCAACAATAGCTCTTTCTTCGATCGCAAAAAAAACGATGCAGCGATCCCGTGCTCTTGTAGAAGATTGGCTTGCCAGCGATGAAATTATTTACGGTGTAACGACAGGATTCGGCGAGTTTGCCAATGTTCGTATTCCGCACGATAAAATCGAACAATTACAAACCAATCTTATTATCAGTCATGCAGCCGGAGCCGGCGATCCCCTTCCGCCGGAAATTGTTCGCGCAATGATGATCCTCCGAATCAACGCACTCGCAAAAGGATTTTCTGGAATTCGTCCTGAGACTGTGGAATTTATTGTAAAGTTTTTTAATGCAGGATTGATTCCAGTTATTCCTTCACAGGGTTCGGTCGGTTCAAGCGGAGATTTGGTTCAATTAGCGCACATGGTACTTTCTTTTATGGGAAAAGGAAAAGCAATTGATAATGGATCCCGTAAAAAACACGGGACGCTGAAAAACGCGCAATTGACAATTGAAGATTCAAAAAAAGTTCTCAAACGACACAATCTGCAGCCATTAACCTTAACTGCAAAAGAAGGTCTTGCGCTCATCAACGGAACACAAATGATGACCGCATTCGCTTCGCTCATTATTCACGAAGCATTTCAACTGATGAAACTCGCCGATATTTCATGCGCGTTGAGCATTGAAGCGTTGAAAGGAACCGACACCGCGTTTGATGAACGCATTCACAAACTTCGCCCATACAAAGGACAGCTTGCATCGGCGGCAAATCTGCGCAATCTGATGAATCATAGCGAGATCAGAGAATCGCATCGCCATAATGATGATCGAGTGCAGGATGCGTATTCACTTCGATGCGCTCCGCAAGTTCACGGTGCTTCGCGCGATGCGCTGGAATATGTCGCATCAAAAGTAGAGATTGAAATAAATTCCGCCAATGACAATCCATTGATCTTTCCTGATGAGAAACCTGCCCGTTCCGAAGCGAAGCGTCAGCATCGCGCAGGCGGGCAGCATCTTGAAGGAGGAAATTTTCACGGACAACCGATGGCACTTGCGATGGATTTTGCAGCAATCGCACTTTCGGAACTGGCAAACATCTCTGAACGCCGCGTTGAACGTATGGTGAACGGCGCGCTCAGCCGTCTTCCCCGTTTTCTCACTACTAACGGCGGGCTTAATTCGGGATTGATGATTGCACAATACACTGCCGCATCGCTTGTTTCAGAAAACAAAGTTCTTTCTCATCCCGCCAGTGTCGATTCGATTCCGACATCGGCAAATCAGGAAGATCATAATTCGATGGGATCGATTGCGGCGCAAAAATGCTGGAGAGTGTTGAAGAATGCGCAGACCGTTATTGCAATTGAACTGATGACTGCGGCACAAGCGATCGATTTTCATTCCCCGCTAAAATGTGGAAAAGGAACTAACGCTGCATATCAAACCATCCGTAAATCAATTCCTCATCTTGAAGAAGATAGAATTTTACACGATGATATTCAGAAAGCGTTGGGATTGGTGAAAGACGGAAGTGTGTTGAAGAATGTAGAGAAAAAGATTGGAGTATTGGAATAAAAATCTTTAACTGCAAAGACGCAATGCCGCAAAGAATTTTTTAGATATCGTTCTTAGTTGTCCGGCAGTTGCACTGTCGGACATAAACCCGGTTGAACAGTTTAACTGTTAACAAAGGATGAGTAAAACTCATTGGACGATTTGCGTTCGACAGTTGTACTGTCGAACCACTCCGTGTTTCATTTCAATGATAATTCAATCCCGGATACAACAAATTCACCGCAACAAGATGCAGCGGACTGTAAATATATTTGAACACATTCCACGCAATTAACAGACCGAAGAAACCCGCCGGAGAGTTGTATAATAACTGTAAATACTTCTGCGCATTGTCATGACTTATAAATAAAGGAATGATCCCGCTCCCATCCAACGGCGGAACAGGAAGAAGATTAAAGAGAAACAAAAGTAAATTGAGAGAGAAGAAGAGACTTAAAAATGTTGCAACAATCTCGTATGTCCCCGCCTCGTTCGCATCAACAATGTGAGAGAAGATCAATTGTTCCGGTGCAGAAAATATTTCAGCCATCATTCCAATACGAATGATGATCGCCGCAACAAACACTAACAACAGATTTGCAATCGGTCCCGCTAACGACATCACTGCAGAACGTTTCGGATAACGCAACGCCCATTCCCTGTCATACGGAACGCTTGCCCAACCCATCATCCATCCGCCAAGCGCAAAAGAAAGAATCGGAACAACAACAAGTCCGATCGGTTCCCTTCGGATATGCGGTAACGGATCAAGCGTTACCTGTCCACCTTCGTATGCGGTACTGTCGCCAAGTTTCCATGCTGCAAGCGCGTGAAATGCTTCGTGCAATGTTGTTGAAAATAAAAAAACTACATACCATTGAAGTCCGGTGATGAATGTTTCCATACAGATATTATTTTTATTCAATAAATAGTTGAAATTAGTAGGGATAGCAAAAAATATCGAATCAATGTCATTCTCTACGAGTCGTAGACCGAACGACCTGCCCGCTCGAAGAGTCTTCGACCAGCGGTCAGGTCCAAAGGACTCCTTTGGAGCGGGAGTGAGCCTGCCTGCCGTCAGGCAGGGAATCTCGTTTTTAATAATTTTGAAAAAAAAAGATTTCTCTCCACCTTCGGTGGATCGAAATGACAAAGGACAAATAATTTTTCAGATGTCTCTTATAATAAATGAGTCTGCTCTAAAAAGGTATTTAAAAAAAATTGTCAGATCTAAACTGAATTCGATAACTAGAAATTGAAATTAGACCTTTTTAGATTCGACTCATAAATGTAAACGAAGATTTATTCCCGAACAACAGTATTATCTAATTTTCAATTTTTTTCGGAAGAAAAACTCTCTCTTTTTTTTCGTATATTATACACAAATGAAGCCAACAATTGAAATAATGTCCCCTGCCGGTTCGTGGGAATCTCTTTCTGCGGCATTACACGCAGGAGCAGATTCCATTTATTTTGGCGTGGAACAGTTGAACATGCGCGCTAAATCTTCCAATAATTTTACCGTTGACGATCTTCCAAAAGTAGCGGAGCTTTGCGCGCAATATAACGCAAAATCGTACATCACGCTAAATACGATCATGTATGATCACGATCTGCAATTGATGCGAAACATTGTTGATGCTGCAAAAGCAAACGGAATCACCGCCGTCATCGCATCGGATCACGCGGTATTGATGTACGCAAAAAAGAAGAATATGGAAGTCCATATTTCTACACAGACAAATATCACGAATATTGAAACGATAGAATTTTTTTCTGTCTTTGCTGATGTGGTTGTATTATCGCGCGAGCTTTCTCTTTCGCAGGTTTCCGATATTACACGCGAGATCAAGCGAAGAAATATCTGCGGACCATCAGGAAATTTAATTCAGGTTGAAGTATTTGCTCACGGCGCACTCTGCATGGCTGTCTCGGGAAAATGTTATCTCAGTCTTCACTCGCATTTCTCTTCCGCTAACCGTGGCGCATGCATTCAGAATTGCAGACGAGATTACATCGTTACAGATAAAGAAACGGGATATGAACTTGAGATTGACAATGAATTTATTATGTCTGCAAAAGATCTTTGCACAATCGGTTTCTTGGATAAGATCATTGCCGCCGGAGTTGAGGTGTTGAAAATTGAAGGACGCGGACGTTCTGCAGATTATGTACACACAACAACAACATGTTATAAAGAAGCTGTTATTGCTATTGCCGATGAAACATATACTCCGGAAAAAATTCATCAATGGACTGAAGAACTTTCCACTGTGTACAATCGCGGATTCTGGGATGGATATTATCTCGGGCGCACAATGGGTGAATGGAGCAATTCCGATGAATCGCAGGCAACGAAACGAAAAGTGTATCTCGGCAAAGGGTTAAACTATTTTGACAAACCGAAGATCGGATATTTCAAGATCGAGTCGCAATCCATTAATGTAGGAGATGAAATTATTATTACCGGTCCCACCACTGGCTATGTTCACGCTGTTGTGTCGGAACTTCGTGTGAATGATGTCATCGTTCAGCAGGCATCTAAAGGCGATTGCGTAACTATTCCCATTGAAGATGTGATTCGTCCATCCGATTCGCTCTACAAATTGGTTGAAAGCAGAACGGGAAATTCAAAATAGAGATCAATGATTCGAATTATTTACTTACGGGAAAAATGTATCGGCTGTAATGCGTGTGTGGAACTTGCCCCCGACCGTTGGAAAATGTCCAGAAAAGATGGCAAAAGCGTACTTGTTGACGGCGAAGAATCGAATGGGATTTTTATGGCTCTTGTCGGTGATGATGAATTGAAGAAGAATCAGATAGCTGCAAAGATGTGTCCGACCAACATTATTAAAGTAGAAAAGGTGCAAAGGAAATAGTAGATTAGGGAAAATAGTAATTACTAAACGTATGTTGACAAAGCTCATTTAAAATTATTACGTGACGACCATACTTAACGGCGGCAAACAAATGCTTGTAACATAACTGCAACATCGGTAAATTTAATTAGTTTATGATACATTCAAACACCATACAACACTATCGACAAGAAATTCTTTCCCTTGCACAAAAACACGGTGTAACAAGTATTAAAGTATTTGGCTCGTTTGCTCGTGGTGAAGCACAAGAGAACAGCGATGTGGATTTTTTGATTGAAATGGAAAACGGTAGAAGCCTTCTAGACATTGGGGGTTTGGTGATGGACTTACAGGATTTATTACACCGCACCGTTGATGTCGTTGAACCAAACGGACTTCACTACTTAATTCGTGATGAAATTCTTAAAGAAGCAATTCCTGTATGAAAAGTGAACGACTTTATCTTCATCACATATTGGAATGTATAGAAAGAATAGAACTATACAAGTCAAAATCTTTTCAAGAATTTCTTCCCGATCTAAAAACTCAAGATGCAATCATTCGTAATCTTTAGATACTTTCAGAATCCGCTCTGTTTATTTCCGAGGAAACTAAAACGGCATATTCTGAGATACCTTGGCGCGAAATTAGTGGATTTAGAAATGTTCTTGTGCACGATTATCTCAAAATAAATATTGAACGGGCGTGGATAATAGCTGATAAGGATTTGCCCGCTCTTAACATTGGAATTCAAAAAATTTTATCATCCTATTAAAATTAAAACTAATCCTATGAAACTCTCAAAAGATTTTATCCGAACAATCCCAAAAGTATTACTTCACGACCATCTCGATGGCGGCGTTCGTCCGCAAACAGTGATCGAACTTGCTAAGGAACAAAAATATGATAAACTCCCCACGAGCGATCCCGGTGAATTGGATCAATGGTTTCAGCGCGGCGCACAGCGCGGAAGTCTGCCGTTGTTTCTGGAAGGATTTGAACATACCTGCGGAGTAATGCAAACCGAAGATTCTCTTGAACGCGTTGCATACGAAACTGTTGAAGATATGAAGAACGACGGTGTGGTCTATTTTGAAACGCGATTTGCTCCGATGTTCCATACCGGAAAAGGACTCTCAACTTCGCGTGTCGTAAAATCTGTGTTAAAAGGATTAGAGAGAGGTAAAAAAGATTTCGGCGTTCATTATGGTGTGTTGATCTGTGCAATGAGGCATATGGAACCGACGGTTTCTATGGAAGTCGCTGAACTCGCCGTTGAATTTCGCAATCAAGGCGTTGTCGGATTTGATCTCGCCGGCGAAGAAGGGGGATATCCGCCGAAAAAACATGTCGATGCGTTTCATTACATTCAACGCGAAAACTTTAACATCACCATTCACGCCGGCGAAGCGTTCGGAAAAGAATCGATCTGGCAGGCAATTCAATGGTGCGGCGCGCATCGAATCGGTCACGGAACACGATTGATCGAAGATATGAGAATAAAAGATGGCGAAGTATTGAGCATGGGAGCGTTGGCGCAATATGTTTTGGATAAACGTATCCCGATCGAGATTTGCTTGACGAGCAATCTTCACACTGGCGCAGTTCGTACGATCGAGGAACATCCTTTCCCGATCTATCACAAATATAAATTCCGATTAACATTAAATACCGATGACCGTCTTATGAGCGGCATTACACTCACCGACGAATATCATCTTGCGCACGAAAAGTTCGGACTTGACCTGACCGCTTTAGAAAAGATTACGATCAATGCGATGAAATCTGCATTCATTCCTTACAAAGATCGTATTAAGATCATCTACGATATTCTTAAACCGGGGTATGCTCAAGCCAAAAAAAGATTGTGATTGCTCTGATTACGCAGATTTCAACGCAGATGAAAAAAGAATTTCCCGAAGAAAATTATCCTCTCAAAGATTTAACAGAGAAAATAATCGCTGCGGCTTTTAAAGTCCATAACACTTTTGGTTCTGGGTTTGTTGAAAAAGTTTACGAAAATGCACTTGTTGAAGAATTAAGAATTCAAGGATACAACGTTGAACAACAGAAACGGATTCATATCACATACAATGAGAATCCGGTTGGAGATTTTATCGTTGACGTTGTTGTAGATCATTCGGTAATTCTTGAACTAAAAGCTGTAAAACATTTAGAAGAATCTTTCAATTCTAAACTACTGCATTATCTTAAAGCAACAGAATTTCAAGTAGGATTACTTCTCAATTTTGGTACAAGCGTTTCTATTCGAAGAAAAATACATTCTCAATCTGCGGGTAAATCAGCGAAATCAACATGATTTTATTTTTTCTTAGACATGGTGAAGCTGGGATGAACTTCCCTTCCGATTTTGAACGCGAATTGACCAACGGCGGTGTGGATGCATCATTAAGCATTGGTGCGTTTTGCAGAAAAACAAATATCACATTTACTAACGTTATATCAAGCCCATTGATCAGAGCAAAACAAACTGCGCAAGAGATCGTTAAATATTTTTCGATTATTCAAATAGAGGAATCAGAATTTCTTACACCCGATTCCGATCCGAAAAATCTGTTCAACTTTTTACGTTCCTTCACCTCGGACAGCAGAGTTCTTCTTGTTACACACGAACCGTTCATCGGCACATGCATCTCGGCATTGATTAGCGGAACGGGATCAACGAACATCACAATAAAGCCAACAAGTTTTGCCTGCGTGGAAACCCATGGTTCACCAATTCGTGGCAATGGAAAATTGCATTGGTTGATTCCGTCCGATATTATTCAAGACCTACTATAATTCTACACTTCAACAACTATTCTTGAAACTTCTTGAAACTTTTCCTTTGGAATTTTTGTCAAATTTCGGTTTCTTATAAAGGTTGTTACAATGAAAGGTGAAATAAAGTTTATGGCAAAAGTAAAATCTTCTTCTACACTTTCTCTTGTGGAAGGGCTTCATTCGCTCTCTAAAAATCTATGGTGGACTTGGAATACCGACGCGCTCTATATATTCCGGGAACTTTCTCCACGGTTATGGGAAAAAACAAACCACAACGCGCCGTGGGTTATGGCAGATATTTCCGAACAGGAATTGCGGGCACGGTTGGGAGATAAATCTTTTGCCACACGTATTGAAGCTGTGCTGACAAAGTTCAAAACGTATATGGCAGACAAAAATACGTGGGCTTCAACAAAAGCGGCATCATTAAAAAATCCGGTGGCATATTTTAGTGCAGAATTTGGTCTGCATGAAAGCGTACGGATTTATTCCGGCGGCCTCGGAATTTTAGCGGGTGACCATACAAAATCTGCCAGCGATCTTGGCGTTCCGTTTGTCGGAATTTCCCTTTTTTATCGGCAGGGATATTTTGAACAAAAAATTACTATTGATGGCTGGCAGCAAGAACAGTACATCAATGTTGATCTCAACCGTCACGCGTCGGAACTTGTTGTCGATAAGAACGGCAATGCAATTGTATGCGAGATACAAATTGGGTTCAGTACCGTAAAATATATTGCGCGTAAATTATGTGTTGGCAGAAGCATCATTCTTTTACTTGATACCAATCTTCCTGAAAATGAAGAACGATTCCGAGATATTACAGCCCATGTGTATGGCGGAGACAGCACAACACGTATCTCGCAAGAAATTCTTCTCGGTATTGGCGGCGTGCGTATGTTGCGTGCGATAGGGATCAAACCTTCCGTTTACCATATGAACGAAGGACATTCCGCGTTCCTTACATTGGAATTGTTGCGTGAAGAGATCACTAAAGGGGTCGCAAAAGAAAAAGCGATGCAGAATGTTACGAAGCAATGTATCTTTACCACCCATACACCCGTTCCCGCAGGACACGATAGATTTAATCAAGACCTCATGACGTACATTTTCGGGGAAAAAGCAAAAAATTTCGGTATGACGATGGATGAATTGATGACGTTTGGCCGCGAACATCCTGACGACGGTCATTCGCAATTTTGTATGACGGTGCTTGCGCTAAAATTGTCTCGCACAGCAAACGGCGTAAGTGAATTGCACGGTCATGTAAGCCGCGAAATGTGGAATTTTATGTATCCCGAAAAATCGGTGGACAAAGTTCCGATCGGTTACGTTACCAATGGAATTCATGTCAGCAGTTGGCTCCACGAAAAAACGCAATCCTTCTGGAACGAAAAACTTGGAACGGAATGGCGCGAACATTATCTTGAACCAAAATTCTGGGAAAAAGCTGTTGATCCCAAAAACGTTTCCGATGAAGAATTGTGGGCGTTACGGTACACACTTCGCCGTAAACTGGTAGAATTTTCACGCTTCCGTTTACATGAACAACATTCGCGCTACGGAAATGGTGCTGACGTTTATAATACAATACTCAATCCCGATGCACTGACGATTTGTTTCGCTCGCAGATTTGCAACATACAAACGAGCACCGTTACTCTTTACCCATTTTGAAAAGATATTATCTCTTTTCAACGATACACGACGTCCGTTCCAAATTATTTTTGCCGGAAAAGCTCATCCGCGGGACGACGAAGGGAAAAAATTCATCCAAAAAATTATTGAGATCACCAAACATCCGAACCTGTTCGGGAAAGTTGTCTTTGTAGAAAATTATGATATGAATGTTGCACGGTATCTAACATCCGGCGCAGACGTGTGGCTTAATAACCCGCGCCGACCGTTGGAAGCCAGCGGAACAAGCGGACAAAAAATTTCAATCAATGGAGGATTGAATTGCAGTATTATGGATGGCTGGTGGCGCGAAGCATACGATGGTCATAACGGATGGTCAATCGGCGGAGATGAACAACCGGCGGATGCTCACGTTCAAGATACGCAGGATTCACAATTCCTGTATGAAGTTTTGAGCCAGCAGATCATTCCTGAGTTTTATGATCGTGATGCGAACGGGATTCCGAAAAAGTGGATCAAACGGATGCGCCACGCCATTGCAACACTTGTTCCGCAATACAGCACGCACCGTATGGTGGCGGAATATGTGAAGAAGTATTATTTGTAAAGCACTGCAAGATTCATTAACACAAAACCCGCTGGAAGGCGGGTTTTGTATCATTTCCAATCGTAATTTTAATTCCGGTGAAAAGTATAGAGGAAAGAACCAGTCCTCAAGTGGATTTTCTCTTTGAATTATTGTTTTATCGGTAGGTTGTACGAATAGTTACGGTGAAATTGTTCACCCAATTAATTTTTTCTCACACAATTGATTTTCAGCACAATATTAGAGAAAAAATTGTATTTTATTGTTATCAATAAACAGATCAACTAACAATTAAACTCTCTTAAAGCAGTATGAAAAGTTTGCTTAATATCATCAAGTGGGCGGCGATTATCGCCGGTGTTGTTGCCATTCCGCTCCTTCTGAAAAAAAAGATGGATGAAGCGGAACGGAACAGTGAAAATGTTCGGTACGATACGAACGATTACATTTCCGAAAGCGGTTTGTAAAAAAAAGGTCGGCATTACTGCTTACCTTTTTTTATCTCTGTGCTTTTGTGTCTTCGTGGTAAAATCTTTTTTACTCTACATCTTACATTATTGAATTTTTTCAACTTTAATCATGTTGGTCGTATTATGCGCCATCAATGGAATACCAGCGGTGATCACAACGTAATCTCCCTTCTTTAGATATCCAAGTTCTGTCAACACAACATTTACACGAGCAATTGTCGTATCGGTTTCCCCAACCTCAAACCCTTTTATCAATAACGATCGAACGCCCCAGATCAAACTCAATCGTCGTTGAATACGTTCACGGTCTGCGATTCCGATCACCTGCGCTTGCGGTCTATACCGTGAGATCGCTTTCACCGTTGAACCAGAACGCGAGAAACAGATGATCGCCGCCGCATTGATCTGTTTTGCAAGAATACATGCAGAACGTCCGAGTGCTTTGAACACTGCATCATTTTTATTCCCAACTTCATCTTCAAGATAAAGCTTATCCTTCGCTTCTTCTTCAACACGGCGGATAATCGTGTCCATGGTTTTCACAACAATTATAGGATATTTTCCGACAGATGTTTCACCACTTAACATTACGGCATCAGCACCGTCCAGCACGGCGTTCGCAACATCGTTCGCTTCAGCACGTGTTGGGCGCGGATTTTCGATCATCGATTCAAGCATCTGCGTAGCGATAATAACAGGTTTCCCTGCGGCATTCGCTTTTCGTGCGATCATTTTTTGAGCGAGCGGAACTTCTTCCATTTTGCATTCAACGCCAAGGTCACCGCGGGCAACCATCAAACCGTCGCTCTCCGCAATAATTGCGTCTATGTTTTTCAGTGCTTCATCCTTTTCAATCTTCGAAATAATCGGAAGTTTTTTTCGTTGATCAATATGGGCAATAATAAACTCACGAAGCTGCACAACATCCTGTGCTGAACGAACGAATGAAAGTGCAACATAATCAACATCGTGGGCTATACCGAACAACAGATCTTCTTTATCTTTTTCCGTTAACGACGGTGTGCTGACAGAAATACCAGGAAGATTGATCCCTTTGTTACTCTTTAAAATTCCTCCATACACAACCTCGGTTACCACTTCCCGCTCTGAGGATGAGAGCACCTTAAATTGAAGCAGCCCATCATCCATTAAAATGGTATCGCCTGGTTTCACATCCTTTGGAAGATGCTGATAGGTTGTCGAAACTTTATGATTCTCACCAAGCATCTCGTCTATGGTAATAATCAATCGCTCTCCATTTTTCAACTCCATCGGTTCTTTCAATTTTCCGGTACGAATCTTCGGACCTTGCAGATCCAGAAGAATTGCAACCGGCTCACCAGTAATAACCGCTGCCTGACGAACCCGGTTCATCATTTCCAAGTGATCTTCGTGCGAGCCATGGGAAAAGTTCAACCGCGCAACATCCATTCCTGCTTCGATCATTTTTACAAGCGTTTCGATTGATGAAGATGCAGGACCAAGCGTACAAACGATTTTTGTCCTACCGTATTTTTTTCTATTCTCAGTTGTTACCATAATAGTTCATAGTTCCGTATCGAATACTCAAACATTCATTGTTATTTCGTAACTACTCAGTCTGTTTTTGTAAATTGATATTGATTTCATTGCCACGAATTACACGAATTAAAATATTTAAAATATAAATTTGTGTCTTTTAAAAGATAGATAGTAACTTCTATATAACTTCAGGGCACTCACTAAAGACTGTGTTAATTTGACGGTTTTTTATGCGATGCGAAGCATGCATACGCAAGCATTCATACCAAGAACCGCCACTTCAGTGAAGTTATTATTTTCAAAACACAGGCGCACGTCTCTGTTGGGATACTACTCAGTCTGTTTTTGTAAATTAATATTGATTGCATTGCCACGAATTGAAAAGCAATATTTTCTTTTAAATTCGTGTAATTAGTGGCTAATCTTTTTACTGAGGAGTTACGTTATTTCTTCGGTTTAAGATACAAAATATTTTTCGATATTTTCACCACTTCATCCTCATCAATTGGAAGAGCATGATATTCTCCATTCTTCCAGAGCGGTGTCTGGTCGGAATAGTGGTCGTGTAATGGCTGTCCCGATTGTCCTGATGGAATAACTGAAAGCGCACCATTGATATTGGAAAAATCGACAATGGTTCGCATCGAGGGACCAAGTGTCATTTCATACGGTGCAGTGAAATAATATTCTCCGTTATTCACTGTTGTTCCCGAACCGCCGATTTCCATCGGACCGATATTGAAGATCGACTGAAGAACTTCCACTTTCCCAAACGGATGTCGGAGCGTCAACGTATGAAGTCTGCCCCATCGCCACTCTTTCATTTCAGCACCCAGTTTCTCGGAAAGTTCATTCAGTGTTTCGGTTAAACTTTTCCGAATAATATCATCGCGAGTTTCATTCTGTGGAGTTGTAACATCATTAAACCATAGAGCACTTGTATCGTTTAACATTGAAAGTGTTACGCGGTACGGAATATTTGCGAGAAAAATATATTGGCGAAACAATTCGTCTCCCATCTCATCGCGATAGATATTTTTGATAAGATGATTGAAGAACACTTCAAAGATCGCCGTTGGAACATCGTCCTTCGACATCACAAAATTCCAATTGCGGAAATAGTTCACTACTCTTTGAACATTCTGATCTTTCGATGGATGGTTGATATAAGCAGAAAGAATGAACGGCGTTACATCTTTTGCAAAATAGGAAAAATGATCGTTTTGCAAGCGTTTAAAATCACTCACATCAAACAATTGTTTCGATTGCAGCACTTCACGGATCCGCTGAATTCGTGACGGCGGCTCCCATAAATTTGTTATGTGATAATTGACGGTGTTCGTTATTTTATTATTTGCCGAGGCGATAAAACCTTCCGGCGGATTGAACAGTGATGGAAGCTGCTCGAACGGAATGAATCCCTGCCATTCGTTTTCACCTGTCCAACCAACGAACGGTACAGTAGGATTATTATTTATCCGTTTCGGCAAACGCACGCCCGGATGATATCCGATATTGCCATTTACATCTGCATACACAAAGTTTTGTCCCGGCACTGTGAACTCTTTTACACCATTCAAAAAACTCTGCCAATTGTGAGCGGTATTGACAAGATACAGTGCGTGTAATTCATCGCTCATTTCAAATCCTGTCCATCTCATGGTGATGAAATTAGACGATGAAATATTTTCCAACGGATATATCTCATTGATTGCAGGACCGTGAAGTGTTTTTCGGATTGTGAATGGAACTTCAGTTGAATCTTTTACCCACACAGTGTCGTGAATGATCTCGATATCTTTCCACTCATCTTTAAATAGATATGTATCAGCACCAAGCGAATCGGTTTTTTCAAAATAAAAATCCGCATCGTCTGCCATTACATTTGTTAATCCCCACGCAACATTTTTATTATGCCCAATAACAACGAGCGGCGTTCCGGGAAGTGATACACCGGCAACATTTACTGAACCGCCATGCAAATGCATCTCATACCATTTTGCAGGAAGCGAAAGCCCAAGATGTGGATCGCTGGCGATCATTGCGTGTCCACTGGCAGATTTTTTTGGTGCAACTGCCCATGAATTACTTCCGATATGCGTACCGGTTGTTCCGAAGAACTGTTTGAACTGATTATGAACCGATGCAAAACTGCGTAACGCTGAGAGTTGTTGTTCATTCACTGCGCCTGCAGCAATAACCAGTCCGTTCTCCGGATACGTTGGAAACACTTCGCGGGCTTTTTCTTTTCCAAGTTTCGCAACAATCTCACCAAGCACAACATCAACATGCCACGAGAAATTCAACTCCCACGCCATCAATCGCGAGATCATCAGACTGTGCACCGGTGTCCACACTTCCGGTTCATAGTTCAGCATATCAAATTCAATCGGATATTTTCCTTTATGCGTTCTGATAAATGCGTTGATACCATCGGAGTATGCTCGCAATATTTCTTTCGATTTTGGATTAAGATTCTGTTCCAACTGTTGCGCGATCCGTTTAAAACCGACCGTTTTCAACATCTTGTCGAATTTAATCGTTGAAGTTCCAAGAATTTCAGAAAGTCTTCCTTCACCCGCGCGCCGTGAAAGATCCATCTGCCACAATCTGTCTTGCGCGTGAACATATCCTTGAGCAAAGAAGAGATCATATTCATCTTCAGCAAAGATATGCGGAACACCATATTCATCCCGGTAAATCTTTATGGGATTATGAATATCTGAAACGAACAGTTCGCCGTTATTTTCCGAGAACGATTTGGTCACAAGATACCGCAGTGAAAAATAAGCGGTTAGTGCAATCACGAATAATGAAAAAACGATGCCGATGATAATTTTTAATTTTCGCATAGGAGTATTTGATTTGCACTTCTAGTTATTCAGTAATTTCGGTAGATTCCACTCCGAACGCAAACGATGATACTCAGAATGTGGAAGCTGCACCATCACTGTTTTTTTCTTCGGATCGAGCCATTGAAGCAGCGTGACCATATCATCTTCATCCATTGACGTACAGCCGCTGGTCGGAACATTGACCGTGTGAATAAAAATACAGCTCCCTTTTCCCGGCTCACGCTTCGGATTATGTTTTACGACAAGCACATATTTATAGTCTGGATCAACCGCACCCATTCGTTCCGCACTGTTCCAATCTTTTTTCAGCGAATCTTCTTCAACAATAGAATTATAGACGGCAGATTTTTCATCATCAACACATCTCGTCAATTGAGTTAACGGCAGATATGGATATTGCACTCCATCGGGTGCTTTTTCACCAAGTCCGTAAAAAAGCGTATCCAAGTCAAACAGACCCGCAGGCGAACGATTATCTCCTTCCGTTTTCACATACTCACCGCTTTGATGCGGATGAACTCCTTCTCCCCAGCCAAGTCCATTCTTTCCGATTGAAACTGAAAATACTAAGCGATGCTTCTTCCAGCCATCACTTGTTTTATCAAAAAGATACATCGTTGCTTTATTGCTGTTCCAATCATCGGTGACCGATACCAACATTTTCTGTGATGATGATGTTTGTGCATTTGTAATACTAAACGTTATCAGCACGAAAAGGATATAAGCTGATACTGCTCTCATAAAAATTCTTTCGTTGGAAACTCTGACTCTTTTTTGTAAATTTGAATTAGTGATTTCGGAACGTAGCGCAGCCCGGTAGCGCACTACCTTGGGGTGGTAGGGGTCGCAGGTTCGAATCCTGTCGTTCCGACTTAAAATAAAAAAAGTCTCTGTTAAATGCAGAGGCTTTTTCATTTATGCATTATTTTATGTACATACTTAAAAGTAAAATCGTTGACCGATTTTATATTGGACAGACATCTAATCTTAAAAAAAGAATAAAGCGACATAATTCAGGAGAAATGTTCTCTACAAAACCTTATTGTCCCTGGAAAATTATTTATTTTGAAACCTTTCTAACGCGTTCTGATGCGATGAAACGAGAGCATTTTCTCAAATCTCCCGCTGGGTGGAACGAGCTACAAAACATCAAACAACAGAATAACTCGAACGATATTTCTTTTTAGCGCACTACTTCCGAAGGAATACCTTCGGCACTTGGGGTGTCCCGAAGGGATCAAGACTGTGTCAAAACTATTTTTTCAGCGTTAACATCCCAGAAATCTTTAAGATTTCGGGGATGTGTTTCACAAAATTTGACTTTTGACACAGTCTCGATCCCTTTGGGAGTAGGGGTCGCAGGTTCGAATCCTATTGCGAAGCATCCCTTCGGGACGTTCCGACTAAAAATAAAAAAAGTCTTCCTCAGCGGAAGACTTTTTTTATTCAGAGTGAATTTTTCACAAATATTTATTATGGTTATTCGCAATGAATCATTAGTTTAATTTCTGCAGAACATCTTCAAGCAACGAACGCACTTCCTGAAGATCTTCTTTTAATTTCGGGTCGGTTATTTTTGCAACCGGTTGCAGTAATACAGGCTTGTCACTATCCATTCCGTCGCCAAACGGCAACACTGTTTGTTCACCCGTTTCATCCAATACTACGTCAACCAATACCTGTTTTGCGCCTTCTATTGTATAGCGTTCCTCACGCAATAATTTCCTAATATGAAGAATAAGTTTGATATCCTTATTTGTATAAACCCTATTTCCCGCTCTGTTTTTTTGCGGTTTTAGTTGTTCAAACTCGGATTCCCAATAGCGTAAGACATATTGTTCAAGGTCGGTAATTTTACTAACTTCACTGATTGAATAATAGAGTTTTTTGATGCCGATGGATTTCATAAATGCCTCATAATGTTATACAATGGTAAAAAAAAAGCATCGCAATCGCAACAAAAAACTATTGCGTTTAAATAGAAAAGCAGTATATTTGTAATGCCTTCTACAAATGAAATGACATATAGTATGCTTCCTCCCCAACAGCATAACGGACTTTAAATCTCAATCAATAACCACATCACATTCACAACATAAAAGGGGTTCACAATGAAAAAAACTTTAACTGCTGTAATTGTGTTCGTACTTGCGATGTTTTCGCTTGTACAAGCGCAGGATCTTACTGAAACACTGACCAAAATGGCCGGAGCAGCAGCGCAGGGTTATGTACAACCTGTTGCAAGCGGATTTGGTGCAAACTTGAATGGCGGCTGGTTCCATAAATCTCCGCAGACGAAAATTTTCGGGATCGATCTTGAACTTGGTTTCGTTGCAATGGGAACATTCACAACTGAAGAAAATAAAACCTTCTCAACAAGCGGCGCATTCCGTTTTGGTGGTGGTCCGGTTATTGGTGCAACTGCCACTGGTAAAAGTCAAGCGCAATCCATTGCAGAAAGAATGACTGTAAGTGGGGTAAGTTTCTATAACTTACCCAACAATGAACGTCAAGCAATTGTTGATGCAATTTCAAATACGAATTTTCAAGTTGGTATAGCTGGACCAACTATTGTTGGAACAAAACTAGACACAATGAAAATTAATATCCCTTCAACGTTATTTAGTTATACATCACCCACCACAAACCAAACTGTAAATACAACAATCCCGGGTACGAGTGTACGGTTAGATGGTGTTGTCGGTGTTCTTGATGGTGCTGCAATTATTCCACTCTTTGCTCCACAGGCAAGCATCGGAACAATTTATGGAACACAATTCACCTTCCGTTATTTACCGGAATTAGAAATCAGTCCCGAAATTGGAAAATTCAAATATTTTGGATTCGGTATTCAGCACAATCTTGGAATGTGGCTGCCAATTCCGGTTGTTGATGTATCCGCAAGTTTCTT
Organism: Bacteroidota bacterium; assembly: GCA_031420755.1. Classification (GTDB taxonomy): domain Bacteria; phylum Bacteroidota; class Ignavibacteria; order UBA10030; family UBA8401; genus UBA8401. Next base: position 13 of record JANONI010000124.1, on the reverse strand, counting down.
CACACAGAATTTG
>JANONI010000123.1:0-3618 GCA_031420755.1 Bacteroidota bacterium | reverse complement strand
AATCGCAACTACAATACATTGCACACCATAATTTTCAGCACCGTCATTGATGATTTGTGGATTTTTCACCGCCGCAGTATTGATGCTCACTTTATCCGCCCCGCTTCGCAGCATTTCTCGAATATCATTCGTTGTGCGAATTCCGCCGCCAATTGTAAACGGAATAGAAACTTCTTCAGCAGTTCTTCGAACAACATCGATCATTGTAGAACGATTATCCGATGATGCAGTAATGTCAAGAAAGATTAATTCATCAGCACCTTCTTTATCATAGAACATCGCTTGTTCAATCGGGTCGCCGGCATCGACCAACTCAAGAAAGTTCGTTCCTTTCACAACTCTCCCTTTATCGACATCTAAACATGGAATAATTCGTTTTGCAAGCATCTATATTCTTCTCGTCGGTCCTAAATCATCCAATTCTTTTTCATTCTCTCTCCACAATGCCTGGCAGGAAAATCTATTTTCATAGAGTGCTTTTCCTATAATAACAGAATCAACGCCAAATTTTTCCAGTTCCTGCAACTTAATCAAATCTTGATATCCTGAAATTCCGCCTGAAGCAGTAATCCGTAATCCAGTTTTTTGCGCCATTATCTGTATTGCTTCAAAGTTCGGACCTGTGAGCATCCCATCACGGGAAATGTCTGTATACACAACACGGCAGACGCCAAGTGCTTTCATATTCAATGCGAGTGAAACTGCTTCAATTCCAGTATTCTCTTTCCAACCTTTTGTCATCACTATTCCGTCCTTCGCATCAATACCAACAACAATTTTTCGCGCACCGAAATCTTTCACGCAGCGTATCACAAGTTCGGGATCATCAATTGCGGCAGTTCCAAGAACAACGCGGCACACACCAATTTCAAATAATTGCTTCACTTGTTCATACGTACGAATACCGCCGCCAATCTGAATAGGAATATCAACCGCGTTCATCATTCGTTGAAGCACGTCAAGATTCTTCATCGCTCCTTCGAATGCTCCGTCAAGATCAACGACATGAAGCGTTTTTGCATTTTCACCACGCCATAGAATCGCCATCTGCACCGGATCGTCGGAATAGATCTTTTCCGTTCCAAGAGCACCTTGCACTAAACGGACACAGCATCCATCCTTAATATCAATTGCGGGTAAGATAAGAAGCATTATTTTAGTTCGGAAAAATTTTTAAATAATTGTAAACCTGTTGCTTGACTTTTTTCGGGATGGAATTGAATTCCGAAAATATTCTTTTGTTCTATGATCGATGTGAATTTGAATCCGTATTCAGTTTGTGTCAGCGTAACATTTTCTTTCGGTTCTACAAAATATGAATGAACAAAGTACACAAAACTATTTTCCTCAACTCCATTCAAGATCGGCGATTGGCGAACGATCTCTACCTGATTCCATCCCATATGCGGCACTTTTACGGTTGAAGGAAACATCTTTACTTCTCCGTTCACTAAATTCAATCCGTTAAATTCACCCAGCTCATAACTTTTTGTAAAGAGTAATTGCATTCCAAGACAAATCCCCAATAAATATTTTCCGGATGTCGCATGCTCTTTCACAACCTCATACAATCCAAGCGAATGTAAATTCTGCATCGCCTGTCCGAACGCACCAACACCCGGTAGCACCAATTTATCTGCTTTCCGAAGTTCTGCCGCATTATCTGAAATGAATGAATCGACACCGACCTTTTCAAAAGCCTTTTGAACCGAACGCAAATTATTTAAGTGATAATCTATTATACCAATCATGTTTTCAATTACCAATCACCAATAAACAGTTACTTAACCTTGTAAAGGTTTTTCGTAACATGTAAATAACCTTCGCAAGATTTTCGCTTACATACAACCTTATCACACGATTGAACAGTTGCCGATCATCAATAACCAATTACCACAAAACTTTATTTGACAACTTCTATAGGGAATTGATAATTATTCATTCTCCATTATTCATTATCAATTGCTCTTACAGTTTCCCCTTGGTCGAAAGAACACCCTTTACTCTCGGATCAACCTCGCACGCCTGTCGCATTGCGCGAGCAAATGATTTGTATATCGCTTCTATCTTGTGATGAGTATTCTTTCCATACAGCACTTCAATATGAATATTCGCTTTCAAGTTTTCAGCAAATGAGAAAAAAAAATGTTCGATCATCTCTGTTGAAAGATCGCCAACTTTTTTTCTGTTAAATTCTGCATGAAATACCAATGCAGAACGACCGCTCAGATCTACAACGCACCGAGCAAGAGATTCATCCATTGGAACGTACGACATTCCATATCGCGCAATTCCTTTTTTATCACCGAGCGCGGTGGTGAATGCTTTCGCCATTGCAATGCCAACATCTTCCGTTGTGTGATGATCATCCACATGAAGATCGCCTTTGCACGCAACGGTAAGATCAAACATTCCATGCTTGGCAAAAAGATCCAGCATGTGATCTAGAAATCCAATCCCAGTATTGATAGAAGATTTCCCGCTTCCATTCAGTTCAACGGAAACAGAAATATTCGTTTCTTTGGTTTTTCGTTTAATTTTGGCTTTTCGCATAAGAAAAATAGGGACGCAAGTGACGTCCCTATTTGAAAATGCGCAATTTTTTGGAGAGTTTCAAGAAAAGCGGCTAATTTCGTTGTATTTGTTTATATCTCCAACATTTCACTTCATGGTCGTTCACCAACCCGCACGCCTGCATAAACGCATAACAAATTGTTGGACCGACAAAACGAAATCCGCGCTTCTTCAAGTCTTTGCTCATTGCTTCTGCTTCAATTGTCTTTGGAGGGATTTCTTTTATTGACTTTCGTTTATTGATAATAGGTTTGCCGCCGACAAATTGCCAAATATAATTGTCAAAACTCCCGAATTCTTTTTGTACTTCAAGAAATGCTTTTGCGTTCGACACAACGGAATTGATTTTCAACTGGTTGCGAACAATCCCTTCGTTCTTCATCAACGATGAAATTTTCTTCGCATTATATTTCACAATTTTTTTTGCATCAAAATTGTCAAATGCTTTCCGGTAATTTTCTCGTTTGCGAAGGATCGTGATCCAGCTTAATCCCGCCTGTGCTCCTTCAAGATTCAACATCTCGAATAATTTCCTATCATTATGAACTGGTACGCCCCATTCTGTATCGTGATACAAATTGTAGAGCGGATCGGTTCCCGCCCATGCACATCGATGCTTCATATCTTTGTTCATATAAATTAATTCAATTATACTTGTATCAGTTTGTTGTATCTATAAAAATATTAATCCTAAAGTTACCACGCTACCGCCAGTTTTTCTTGATCTACTCTGGAAGAAAAAACTTGACGTAGGGCTCAAAAGGGGGTATGATTTTATTCAGTACCCCTAAATCAATACGAATTTGGAAATCGGAATTTTTGAATTGACCATGGTTGCAAAAAACGACAGGAGTTGAACTTATGGAATGATATCGTATTTCTTCAGTAACATTTCTATTCTCTCAAATTCAACCGGTTTTGGAATAAATTCTTCGGCACATGAAGAATCAAAGATAATTTTAATTTCATCCGGATCGGAATATGCAGACATCAAAAATCCAACAAAGTTTTTATCATGATTCTTCATTTCGCGCATTGTGTCAG
>JANONI010000122.1:0-1867 GCA_031420755.1 Bacteroidota bacterium | reverse complement strand
TTCGGTAAGAATTGATTCGACGAGGGCATTAGAATTATTGAAAAAATACACACTGATATTTTCCAATTGCGATGCAGGTAGTGAAAATGGATATCCTGTGCTTTCTCGTGTAATAGGTCGTTACGTACAGCAAGGCGGGAAAGTGTACGGCGGACATTATAATTATTACAACTTACGTAAAGTGTGGATTCCTAATTTTACAATAGATGATACTCAAGATAAAAGGCCTAACGATTCGATATCAATCATAGATATTAACTTGCAAAATTTTTTAGGATTTTCTACTGCCAAGTGGAACTCAACTGATTCGCGTGCATTATCAGGGTATGATAAGTTCTCAGATTTACCGACCACCTCTAAAATATACGGAACAATTTATGGCACCAGCCCTGCGGTGGGTGTCATTGTCGAAAATTATCTTGGCTCCGGAAAATATTTATGGACTGATTATCATAATCAGGATATTAAAAGTGATCCGAAACTTGTTAAGATTGTGCAATATTTTCTGCTGACGTTATAAAGTGACATTCGGATACAAATGTAATGTCTTAGCACGGGAAGTTAGGGTGTTTGTCGATATAGATGAAGCTGTGTCATTATTCGCTTAATTAAAGTGTTAAAATAATTTGATCGGAATATATCGTGAACGACTTCAAATACACAATCACTCCGAACAAGAAAATTAATCTTTTCAAATTTATTCTCTTTCGGGTCTAATACCCCGATACTTGCATGACAAATACTCCGCAGCTTGCTGCGGAGATGTTTATAGAGAAGGGAAACGAAATATGAATCCGCGTAAATGGTTTTTAGTGGCGCTCATTGCTTCTCTGGTTTTCCCGTACGCGTCGAGCGGCGGTGTTAAATCTAATCCGGGCATTGCTCAATTTCTTCAACATGATTCACAAAAAGGTATTAAACTGTTAGAAACAAAACTCAATCGAACACTGATTGTAACGTTGAGTGAAAATAACTCCACGCCAACGTTTATTGGAGGGAAGCTAACATCTGCCGGGTATTCAACGTCATCGGAAAAATCTATCGACGGAATCAGATTCCTTTCGGAGAATAGAGAGATATTTGGGCTAAAAGAACCTGCAAAAGAATTAGAAGTCATTTCAAATATTACCGATGATATTTCAATGACTCACATAAAATATCAACAGACATTTAATGGAATAAAGATATTCCCAAGTCAATTAATTGTTCATTTCAATAAGGATGGATCTATTGAATCTGTGAATGGACGATATTTCCCCACTCCTGAAATAAATACAATTCCAGTTCTTAGCAAGGAAACTGGAATATCAACGGCAGAAAAAAGTGTGAATTACTTCAATTCAAAGACTAAATCGGCTGAGTTGATGCTCTATTCGAAAGAATTTCAATTATTATTGGTGTATGCCGTAAAGTTGCCATCATTTGAAAAACCGAATATGGTGGTGTACATCGATGCACAGAACGGAACGGTAATAAAAATTGACGACGGCATTCGGTATGACGGTCCGGCAGTTGGAACAGGAATCGGATTGAAAGGGACAGTAAAATCCATCCGTACATATCTCTCTGTAGGAAAATATTATTTGATCGATGCAAGTTTACCTATGTTCGTTGCTCCAATAGATAGTAATAAGGGTGTGATCGACTCGTATGATGCAAATAATGATACAGCGGGGAATGGTTATGTAAGTGCAGGCAGAGTGGTCGATCCAAACAATGATAACAATTTTAATGACAATGAGCGGCTTAAAGCTGCGGTTGATGTTCATGTATACAGCCGGGAAGTTTATTCTATTTTCAAATCTCGTTTCAATAGAAGTAGTTTTGATAATTTGGGCGGAACCATTATCAGTGTTGTTCATTATAA
>JANONI010000121.1:0-15288 GCA_031420755.1 Bacteroidota bacterium | reverse complement strand
GCAAAATTAAAAATGAATATGTCAAAATCCATTACCGGCGCATCAAATGTATCTGTTTATCGGCTCAATTCCGATTGGGGTGAAGGAACATCTGATGCGGGCGCCGAAGAAGGGCGCGGCGCAGCAGCTGCAACGAATGATGCAACTTGGAAACATAAATTTTTCAGTACACAAAATTGGTCTGCGCTGGGCGGAGATTATATTTCATCCCCGAGTGCGACAAGTTCTGTCAGTGGAACAGGATCGTACGAATGGTCGGATACATTATTGCGGGCGGATGTTGTTAGTTGGTTTAAAGGTCAGGCATCAAATTTTGGCTGGATCATCATCGGAAATGAAACAGCTCAATCGGCTAAACGTTTTGACTCGCGCAATAACAGTGTTGATGCGAACAGACCGAAATTGATTGTAGAATATACACTGCCGATGAGTGTTCGTGAGATTTCTTCTACTCCGGAAGTATTTGCGTTACAGCAAAATTATCCGAACCCGTTCAATCCTTCAACAACAATTTATTTCTCGCTTCCACAAAGCGGACTGACAACTCTTAACGTCTATGACGTGCTTGGCAATGAAGTGGCTGAACTTGTCAATCAACGCCTTTCGGCAGGAACACATTCAGTTGATTTCAACGGAAAAAATCTTTTCCGCCAGAACGCAGGCGGGCTGGCAAGCGGAGTATATTTCTATCGCTTGCAATCTGCAAATAATGTTTCAACAAAAAAATTAATATTGGTGAAATAAATTTCCTTGAAAACAATTTCAATCATAGGCGCAGGGGCTGTTGGACGTTCAATAGCCCTTGCGTTGTTTTATAGCCGAGTGAAGATTGATGGGATATATTCTGAAAACGGGATATCCGCGCGAACGCTTGCAAAAAAAGTACACTGCAATAATTTTGGAAAACTCAATAGTGAAGCATCACTATCTGAAATAGTTATTCTTGCAGTGCCGGATAGTCAAATAAAGAATGTCGCCGAAGTGCTCGCGAAAAATTTTGTGTTACTGAAAAATAGAATTGTCTTTCATACATCGGGCGCATTGACGAGTGATGCGATAGGAGTGTTGAGAAAAAAACGGGCGGTTGTTGCGTCATTTCATCCACTACAGACGTTCTCGCGTTCAAAAGAACAAACTTCACTGAAGAATATTTGGTGTGCGGTTGAAGGAGATCGAAAGGCTGTTGCTGCTGCACGTGAGATAGGGAAAAAATTACAAATGAATATCTTCACGGTTTCAAAGAATGATAAATCGTTGTATCATGTTTCCGCAGTTTTTGCGTCAAACTATTTGGTAACTTTACTTTCGGTTGTTGAAACAATCTCCGAACATATTCATATATCGAAAAAAAATATCTGGAAAATTTATTCACCATTAATTTTTCAAACAATTCATAATGCGGTAAATTCCTCACCGGCATCGGCTCTTACCGGACCTATTGTACGGGGAGATGTTGAAACGATTGCAAAACATATTACAGCACTTTCTATTCCGCCATTGAAACATCTCGCCGTGCTGTACTCGGTGATTGGAATTGAAACAACACGATTGGCAAAGAAAAAAAATGCTCGTTGATTATCACACACACAATTATCTTTGTAAACACGCCGACGGAACTCTTGAAGAATATGTTCAGCATGCTATCAAGATTGGATTGAACGAAATCGGTCTTTCCGACCATACGCCAATGCCTGATAAGTGGGATTTAGCGGTGAGAATGACCGAAGATCAATTCTGGAATGAATATAAACCGACTGTCCTTTCGTTACAGGAAAAGTATAAAGATCAGATTACAATAAAATTTGGGCTGGAAGGAGATTTTTTTCCCGGTACCGAACAATGGGTGAAAGAGTTCAACAACAAAAGTGAGTTTGATTATATTATCGGTTCGGTTCACTATCTTGGTGCGTGGGGATTTGACGATCCGCATTTTGTTGCGAATTATGATGTTAAAGATGTGAATGAAATTTACACCGACTATTATTCTCACATTAAACGATCTGCAGCATGCGGATTGTTTGATATCATCGGGCATTGCGATCTCGTAAAAAAATTCGGTCATCGTCCTACAAAAAATATGGAAGAGATTCTGCGGGAGACGTTCAAAGTTGTAAAGACATCGGGAATGTCGGTTGAGATCAATACATCGGGTTTGCGGAAACCGGTAAAAGAGATGTACACAAGCGAACAAATTCTCAAGATACTTTGGGAATATGAAATTCCGTTGACACTTGGCTCGGATGCTCATACGCCGACCGATGTTGGCAGGGATTTTAATCTTGCAAAGCTATTTGTTGAGAAATACGGCAGAGGAAAAATTTCTATTTATTCTAAAAGACAACGTAGTGAAGTTAGCATTTGAATTTTGGCAGTTCGGCATTGATGCCGAAGTACCGTGCATTTAATGGAAAAACGAATAATCATCATTGCAATTCTATCAGTAGCAGCAATCATTTTTACTATTGTGCGCGAAACCGGCGATAGCAGCGGGGAAACATTCTCATTGCTTCCATCAACGAAGCAGCAGATTTCCAGCGATCGTGTATTTGAAATGGCGAATACAACATTGCAGATACTTGGAATTAAAAAAAGGAATATCCGTCCTATAAAAAATAGGAATGATGTGCGCGTATTGATGCCGCAAACATTCGATCCATTATTGTTTGTGCGGGCAATGAAAGATTCATTGGAAGAATTTGAGGCGGATATTATTTCGATGGAAAATATCAAAGAAAAATCTGCTACAGTTCAGGTCAAAAATAAAGATGTGATCTTGAAAAGTTTTTTATTCAGTAAAGAACCAGTGACAGCTACAAAGAAGGGAGTTTCACCATTAGTAAAGAAATCAACCAAATAGCATTAATGGAAAAGATCGTTTCGCTTGCAAAGCGCCGCGGTTTTGTTTTTCAATCCAGTGAAATTTACGGCGGACTCAATGGATGCTGGGATTACGGTCCATTGGGAGTTGAATTATTAAATAATCTTAAACAGTCGTGGTGGCGGACTATGACTTTCCGCGATGATATTGAAGGAATTGATGCGTCAATTCTAATGCATCCGAAAGTGTGGGAAGCATCCGGCCACGTTGCAAATTTCACTGATCCGATGGTGGATTGCAAACAATGTAAAGCGCGGTATCGCGTTGATGTGTTGATGGATGAACTTTCCGGAAAAAAGAAAAAAGATATTCTGCGAGAGATTTTTCCCGGCGAGTTTGACGGACAACAATCTGATGAAAAGGTTGAAACTGAATTTGCCAACCGTTTTTCCAACGATGAAGGGATTGCGAAAGCAATTAGGAGCGTAGCGTGCCCGAATTGCGGCAACAAAGGTACATTCACAGAAGCACGCCAATTCAATTTAATGTTCAAAACATTCGTCGGTCCGGTTGAAGACACGAACAGTGTCGTTTATCTTCGTCCCGAAACGGCGCAGGGAATATTTGTCAATTTTTTGAATGTTCAAAATGCGTCGCGTCAGAAACTTCCTTTTGGTATTGCGCAGATCGGTAAAGCATTTCGTAATGAGATCAATACAAAGAATTTTCTTTTCCGCACGCGAGAATTTGAACAGATGGAGATGCAGTATTTTGTGAAACCGGGAGAAGAAGACAAATTCTTTGAATATTGGCGCGAAGAACGGATGAAATGGTTCATTGATCTTGGAATGAAACCGGAAAATCTGCAATGGCATAAACATGAAAAACTTGCACATTATGCCAAAGCGGCATTCGATATTGAATTCAAGTTTCCGTTTGGGTGGGGAGAGGTTGAAGGAATTCACAGCCGAACGAATTTCGATCTTTCGCAGCACGAGCAATTCTCCGGCAAAGCGATGAAGTATTTCGATGAACAATCGAAAGAGAAATTTGTTCCATTCGTTATCGAAACATCGGTTGGCGCGAGCCGTTCATTTATGGCATTTCTCTGCGCTTCGTATGATGAAGAAATGGTGGAAGGTCCCGAAGGGACAGGTGAAATGCGTACGGTGCTTCATCTGCATCCTAAGCTTGCACCGATGAAAGCTGCAATCCTTCCTCTTGTGAACCGCGACGGAATGGATGACATTGCAAAGAAAATGACGAAAGAGCTGCAAAAATATTTCCGAGTGTTCTATGATGACAGCGGAGCAATTGGTCGCCGATATCGCAGACAAGATGAAATTGGAACGCCATATTGCTTTACGATTGATTCACAAACATTGCAAGATCAAACAGTAACAGTTCGTGATCGTGATTCGATGAAACAGGAACGTATTGCGATAGATAAGGTGAGAAATTATTTGTTGGAAAGAATATAATATTTGGTAGGTCGGCATTAATGCCGACCTACCGTCATTATGAAAAATATTTTCATTAATCCCGAATTAGATTATATGCGTGCGGGATGGAGAATTGGTTTATTCCTCTTGATAGCAACCGGGTGTATTTTTGTTGTTGCAACTCCAGGAATCTATCTTATAAAAATGCTTCTACCGATCAATTCTGCTGGCGCACAAAAGTTCTTCGTTTATCTTGCGATAACATTTGCTGCGTGGTTGATGCTGAGATTTGTTGATAAGCGTCCGTTTATTTCCATTGGTTTGAAATTGTCATCGAATGCAGGCAAAGAGCTTTTTCAAGGAACGTTGCTTGGATCGGGAATGATGTCCTTGATTTTTTTCATAGAATATTTCTTTGGAATGGTTTATATCGAATTTCGAGACGTCACTATTCAGCAAGGTTTCATTATTTTTCTCAACAGCATCCTGCTCTACATTGCTGTAGGATATGGCGAAGAGTTTCTTTTCCGCGGCTATATTTTTCAAGTGTTTGTTGAAGGAACAAATAAAGTTATTGCTACAGTAACAATAGCAGTACTATTTGCAGCTGCACACTCCGGCAACCCGAATGTCTCGTTGTTCGGACTTATCAACGTGGGTCTTGCGGGAATTTGGCTTTCCATAGCGTATTTTAAAACAACGGCGTTGTGGCTTCCAATAGGATTGCATTTTTCGTGGAATTTTTTTCAAGGATTTATCTATTCGTTTCCGGTGAGTGGAACAACTTCTGATAAATTACAGATCGGCAAAGCGATTGTTTCCGGTCCGGAGTGGTTCACCGGCGGTGCGTTTGGTCCTGAAGGAGGCGCATTAGCAACAGTAATGCTGATTGGTGGAACATTGCTCATCTATAAGTGGAATTGGATAATCCCTTCCGAAGGTGTGTGGAAGTACGAACAATGGAAAATAGAACGGAAACAATTATTGGTAACTCAACCACAAGAAATTCCTCAAATCACAGAATGAATGAAGTGAAACGATCTTTTCTTTTAGTAATTCTATGTTCATCTGTTTTATCGTCGCAGTGGATAACGTCACCGGATTTTGATGCTCAGGCTCAACGGGGAATTAATGCTGTCTATAATCTTGAATTTGAAAAAGCTGAGGTAGAATTTTCTTCGTTGGCAAAAAATTATCCGTCGCATCCTGCGGGAAAATTTTTTCTCGCAATGATCGACTGGTGGAAAATTTTGATGACCATCGACGATGAATCCAACGATGACATTTTTATTAAAAAGATGGACGATGTCATTGAATTGTGCGACAGTATATTGAATGTAAACGAAAATGATATTGCCGCACTCTTCTTCAAAGGAGGGGCATTGGGTTTTCAGGGACGATTACGAGCAAACCGGAGCAGTTGGGTGAAGGCAGCTAATAACGGTCGGCAAGCTCTTCCAATAGTTCAAAAGGCATACAAAATAGCACCGGATAATTATGATATTCTTCTGGGAATTGGGATCTATAATTATTACGCGGCAACGATTCCTGCTAAATATCCTATTGTTAAGCCAGTGATGGTTTTTTTCCCCGCCGGAGATAAACAAAAGGGGATTGAACAATTAACAAAAGCATCGGAGAAAGCAAAGTTTACTTCACTTGAGGCAAAATATTTTCTGCTTCAGCTCAGCTATAATTATGAACGGCAGTATGAAAAAGCGTACGAACTTTCAACATCGCTCTTAAAACAATTCCCGAACAATGTGGTGTTTCATCGCTATGTCGGACGAAGCTCGTTCGTTCTTTCAAAATATGGAGAATCATTGGTAGCGTTTTCCGATATCATGGAACGATGCGATAAAAATGATCGAGGATACAACAATTTTGCAAAACGTGAGGCGGCATACTATCTCGGCATGATCTCAATGAATCTTTTCAAGAACGATCAAGCGTTAAAATATTTTTATCAGTGCGATGAGCTTTCGCGTGTCGTTGATAAAGATGATGGCTCTGCATTTATGACAATGACAAATTTACGCATTGGTATGATCTATGATCTACAACAGAAACGGGATTATGCGATCATGCAATACCAAAAAGTACAGCGGATGAAGAAATTTGAAAATTCATACGAACTATCACAACAATATCTTAAGAAGCCATATCTCCAATGAACGACGTAACGATTTATATTATCCTTGCCGGGCTTATTGCATCGGCTGCCGAAATACTTGGCGGAGCATTTGTGGCATGGAAACGCGACATCTCTCGGAAGATTCAGGAATATCTCATTGCTCTTGGTGCAGGATTTTTACTCGCATTGGTGATGATTGATCTGTTGCCGGAAAGTATTGAGAATATCGGTCATTCGGCTCCTTTGTGGATGCTGATAGGATTTAGTGTCATCCATTTTGTGGAACATACGATTGTAGAACATCTGCATTTTGGCGAAGAAACACATTCGCACATCATGGTTTCAAAAGTTGCAAGTTATTCTGCTTTTTGGGGATTGTTTATTCACGCATTCTTTGACGGTCTTGCAATCTCTTCTGGAATGTATTACGATCTTCCGTTAGGGATTCTCATCTTCGTTGCAATTCTTCTTCATAAATTTCCGGAAGGATTGACCATTGCGTCTATCATGCTTGCTTCGCAACAAACACGAAAGACGGCATTTAAAGCATCTGTTGGTATCGCTAGTGCAACAATGCTCGGCATCCTTATGATCTTTTTCCTCCAAAATGTCGATCCCAAAATTACAGGGTATGCGTTCGCTTTTTCTGCCGGCGCAGCATTGTATGTAAGTGCAAGCGATTTAATTCCGGAAATCAATAGATCGGAGAACAGGATTTTGTCAATAGTTGTTTTTGTTGGAATGATGATGTATTACGGAAGTGCGATGCTTTTAAAAAGTATTCTTCCGCATTAAAAAATGCGAAGATGTAGGACATCTTTGCTTGTCCGCCGTTTTTTTGGCGGGAGGTGTCCTACATCTTAACCCTTCTGGAAAATAAAAATCCCGCGTTTGATGCGCGGGATTTGTGTTTTGGAGCAATCTTATCTATAAGTACTACACATCTAAACCTATTGTGATACGGCTGATACTGCCAATCTTCCCAAGCGAAGTAAAACTATAATCGAGTCTGATGGTCTTCAACTCTAAACCGCCGCCAAATGCAAATCCGGCCATTCCTGCGGAAGTGCCGATCTTTAATTCCTTTCGGCGTTCATTGTTGTAACCAAACCGAAACCGAAGAGCTTTGCTTAGCGTCAACTCTCCGCCAACAGTAAAGTATGTGAACGTATCAAAAAATGAGTTATGTTCTTCGTTCAACTTATGAAAATTAACATTGAGATGAAGCGGGAGATGTTGCGGTTTAATTGTTCCACCTACTTTAATCTCGAACGGAAGTGATTCTTGTGTATTGATATATGGATCAATTTGCTTTCCGATGTTTGCGATTGAAATTCCGAGTGATATTGGATCATTGCCTGGAATCAAATATAACAATCCAATGTCGGCGGCGAGCGCCGATGAGTTTGCTTCGGCAATAGATGAATAAATAAATTTTCCGGTGATACCGAAATAAAGGTTCTCTTCAAATGGTCGTGCGAGTGAAATGGATACCGCCATATCGCCGGCGTTGAACGTTCCGGTTGAAAGTCCTTTGTCATTGAATCCGTTTAACGTTCCAAAACTGAAATAATTTACTCCAACGCCGACACTACCAATATCTTCAATTTCCTGCGTGTATGCCGCAAATCCAGCCTTAAAATCGAGTAAATGACTTGTGTATCCAAATGATGCAAGCGGAGAAGTTGAGGTTCCAATAGTTGCCGGATTGTAGAACATTCCTGCCGGATCACCGGTCATTGAAACGAAACTGCCCGCCATTGCAGAAGCGCGCGCGCTTACATCGCTTTGCAGAAATTGATACGTCGGTCGTTCGCCGGAAAAAAGTGTTGCCGGGATGAACAGAAAAGTGAGCATTACAAAAAAAATGTTCTGTCGCGTCATTGGTTCTCCATTTCAATATATTGAAGAGTTGGTATAGTGTCTAACAATAAATTTTACAAAAATGTTGTTCAACTGTATCAATATATCATACTACAATGTAATTATCTCTTGAATGAAATTCAATATTTTTATTAAAGTGAAATATTCCTATACTTATGTATATGAAACACTTTATGATATTTGCCATAATAGTATTACTTATTGGATGCGCCGGGCAGCGCCTTCCCGAAGGTGGTCCAGTAGACTCGACACCGCCTGAAATTATTTCAGTTTTTCCAGCACCGAATTCAATTAATTATACCGGCAATAGCATTGTTCTTGAATTTAATGAATACGTTGATCGGCGTTCTGTTGAAGGTGCCGTATTTATTTCTCCAACGATAGAAAATGCGGAGTACGATTGGAGCGGTACCGAGTTAACGATTTTGTTCAATCAGGAATTACGAAAGAATACAACATACGTTGTTTCTGTGGGAACGGATGTTGTGGATGTTCGTGCAGGGAATAGAATGGCAAAAACATTTTCAATTTCTTTCTCAACCGGAGCAAAGATTGATAATGGAGCAATCATCGGGAAAGTGTTTGATGAAAAACCGGATGGAGTGCTGATCTTTTCTTATCGCTTGAATGATATCAATGCCGATACGTTGAATCCTGCAATTTCAAAACCTGATTATCTGACACAGACAGGGAAATCGGGAGATTTTGAATTAATAAATTTAGCGGCAGGAAAATACCGCCTGTTTGCAATTCGGGATGAATATAGGAATTTATTGTATGATTCTGAAACGGATGCAGCAGGAACAACCGATGATGTGTTGATTACAACTACCGATTCATTGAAGACCGGAATTAAATTCATCATCGCAAAAGAAGATACGACACCTCCGAGAATTATCTCCGTGCAGTCAACCGATAATCGTCACATAGCAGTTCAGTTTAGTGAACCGCTGGATTCCTCGTCAATTTCGGTAAAAAACTTTCAAATTCTTGATACTGCCGGTCAAAAAGCATTATTAGTATTGAATTATTTTCCACTGAACAACCAATTTAATTTATTTACCGTTGTTACGGAGAAACAAACTGCTGATACGTTGTATGTATTAAAGGTGAATGGAGTGAAGGACAAATCCGGATTTGTCATTAATCCTATTGCTCAGGTAAAACAGTTTACGGGTTCAAAGGTACATGATACTATTCCGCCATCAATCGTATTTTCAACAGTAAAAGATTCGACTTCGACAATATTCCCTGCAGACGAGTTGATCTTTGAATTTTCCGATGTGCTTCAACAGCCAATAAAGGATTCGGCAATTTCACTATCTCGTAAAAAGGATAGTGTGCAAATTCCAGTGCAGATTACATTGGTAACCACAGCAGCATTTTCAGTGAGACCGAAATCAAAACTTCTGGCGAATGAACGTTATGTTTTGCATTTGCGTTGGAACGAATTGAAAGATCCATTTTCCAATTTTCGGAAAGACAGTGTTACTAAATTTACATTTGCGGTAAACGATCCGGAAAATTATGGAAGCATTGAGGGAAGTTTTGCGGGTTTCGGCAGTACGTTCTCAATCATCGAAGCACAAAATAGCAATGATAAGAAACAGCCGACTTTAATAACAAAAGTCTCCGAGTCAGGAAAATTTTTGTTTACGCAGCTTCCCGAAGGGCGTTACACATTGAAAGCGTTCGATGATATCAACAAGAATCGGATGAATGATGCCGGAAAAGTATTTCCATTCGTTCGTGCAGAACAATTCTCTCATTATCAGGATACCATTCGTGTTCGCGCACGCTGGCCTGTTGACGGAGTGATCTTTAAAGCGAAATAATCAATTTCTGATTGAAGTACTATCAATTGCTGCGGGGATGGGCGGTTTCGGCGGTTGTTTTTTTATAATTCTGTCAGGAACGATCCAAGCGGTTTTATATCCTTGCGATTGGAATTGGTCAAGCAATTTTTTGGCTTCACCTCTGTTCGCAAAGTCGCCGACACGGATTTTGTATGTCGGTGCTTCAAATACCAGATACATCCACAGATTAGGAAACATTAGACCGAATGTATTGCGGGTTACATTCGCTTCGTCAAAATTATTTGTTGCAAGAATCTGAATCCGGAATCCTTGCAATGTTTCCGGCGGAGCCGCAGTCAATTGGTCAATCGCTTTTCCAAATGTCCTCGCAGAATCATTCTTTCCATAAAGATATACTTCAGTATCATAAAACGACGGTTTGAATGAACGTTCAAACGTGCTTAATCGTTCTTTCCGTGGTTCATTTATTGAATCCGAACCAAAGGAAGATTGAGCGTCCATTGATGCTGAACAGACGAACAGGAAAACGAATAATTGAATCGGTAAGTATTTCATTTGGTCAATTGTGAAATCCATGGATCAGGATAATCTTTTGGGTATTGTTTTTTCATCATCAGTAAAAAATCGTTCGCTGATTTTTTCGAAGAGAAATTTCCAACGCACACACGAGTAAGACGAATTGTGGTATCAAGAAATACTGTTACCGGAATGTTGAACCGTTTTGCCAATTGTTCTTGATGCCTTCGCACATTGCTTTGCAGCCGAAACGCACCAATCTCAACGGTATAAAACTTTTTTGGTGCGGATGATTTTACAGAAATAGACGATTGGACTCTGTTTTTTTGTTTCGACTTTACATCAAGTGTATCTGCTTGAACCGAAAATTGTTGGTTTGTGTGTGCAGTTTTCTTGACAGGTTTCTCTGTTTTTTTTTGAACCACAGGCGTTTCAACTTGTACTGAATCCCTATTATTGGTCTCGGTAAGATATTCATCATCCGCTGCTTCATTCGAAGACGAACATCCTATGCAAAGACTAGAGAGTGCAAGAATAAAAAATATGGAACATACCGTTTTAATATTTCGCTCCCGCTGTTCCGATATTTTCAATTGGATGCCACGTTGTTTTGATCTCCTGCAAATCAAGTATTAAATAAGGATTCTCGTTCTCTAATTTTCTCCAATCATTATTCCAAAAAAATGTACGTTTAACATTCAACGCAGAATTTTGTGCGGTTATTTTTTTCTCATCGGCATTATCTCTGCAAAATACAACTGCATTCACATCCATGTGATTAGAAAAATATGCATTCAGTTCGCTGCTTGTTCCGGTGAGAATATTCACAACTCCTCCAGGAACATCGGACGTTGCAAGAATTTCGGCGAATGTTACAGAACAAAGCGGCTTACTGTGTGAGGCAAGCACAACACAGGTGTTTCCGCCGGCAATGCAAGGGGCAATAATGGAGAGTAAACCTAATAACGAACTCTCTTCTGGTGCAATCATTGCTACAACACCGGTCGGTTCAGGAACCGAAAAATTAAAATGTGATGACGCAACAGGATTCACAGTTCCGAACACTTGGATGTATTTATCACACCAGCCGCTGTAATACACAAGTCTGTCTATCGCCATTGTTACCTCCGCTTCAGCGGATTTTTGCGTGCTCCCTTGAAGAATCAATTCGTTGATAAATTGATCTTTACGTCCTTCCATCATTTCGGCTACGCGATAAAGTATTTGTCCACGGTTGAACGCCGCACGCGAAGACCAACCGCCAAATGCCGATCGTGCCGCCACAACAGCATTCCGAAAATCTTTTCGCGAACAAAGACTGATGTTTGCTATCGGAACATTTTTTTTATTCGTCAGCGGATAATATCTTCCGCTTTCAGTGCGCGGAAATTGTCCGCCAATGTAGATTTTGTATGTCTTTAAAATTTCAACTCGTGACATTATTATATTCCGTAATATTATAAATTTAAATAGGGAAGAAGTCCGTGTAAACCGCCTTCGCGTCCGAAGCCGCTTTCTTTGTATCCGCCGAATGGCGATGTTGGATCGAACTTGTTAAATGTATTTGCCCACACAACTCCTGCGCGCATTTTTGTTGTAAGATTAAAAATTTTAGATCCTTTATCCGTCCAAATTCCTGCGGAAAGACCGAACGGGATGTTGTTTGCTTTTTCAATTGCTTCTTCAACCGTACGGAATGTTTGCACCGCCAAAACTGGTCCAAAGATTTCTTCTTGAACCAAACGATGTGATTGCGATGTATTCAGGAATAATGTCGGTTTGCAAAAATATCCTTTATTAGGAAGCGAGCAGGAACTTTGATAAAGCTCTGCTCCTTCATTGATACCGATTTTGATATACTCATGGATTTTCAACAACTGTTCCTTGGAATTGATCGCGCCAATATCTGTGTTCTTGTCCAGCGGATCACCGACAATGAGTGTTTCCATTCGGTCTTTCAATTTTCGAATGACAATATCGGCAACACCTTCCTGCACCAATAATCTCGAACCCGCGCAACACACATGACCTTGATTGAAGAAAATACCGTTTACAATTCCTTCCACTGCTTGATCAATCGGCGCGTCATCAAAAACAATGTTCGCTGCTTTACCGCCGAGTTCAAGAGTAATTCTTTTTGAAGTTCCCGCAATTGCTTTTTGGATAATCTTGCCGACATCGGTGCTTCCGGTGAATGCAATTTTATTTACTGCTGGATGATTGACGATTGCCGCGCCGGTTTTTCCAAATCCGGTAATGATATTTACGACACCTTCCGGTAATCCGCTTTCAGCAATAATTTCAGCAAGTTTTAATGCGGTAAGAGAAGTTGTTTCTGCCGGTTTAAGAACCACTGTATTTCCGGTTGCAAGTGCTGGCGCAATTTTCCACGCCGCCATCAATAAAGGAAAATTCCACGGAATAATTTGTCCGGCAACGCCAAGTGATTGCGGATTTCGATTCGGGAATGCGTACTGTAATTTATCAGCCCAGCCGGCGTAATAGAAAAAATGATTTGCTGCAAGCGGAACATCAATATCTCTTGATTCGCGGATCGGTTTGCCGCCATCCATAGTTTCGATCACTGCAAATTCTCTTGCCCGTTCCTGGATCATCCGTGCGATTCGATAAATGTATTTCGCTCGCTCTTTGCCAGGCATTTTCTTCCACACGCTGTTGTATGCTTTCGAAGCGGCATGTACAGCAAGGTCAACATCTTTTTCATCTGCTTCTGCGATCTCTGCGATCTTTTCTTCTGTTGCAGGATTGATCGTATCGAAATATCGTTTGCTCAACGGTTGAACGAACTCTCCATTGATAAAAAGTCCATATTGTTTTTTTAATTGAATATGGTCTTTACTTTCGGGTGCCGGAGCATATTTCCAGTCGTTGAAAAAACTCAAATCAGTTTTTGTTTGTTCGGATGTTTCTGTTTTATTCATAGTGGTCTTTTTTAAGTGCGACTCACTTTTTAGATTGAGTCACAAATATTGAATTATATTGTGCGTTCATTGTTGGAAGTGAATCGCACTTAATCATTCGAGAAATAATCTTTTCCCTGATACATTCCATATTTTTCTTTTGCGATCTGCATCAAAATATCGTTTGCCAAGCTGCTTGCACCAAACCGGAACCATTCGTTTGTCATCCATTGATCGCCGAGTGTTTCGTGAACCATCACCAAATAATGGATTGCTAATTTTGATGTTGAGATTCCGCCGGCAGGTTTCATTCCGATCATTTTTCCTGTTTTATAATAATAATCTTTTATTGCTTGAAGCATAACAAGTGTTACCGGCATTGTTGCCGCAGGCTGAATCTTTCCCGTGGATGTTTTAATGAAATCTGCGCCGGCGTAAATGGCAATATCGCTTGCTCTGCGAATATTATCGAGAGTGGAAAGTTCTCCCGTTTCCAAAATCACTTTTAATCTGGAAGAACCGCACGCTTCTTTGATTGCCGAAATCTCATCGAATACAAAACTATAGTTTCCTTCCAAAAATTCTCCGCGAGAAATTACCATATCAATTTCATCGGCTCCTTCATCAACCGCAAATCGCGTGTCGGAAAGTTTTATCTCGCGGGTTGTATTTCCGCTTGGGAATGCGGTTGCAACGGACGCGACTTTTATTCCTGTACCTACAAGCGCTGCCTTGGCAGTGCGAACGTGAGTTGGATAAACGCAGACCGCTGCAACGGCAGGAATATCCGGAAGTTGGTCGCACATATGCGCGGCTTTGTAACACATTTGTTTTACTTTGCCTTGAGTGTCTTTTCCTTCAAGCGTAGTCAGATCGATCATATTCAACGCAAGTTTCAGCGCTTGAAGTTTCGAAGATTTTTTAATGCTTCGGGAAGTGAATCGTGCAACGCGCTCTTCAACTCCAACTTGATCAACAACAGGACTCATTCGAAAGTTTGGAACATCAATGGTATTCATCATTTTAATACGGTCATTTTTTTAATTGAATTATAATTTCCTGATATTAATCTATAAAAATAAATCCCGCTAGACAACTGTTTTACGTCAAAATTAATTGAATAGATGCCCGCTTCCGAAAATTGATTAACCAGTACGGCTATTTCTTTCCCTAAGACATCGTAAATTCGGAGTGAAGTGTTGTTTGGTTTTTCTATAGAAAAATTTATAACAGTTGAAGGATTGAATGGATTTGGAAAATTTTGAGATAATGAATATGGTGATGTAATTCTTTCAACAGAATTTGGTGATGATTTGTAACCCAATACGCGAATATCATCAACATACCAGCCGTCGCGTTGATTTGCTCCATCACTGGCAAAACGAAAACGAATTTTAATTTGCTTGCCAGCGTATGGCGTGAGATCAGCGGTTTGTTCAATCCACGTCAATCCGGGAACGAATGCGTCATATCCAAATGATGTTGCCGGCTGTTTGCTGCCGTTTCTTCCGGAACCTTTGCGTGAAAGTTGCGTTCCGAGAGAAGTCCAACTCGTTCCGCCATTTGTTGATACTTCAACAGTTCCAAAATCCCATGTCGATTCAATTGACCATTTCGTTTGAAATTTCAATTCGGCGTATTGATACAGTGAAAGATCGATTGGGGAGATAAGTGTGAGTGAATTATCGCTGTTTGGTAAATAGTTCCCTGTTGGACTATCGGTAAATACTTTTGAGTTAGTTGCAATATCTGTTAC
>JANONI010000120.1:0-6685 GCA_031420755.1 Bacteroidota bacterium | reverse complement strand
CACCATTTGCCTTACCAACAAAAATTTTATTCTGATACGAATGAACCGGGGTTGTAATTGTAGTATCTGTTTGAATACTAATAGTGGTCGTGTCGGGGTAGGATAAACTTCTAATTTCATACCGAGTATCACTAACTGTTGCCAGTGATTTTTTATTATTTCCGAAAAAATTTTCAATAATCGAAGATGCATATTTACTTTTCGTAAAAAATCCTGAAGTATCATTATAAAGTGATTTGAAATTATCACGAAAGACAAAAATCGAATCATTGTTCAAATAAATAAAATCTTGTTTCCCATTCCTATCTACATCATCGATCAAAGGTTTATGGTGGTTATTCTTAAATGGTGAAAACTCGTCTATAATCTTTACCAATTGAATATCAGCATCGCCGACATTTGCTTCAAACGTCATCCGCGGAGAAGTTAGCGAAAAATTCTTGAGCGTTATATGCGATTTTGCGTAGGTGTTCGATAAAGAATTTGGATTGGTGTTCTCGGAAAATTCATTTTTGTAATTCGGAAAAATATTTCCGCGGAACCAATAATCAATCGGCGATCCATCTTCACTCCCCGAAGCAGGATGTCCAAAATCATACGATTGACCGATGTCCTGCGATCCGTCTGCTTCTTCCAAATCGATGCCTCGTTTTTTTGGATCAGCATTGATGGTATTGGCAGCAATATTTTTTTCGATGATCGTTTCATCGATATGCCACACAAGAATGCCGCCGCGATAATTATTCTTATCATTGATGATTCCGGGCAGACTCCAATCAAGTTCATCCACATCAACAACAACGCCAAACACCGAATCGATATTCGTATTGGAAAAATATTTTTCATCGGTAGTAAACTGTTTCGTAATTATCTGTCCATTCCATTTCATCGAAATAGAATGTCCATTTTCTTTTGCATCACGATTTCGATTTTCAACAAGATAATATTCCTTAGCACTGATCGGGATTTTATAGATCGTATCGTTTCCCGTAGAATATAAACCAACTGCCGGAACATTAAGAGTTTTAGTTCCAAATACTTCAATTGGCGTTGTCCATCCTAAATATATTTTTTCCCACGCACTCGGCTCAGGCGGACAAATTCCAGAAAAACTAAAAATCGATTGTCCATCCATCAGCCCAAAACGTCCGATTGCAGTCTTTCCTGTTTTTGTATCGAATAGATCAGGCAGACCTAAATGACTTCCGATGCTTGCAATAAGCAATCCGTTAATACTCAGTTCCAAAACAAAGTCGCTGCTAATTCTTCGCACTTCAGTTTCGGGCAATACAACAGAATTTGGAATCTTAAATGAAGAATTTTTTAACGAAATTCCATCGAACGAATTTCCCAATAATTTTTGAAAGGAAGATAAACTAAAATAGAGTGAAGGAATATCAAGCGGAGTCGGATCATAACCAAGCGAAGCGCGAAGGTCAATATCTTTTCCCACGCCGGCGTGAAACACCGTGAACAGTGAATATTGTTGAAATGGAATTTCTCCCGGATACAACGAATCTACAGTATACCACGCTTCTTTAATCATCTCCACTAATGGAAGATTACTATTCACCGGCGCATACTCTTTCATCTGTTTCTTCAATGTTATTACTTTCCCAAACACCATTGTCGAAATATGTTGTTTCCCATTCGATGCTTTTGAATAATAATTTTGAGCAAATACAAAATGATCTGCAAAATATGCGGAATCATGCGGCGGTGAATCAATAATTCGTTCTGTAGCCGGCGAGAGATCAAATCGTCCGTCGCCGGAAGTGCGAGGATCGGTGTCCGGTTGGAACTGAACGAGAATCGCAATGATTTTTACAGTGTCGGGAAACGATGCAGTCGAATTTGATTTTCGTAAAATATTGTCCGAAGATTCGGCGCGCAACGGATGAGAAAGTTTTTGCGACAAGAGAATCTGAAAAAGAAAAGCTGCTGCGAGAAGAATTTTAGTTGTCATGTCGGCACGGATATGAAATTGAAACTATATTCCCTCTGAATACACGGAAAAAAAACACCCGTGACTTCAGAGGGAACGGGGAATAACTCACATTGCTTCATTCCAAAGAATAAGCAGAGTAAAGCGAAGGGTCTCGGACAACGGGTGGTTTTCTTCTTTGGAAGAAATATAGCTGAAATCAAATCCGTAAATATCATATCGAAGACCAGCGCCAAACGTCATAAAATTTCGATTTCCATTCTTTGGGTCCTCAAAGAAATATCCCATACGCAATGCAACTTTTTTATCGTACCAGTATTCCATCCCAAGTGAAGTGTTGATAAACTTCAGATTGTTATCGAATGAATTATTGGTGAATGATGTGATCAATGATTTTGGAAGTTCATGCGAAGCACCGTTCGGTGTTCTGTACACTAATAATTTTGCAAAATCGACTGCAATCGTCAAACTGTTAAATTCATCTTTCATGGGAATAATTCCGAATCCAACTCTCAATTGCGTCGGCATCGGATCTGCCTGAGCAGCATCAATGTATGTTACCTTTGGTCCAAGGTTGGTAAGATTAACACCAACACTGAACTGATTGCCGATATCTTCATCTAAAAACGGGAGAACCAAAGATTTCGGTCTGTATAAAAAACCGATATCAAAACTAAAATTATTTGCGATACCAGTTCCTTTTTCTTGTCCGGTACCAATTGGCGACAGACTACTGTTGATAAATCGAAGATTTGTTCCAATCCCAATGTCTTCCGTAATTTGAGTTCCATAACCCAAAGTTACTGCAACTTCAAAACCTTTGAACTTATCAACCGGTTCCGGTCCTTTGTCTGTTGTAACAACAAATTCTCCAAGATTAAGATATGTAATGCTTGCAGCAAAGGTTCCGCCATACTCCGGCATCTCTTGCTTGATATTGAAATAATCGTAGAATAAATCTGAAAGCCTGAACTGCGGCAGCCAGTTGGCATGCGTGATACTGATTTCGCCCCCTTTTTGAAATGCAAGACCTGCAGGATTCCAATGGATCGAAGCAGCATCATCGGCAATTCCCGTTCCGGCTTCTCCCATTCCGCCTGCCCTTGAATTTGGAGAGATCATCAAGAACGGAACAGCCGTAGAACCTGGCTGCGCAACCATCGTTTGGATAACACCAAAGAACAGTACCAACACGCCAACTGCACGTAACATCTTTTTCATATAAAACTCCTTATTGATTCTTTCTGATAAATATAGTTAATAATTTTTATTTGTCATTCTCTACGAGTCGTAGACCGAACGAAGTCCCGAAGGGACGAGTGAGGAATCTCGTCCTCATTCTTGAGAGTAAAACAAGATTTCTTTCCCGACAAAAAACGTCTGGATCGAAATGACAGTGATCAGATATTTTTGAGACCACTTCTGAAGAATTACCGCACCACCGCTAATTTACCGATCGCTTCACTCGTGAACTTACCATCCATTGTTTTGGCTATCACTTTGTAAAAGTAAATTCCATTTCCAATTTCGTCTCCATCGCTGTCGCGTCTGTTCCAATTGATCTTTACAAATCGCCCCCCTACTCCAAATTGTTCTATTGTATGAATACGGCGGCCTGCAACAGTGTAGATATGAATTGTTACATCAATCGGAGAAAGTTGATTGTGTTGAAATGTAAACGATGTTGTAGTCGATACAGGATTCGGAAAATTATATAATTGCTGAATAGAAAGTCCGCCGCTTGTTGCAACAACAAAATACAATTCGGCGGATGATGAATTATTATGAGCATCCCACGCACGTACTTTAATAGAGTGACTTCCTTGAGAAAGCCCGGACAATGGGTATTCTGCTTTCCCCTGTTGATAACTATCGACATCTCCCTTATACGTTTCCGTAAGATCGATACTTTTTGTACTGCCGTCTATCCACGCTTCTAACCGGTGACCTATGCTGTTTGCAGAAGAATTGATTCCACTGCTGTCGTTCAAACTCACAATCAATACTGGATTCTCATTCACAACATCGCCGGACCGAAAATTTGTGTTGTCAAAAAATATCTGTATTACCGGTCCTAAAGAATCCGGTTGAAAATTTTTATTCGTTCCGCCTACAATAAAATTCTTCGTGTACCCTCGTCCATCGGATTGTACGTTAGAAAAATATACCGTCAGACGACCATTCTTATTTTCATAGGCAATATCTTTGGGAACAATGAACGATGCGCTCGCAATTCCATTCCGAACCGTCGCTTCGCCTTTATAAATGACGCCGCCATTTTCGTCATACCAGAATCCCGGAATTGTTGGAATAGTTTTTTTAACATCTGCATCATGAACATTAATCAATACCGTACCGTTGTAATTCACGTCAATTGCATTTACCGAATCTCTCACGGCTCCTTTAATCGTGATCTTCTCTAACGCACGAAGTGTATCTGCAACCGCCATTGATTCATTGAGAAGCGAATCAATACTAAATGTACCTTCCGGTACGCCAAGACGCAATGTCGGGTCACCCAAAAGAAAATATTTTTGTTTGTTGATAAGTGAAAATTGATCATTGCCAAGCGCATTTTTAGCAAGTAAATACGCGTCACCCAATCGAATGGAAGATGTATTTGAGAATAGCTTAGAATAAAATTGTCGATTCGTTTCAGCATTTTCTCTCGAATAGACAGCTCGTGTAGCACTGAGTACGCCTATCGCTCCTCCTTTTGGATTCAACACTGCTTCTTCGGCAGAGCTGGGGTCGCCCGCTTCATCAAATCTTCCCCAATCACATGTTGCGGCAACAATAAAAGTGGGTTTATCGCTGTTGGTAAATTGACTTCGCACATCATCAAGCGTTAAAATACTTTCGTGGGTCCATACTTTTGGATTTCCATGACCGATAAAATTCAAGATCAATGTTCCTTTATTTACGTTGTCGAGAATCGCCTGCCGTGCGTCCGGTTTTCTTCGTCCGGCGGATGTGAAAACAAGCGGATATGTTTCTGCGTAAATCCTTTTCACTTCAAAATCTTTGGGCGTAATCAATACAAGATCTTCAGCTTGAATTGTGTGATCAGATTCGTTGCCACCGGGAGTCCAAAGATCGTCCGCAACAATAGTGATAACATTCTTCCACGTTCCACGAGTTGGTTTTGCTTCATATTGGATAATTCTATCCACAAGCACTCTTGCTTGTTCCGACGATCTCGGCGTAAGACGGCCATGAGCAATGCTTACATTGGTGGGACTATTAGGATCCAAGTATGAAAAAAAATCTTCATTGCTATATGAATTAATTTTATCATTCGACTCCACGGTTTGAAATGTCGGAACCCACGATCTATCGTTCTTCAGAACTGATCGAAAATCATAACTGGCATCGCCAAAAAATAAAACATATTTCGGTTTTACTGTCCAATTATTTACTGCGTACCGTAAAAAGTCTCTAAGAGCAACCGGATCAGGCATTCCAATACCGAACTCGTTATAAATTGTATCA
The DNA here is from genome assembly GCA_031420755.1 of Bacteroidota bacterium. Lineage (GTDB taxonomy): Bacteria > Bacteroidota > Ignavibacteria > UBA10030 > UBA8401 > UBA8401. The sequence continues at coordinate 1,248 of JANONI010000120.1, read as the reverse complement.
ACATCAACAACTACAGCATTCAGTTTTTTTGATCCCGGTAAACTTTCTTTATGAGCTTTTAGGCGAACTGCTTCGCTCTTAAAATCATTGTGAGTGATAATGATAAATTCCGCGCCATTGTAACCGTGAAGATTTGAATTCGGAATTTTCACCGCTGATTTGGGAGAAAGGTATTTCGATGTTGTTCCCGCCCAATATCTTTTTATTGAACCGGAAATCAGTACATCACCAAAGACTGCAACGCCGACAGTTTCATTAAAACGAGGTGTCATTTTTCTAACATTATTTGCATCTGAAACTTCATAAATATTTATTTCACTTTTACTAAATTCTTTGAGTGCAAATTCAACCGTCCCGCTTGTATCAGGAGAGTCGAACAAAATCAAGTCATTATTATTCAATGCCGTCAGATCTTGTCTGTAAAAAATTCTAACCCAATCAATAAATCCTTGTGCGACAGAACTGGTAACCGAGTATTTAATATTGATCCTACTTCGTTGTTCGGTTATTAATTTGGGAATAATTGTTGCTTGGCTTTCTAATGGATGAGCAAATATATATTGCACATCATTTAATAGATATTCAGACATTCCCGTAATAGTTGGCGCGCCTATTGATTCTCCTGATTCATCCATTAGAAATGAAGCTGTTGCAGTTGCTCGTGAATATAATTTATACTTGTATAGAACAGATGTACTAGCAGCCAAACCAGGAAGTTTATTAATGATGGTTTTTGTTTCGCCGGCATTCATCGGGGAACTGAACCATAATTGTCCCGATTGATTGAAATTGTATTTTTCTTCGTCAAAAAAAACTTTGCCAAGTGTTTGCGTAACCTTTGCACTCAATGGAAAAGAAACATTCACATTTTGAATCCGTTTGATCGGAGCTGTTGTTCCTGCGGTTAAAAAATAATAATTACTAAATGTATATGGGTTCACATAATGAACAAATTCTTTGTCTGCGCGATTATAATTCCAGCCATTAATTCCTTGTCCATAAAATAGAACATAATCATCATTATCAAATTTTGCATTGGAATTATTATCGACGTATTCAACCGCAAGCTGCGGAATATCGGCGGGACGAGTTGCGCTCAAACTTTCTGGAATATTTCTTCCATCAGCACCAAATATCTTAACATCAGTTATTGAAGAAAGCGAAGAAGGTTCAATTCCAACGGATCGTAAATAGCTCGCATCAATTTTATACATTCCTTCGTCAACAACCTCCATTTTAATCCACGTA
>JANONI010000119.1:0-4077 GCA_031420755.1 Bacteroidota bacterium | reverse complement strand
TATGAACTGGCTCCTCCACATCGAAACCGAATTGCAACGCATCCAACCGAATGAAAATCCGGGACGCACACGCACGATTGCGCGGCGCATTGCCGGAATTTCGCTTCAGCAATTCTATCACCAGTCATCCGAAGATTTTATCAGATTGATACAATCCGCAATAGATGATACAGCTCTCCCGGATAATGTCCATTTCGCAATTGAACGTCTTGCCGCACGTCTTGATGCAAATTTCACTTCCCCTTCCGTTGATCCGATCAACGATGCGATGATTGTTGTTGAATATGTAAAACAGCAAGTGAGAATAAATAATTGAAAATTGACAATGGTTTTATTTTCATTGTCCACTGTTCATTGTCAATTTTCCACTGAATTTATTTTTTCGTACATTAAGTTGTGAATTTATCAAAACCATATGCAAGGCATGTCCGAAGGACTCTTCGAGCTTCGCATCGCGTGATGCTGTTCTATAAGTTCGTCCCTATTCAAGGATTTGCGCTGTTTGCACAGCACCATCTCCATGTATGCTGGCAATTAGGAATAAAAGGAAGAATCCTCATCTCTCCCGAAGGGATCAACGGAACATTGTCCGGAACTGTTGAACAGACCGAATGTTACATTACCACGCTGCAAATGGATGAACGGTTTGCCGATATGCAGTTCAAGATCGATGAGACCGACGGACATGTCTTCGATAAATTATTTGTCCGTGCAAAAGAAGAATTGGTAACATTTCGCGCCGGCGAAAATGGAAATCCGTTGAAACAAACCGGCCAATATCTTTCACCGGAAGAATGGTATGACATGATGCAGCGGGATGATGTTCTTATTTTGGACGGCAGAACAGATTACGAATACGATCTCGGACATTTCAAAAATGCCATCCGCCCTCCGGTAAAATCATTCCGCGATTTTCCTTTTTGGATTCGAGAAAATCTTTCCGCGTATAAAGATAAAACGATCCTCACCTATTGTACCGGAGGAATTCGCTGTGAAAAATTAACTGCGTTTATGAAGAGCGAAGGATTTGGGCATGTTGCACAACTTCAAGGCGGCATTGTAACCTACGGAAAAGATGAGAACATAAAAGGAAAATTGTGGGAAGGATTATGTTATGTGTTCGATCAGCGTGTTGCTGTTCCTATCAACCATACGGAAGAATATACCGTATTAACAAAGTGCATCTATTGCGGCAAACAGTGCGACAGATACATCAACTGCGCAAACATCGACTGCCACAATCAGCATTTTCAATGTGAAGATTGCGAGAAAAAAACTTTCCGTTCCTGCAGCAAAGAATGTGAATATGCTCCCCACAGAGAGCAATTGGAATTCAATTTATAATTATTCTTCTTCTAACGATTTTTTTCTCACCAATTCAAATTGATCGCCGCTGTTCCAATACGGCATCTCAATAATATTCGCAACTCTCCACGCCAAACGAATCACCAATTCCGCTTGCTGCAGTGCTCCATCGTAATTCCAATCGTCGCTAATTTCATCGCTCGGCTGGTGATAATTTTTTCCACCGCGCTCACGCATGATACGCACAACTGCTGTATCAACGCCAATCACTTCTCTTCCGCCACCCATCGACATTGCCGGAATGCCGACCTTTGCAAAACTAAAATGATCGCTGCGATAGAAGCCCCCTTGCTCCGGTGCAGGATCCGGTTTCACAATCAGATCCATTTCTTTGGCGATCACAGCAAGATCATTTCCCAGCGAAGAACGATCACTTCCTTGAAATGAAATATCGGACGTTCGCCCGACAACATTAATGACATCGGTATTGATATTTGCGGCGATCTTCTTTGCGGGAACGGTAGGATTATTTGCAAAATATTTTGATCCGAGTAATCCTTGTTCTTCCGCGGCAACTGCTGCAAATAACATAGATCGTTTCGGTTTTGCTTTTAAAGAAGAAAATGTTTCAGCAAGATTCAACATCAACGATGTTCCTGAAGCGTTATCAAGCGCGCCATTATAGATCGAATCTCCGTTGATCGGTCTTCCAATACCAAAATGATCGTAGTGCGCAGTAAAGATTACGTACTGATCTTTTAATAACGGATCGCTCCCTTCCACTTTACCGATGATATTGTTCGTCTCAATTCTTTTCACCACAGACTTCATAGTTCCGTTCAATGTAATACCAAGCGGAATCGGCTTGAATGAACTGTATTGCGCCATTGCAGTCAATGAATCAAGATTAAATCCGGCAAGCTGAATATATTTTCTCGTTGCGTCTTCTGTTGTCCACGCTTTTAATTTTAATCCACTGGAAGTAGAACGCATATCTAGATCGAACATCTCTCTGCTCCAGGAATTTTGGATAACTTCATACCGATATCCTGCGGATGGCGTTGTGTGAATGACAATTGCTCCCAATGCTCCCTTTTCCGCAGCGATCTCATATTTATACGTCCATCGTCCGTAATACGTTCTCCCTTTTCCCGCAAAAAATTTCGGATCATCGGAAGAAGGATCGTTATTCAACATCACCAGAATTTTTCCGCGAACATCAACATCCTTGTAATCATTCCATTGCTGTTCCGGAGCGACAATTCCGTAGCCGACAAATACCAATTCTGCATTATGAAATTCGATCAACGGTTCGTAGGTTCCTGTTGTTGCCACAAAATCCGTTGAATATGCAAGTTCAATCTGCTGCTGAGCGTTACCAATCTTCAATGTTGTAGCTTTATCAACAGTCACACCGACCAGAGGAACTTTCTGAAGATAACTTCCTTTTTCTCCGGCAGGTTTTAATCCGAATTTTTTGAATTGAGAGACAATATATGCTGTTGCTTTTTTATCGCCAATAGAAGATGGACCGCGCCCTTCAAGCGAATCATGAGCAAGAACAGCTATGTGCGACCGGAGTTTTTCAGCGGTGATGAATTTCAATGCATCGGGAAACGGCGTTAATTGAAACAAGAATAACGGAATTGTTAACAGGATATTCATAGGACTTTCTCTGTTGGTGAAAAATCGAAATGATTCAGCGTAAAAAATATTGGTTTAAATTCACTGACTTTTGAGAAAAAACCTTACGAAGGTTTGACCAAAACTCTTTCATAACCTTCGCAAGGTTGGGTAGTATCGTCGGTAGACAAATTTCAAATTCATCCCAAATAATAGTTTCTGAGCAGCTACGAAAAATCTACCTCATAGTACGTATTTTTGTCTTGCTCTACAAAAACTAATGACCGATTATTTTTCTGTTTCCGATTTATGTCCGGCAACCAATTTCCAGTTTCCTTCACGTTTGGCATACATTGAAGTGAAACGAAGTTTTACGAACACTAACTGATCGTGCTTGGTTGCGTGTTGAACCTGCGTACCGGTAACAACTGCGGCATCGCCGTACAATCGTACGCGGAGATCGCCGTTCGTCACGGAAAAGAACGAAAACTCATCCACGGAATGGTGAAATTTATTGATCGTCTGTTCTTTTGTTTTAATACTGCCGATTGCGTTGGTGAGGATATATCCTTCGTCGAGTATTCTGTAAAGCGGTTCGGGGTCTTTTTTCAGTAACGCTTGTGCCAGCTCTTCTTCCAACTGTAAAAATAACTGTTCTATCTCCATCGTCTCCTTTTCGCAACATCATTTATTTCTGAATCTATGTTCTTGACAATACAAAAATACGATATTTTGCTCTTTTATCAAAGGACAAAATTGTAGTAGATTTGTAGTAGAAACATCTGAAAAACTTTCGTTCAATGTCATTGCTCCAAAGGAATTCCAACGGGACGAAACATTTTTTGTCGATCTACGGTCTCGTAGAAAAGCAATTTTGTTTTTCAACTCTCTACGAGCCGTAGGCAAAATTAAAAGCGAGATTCCTCACTCCCGCCTGACCGCTGGTCGAAGACTCGACTCGTTGAGCGGGCAGGTCGTTCGGTCTACGACTCGTCTACGACCCGTAGGGTAGAGAATGACATTGATTAACTAATTTTGAGAACTGCCCATAAATGAATTTTCTCAAACGTCTGTCGGAATATTTTGCATTTACTAAAAATGAACAGAAAGTTTTCCTTTTTCTTTCACTAGTACTGATGGCGGGCGTTG
>JANONI010000118.1:0-14696 GCA_031420755.1 Bacteroidota bacterium | reverse complement strand
GAACCAATTCCCGAAGAAACATATCCTAAAAATACTTCGCGTCGTTTCGTAACAACGCCGCTTGATACCGCCGCCGGAATACCGCTGGCGATCTGCGAGACTGCGTTCGCGGCATTCAAAGATTTTACTGAACTGCCGTCAACAAATACCAACGATGTATCAAGTGCAGAAATAATCCGAACAGCCGTCGTCAATCCGCTGACGACACTCCAGCTATTATTATTATTTTGGAATTTCATCATCCCTGCTGTTGACGATGCGTAGAATTCGCCATTAAATTCTGCAACATTATTTACGCCTGAAGTGTTCGGATAAATTTCCCACGATTCCGGCGCAACAAGATTTGCTGAACCGATTTTTGAAGCAACAATTCCGGAAGAGGTTGCCACAAACACTCTATTTTTGTAAACGTGAACTGCCGTAACAACCGGTTCGATGATCGTTTGCGGAGGAATTCCAAAGCGTGTATAGGTATCTGCAAATTCAAATTTGGAAACCGAAAACACAACTGCACCAAATCCCGTAGCAATATACATCTTGTCTCCGGATTGAAAAAATCTATTGATGCTTCGATTAGTCTTTCCAGAACGTGTTACGTCGGTGATATAACGCCAACTTTTTTTCAAGGGATTATAGACATCAATATTTCCCGATTGTTGCCCAATCCACACGTTTCCTATTGAGTCAACAAATATTGCAGTAACATCATTTGTTGAAAGTCCGTCTGAATTGACAAATTTTTGATAAGTGGAATCGGCAGGATTAAACTGAAAGATGCCGCCCGAGGTAGCAGCCCAAATTGTCGTTCCGTCGGATGCAACAGAACGGACACTCTTCATATCGGTGTAGCTTTTCCAGTCACCGACCCCCGCAATGGCAGAGATGGAGAAAAGAAAAAAACTACTGATAAGCATGACAACAAAAAACCAACGACTCTTCATTAAAACGTTTCCGGCACGCATACGATAGACTCCTTGCAATGAAATTGTTGAATTAGCGTATCAAAGAGTCTTTCGCGCTTCCCTTTCTGATGATCAAATAATTTTTGAAAATAGATCTGCCATCTCAATGGCACCCAACGCTGTATCATATCCTTTGTTGCCTACGCTGCCGCCCGCGCGCTCCATCGCTTGCTCGAATGTATTTGTTGTTACCACACCAAACAGCACCGGAATGTTCCGTTCATACGAAACAGCTCCGATTCCTCTGGCACATTCCTGACAAATATAATCAAAATGCGGAGTTTCTCCGCGTATCACCGCACCGAGACAAACAACAGCATCGTATTTCTTTTTTGTTGTGATGAATGATGCAACTTGCGGCAACTCGTACGCACCGGGACAATAAAATACCTCTACATCGGTTGCCCCGTTTTTTTTAAAACACTGCAATGCTCCGTCCAGCAATTTCTGCGTTACAGATTTATTAAATTTGCTGACAACAATTGCAAATTTTTTATTGTGCGCGCTTACGCCGCCTTCAAACACTTGTGGAAAAAATTCGGTAGCCATGTTCTGCAGAATCAATGTCCTCTAATTGTTGGATGAATTGCCGGAGAATAATCGGTGTTTCATCATGTTCACTCGACTCTCGTCAATATAAAAATTTCCAAGCACTTCATCATCATTTTTTTTACCGCCGTGAAAATCCGAGCCGCCGCTTTCCAACAGAAAATATTCGTTTGCAACACCACGATAATATGATGTGAGCGAAGGCTGATGCGATGGATGCACCACTTCAATTCCATCCAAACCGGATCGAATTGTTTGATGAAGGAGTTCTTCTGTGGTAAAACGACCAGGATGCGCAAGAAAAGAAAGTCCGCCGGATGATGAGATAAGTTGGATTGCATCTTTTAGCGTAAGCTGGAATTTTTTTTCAAATGCCGGTCCGCCGTTACCAATAAATTTTTCAAACGCCTGATTGTATGTTTCGATGTATCCTTCTCCAACCATTGCAGAAGCAATATGCGGACGACCAACTGCACCATGCCCAGCGCGTTCCAATACAGATTCAATCGTTAATGGAACATTGATGTTATTCAATTTTGCTACGATCCGCTCAGCTCGCTTAACCCGTTCCTGTCTGAAAAATTCCAAATATTCCAACAGTCGTTTATTCGTATAATCTAAAAAATATCCGAGAATATGTACGTCTCTATCATCGACCAATGCGCTCAATTCCACACCCGGTATCACTTCTACGCCAAACTCTTTTCCATATTCGATCGCATCGGGAAATGCCGCCACACTATCATGGTCGGTAATGCTGATAACGGACAGATTGTGTTGTTTGCATTTTGTAATCAACTCGTATGGAGAGAATATCCCGTCTGAGTGGGTTGTATGCATATGCATATCCGCTTTAATCATAATAAGAAGTGTTGTGGTCTATGAATAAAGTGTTTTGAAATTTTCGTAATCATTGATAATCAACTTGCTGCCTTGCAACTGCAGATATCCTTTTTTAATGAACTTGTGAATCATTCGAGAAATTGTTTCGCGCGAGGTCCCTGCCATGTTCGCAAGATCTTGCTGCAATGGAAGTTCATCAATCTCCACTTTTCCTTTTCGAAACATCCCAACATCATCCGCCAATTGAATTAGCACATTGGCAACTCGCCCGGCGGCATCTTTAAGCGATAAACTTTTTATTTGGGCATCAGCTTTTCGCAAGCGACCGGTCATTTCCCGCAACAAACCGATTGCAACCGAAGGATAATCGTTCAATGATTTCAAAAAATCGCCGCGATGAATCATAAACAATTCTGATTTTGACGTGGCGACAACACTTGCCGACCGAGTTGAACCATCCAAGATTGCCATTTCACCGAAGAAATCACTTTCACCAAGAATTGAGAGGATCACTTCCCGGCCGTCGTCATCCATACGCACAACCTTTACTTTACCGGAAATAATTACAAACAGAGCAGCCCCAGTTTCTTCTTCAAGAAGTATAATGCTCCCTTTTTTATATTTTTTTCGGATACCGAGTGCGGCAATATGTTCAATATCGTTGTCGCTGAGTTCGCTGAAAATTGGAACATTACGCAGTACATCTACTTCTTCAGACATTGGGGACCACCATTCGATTTAGGTTAGAAGCAAAAGCGTTTCATCTGAAATAATATAGAGTGAGTTGTGATGAAAGTCAAGATTGAGACAAACACAAAATTTTTTCGAAACAGGCGCATATCGGTAACCGAATGGAGACCTGCTGTATTATTTTTGTCGAAAACAGTAAATGGTCTTATTTTCAGCAGCAACAAAAATTGAGTTTTGCCAAACAAGAGGAGTGGTTTTAATGCGGCTTCCAACATCATATTTCCATAGAACGGTTCCATCTTCCAACGACAGTACATACAGAGTATTATCTAATGAAGCGACAACTACAGCATGTGAAGTAATAATCGGAGTTGTATTAATGGCACTCTTTGCATGAAATTTCCAACGCAATACACCGTCGGAAAGTGAATACGCGGACAATGATCCACCGAGTGAAGGAATGTAAATAATTCCATCCGACACTGCGGGCGTTGACATAATTTTGTTTCCGACAAATATTTTTTGCACCAGCGATCCAGAAACTGCATTCAATATGTACACGTTGGAATCGCGGGAAGCCGCGATAAGTTTTCCGTTATGCGCAGTTAAACCTGCAAAGACAGCGTTGCCGGTAGAAAATTTCCAACGCTGCTCTCCGTTTTTTATATCCAATCCAAAAATATTTCCTTCGGCGTTCGCACAAAAGACAAGATCGTTTAAAGCACACGCCGAAGCATAGATTGGTGCTTTCGTATCGAACTTCCACTTTGAATCGCCGTATTGCGCATCAAAACAATAGAACGTTCCGTCCAATCCGCCGATGAATAAGAGATCGTTATTGGTGAACGGCGACGAAACAACTCCGCCGATATTTTTTGACCATTGAACATCTCCCCGTTCCGTATTTAATGATATCAAATTATCACCGGTCGATTCTAATCCTACAATAATATTTTTTTTGTACGCGACGGGGGAAGAAGATATTGGGGAAAAATTTTTATTATAACTAATTCGTTTTCCTGTTTCAACATCAACGACATGAAGTTCGCCTTGCAGCGTACCGATGATCAATGCTTTATTAACAATAATGGGAGCACCGTTTCCAAACCCGGCTGAAGCATCATACTCCCACGCAATGTGCAGCGGGAACGAAAATGAAGACGAATCTGTAAATTCACGTGAAGCATTTCTGCCATGCATCGGAACATTGTCCGAAGATTGATTCATATCCAATCGCAGTTTTAATGTTGAGCCGCATCCTGAAATGATGACCAGACAAACAAGCGCAATACAAAAAAATAATTTTTTATGCAGAAGAACATCGCTAACCATTAAAAATCCCATCCGAAGAAAAATTGATAGAACAATCCTGTCTGAAAATTATTAAAATCATCGATGATACGTTTCCCAACATCATATCGTAACACCAAAAAGCCCCCAATATTCCAGCGCAACCCTGTGCCAATACTTCCGACGGTCGACCGATAGGTATTATCCCACGCTGAACCGGCATCGAAAAATGCGGCAGCGCGAAATGAACCAAGTCCAAAATTTGCGAATGGAAATTTTATCGCAAGTTGATCAACGAACGGAAAACGAAATTCATGACTCATGATCCATAATTTTTTTCCGCGTATCGACCATCGAGACCAGCCGCGCAAATCCCAACTCCCGCCCATAAAAAATCGACGCGCCTCTTTTCCTTCATTCATCATCAGTGTAAATCGTGAAGCAAGACCTGTTCGTTCACTCATTCGATTATAAATTCTATAATCCGCAATAGCAGTATAATAACCAACATTGCCATATTGAACATCCTGCGTATATGAGAGAGTGGTTAAAAATCGTGAACCGTCGATCGGACCTGTCTGCATCCACAATGAATTGTCATGAACAAATGTTAGAGAGTTGGAAAGCACCAATGCTTTCCTCGGCCGCAAACTGATGTAATTATCTTTATCCGAATTGCTGAAACTGATCGTACTTTCAATACGTTGAAATTTTGACAACGGATAACTCAGAACAAAATATCCGCCGAAATTCCTCTCATAATAAAAAAGATCGGGATCGGTGAGGTCGTACCGGCGACCTGAGAAATGGAAAATGCCTGTCGCAAAATTTAATCGCTGACCGAGCGAAACGCGCGTTACGGCAAGATTGAAACTCTCCAAAAATTCATCGGATGATTGTGCGTTATTATAGAGCAAAAAATAATATTGATCGTTGCCAAGAACATCACTGATAGCCAACGCAGCACCGCCGGATGTTCCGAACACCGGATCGGCTGTTACCTGACTTTGCGCAACATCCAACGAATATTCACCCTGATATTGTTCGAATTTAATTGTTGTATCCGTTGCAATTTTTTGGGGCTGCCATGCGACAATGTGATCCATCAAATCAAATTGCCGACGAATTGATGAAGAATCAATCACGGCGGAGACATTCTGTATTGTATAGATTTTAAAACTATAATTCTCGAATCCAGAAAAAATAATCTCATCAGCATCTGTCCACCGGGGATCAAAAGCCGCAGTAGTAAAATTGGTAACTTTCTTCATCGAAGAATTATGGTGTCCCATCTGTTCGGTCGGAATCGTCCAGATATTTTGTGCCCCGTCATAATTTGATGTAAACGAAAGATATTTTCCATTTGGAGAAAACGACGGCGAATAATAATTTTCCATTCCGCGTGTGACCGGCGAGATTGATCGTGAATTCACATCAATTTGAAAAAGATTGTAGATATCCGATCGATCATATTCAGTTCTATCTGAACTAAAGACAATCCGTGATCCATCGGGAGACCATACCGGGTCGCGGTCGTCATACGAATCATTCGTTAGCCGTGTTAATTTTTCGCGCAACACATCGTACACATATACATCCATCCTTCCCGATTTATCGTTTGCCGCGAAAGTAATTTTTTGAGAATCGGGCGACCAGTTTGGAGAAGTATACACGACAAGATTTGGAAATTTGAATGTACGCTTCAGTTCGTTTTCTTTTATATCGTAAAGATGAAGTGCATCCGTTTCGCCTTTCTTTGTAACAAACGCCAGCAATCCGTCTTTTGAAATATCCATTGTACTTTGGAAGACGTGGAACGATTCAAACTCATTGTTTTTTTCCCCTTCAACAACTAATTCCGGTTCTCGTTCTTCTTCGGTTTTTCCATCGAGATTCATTTTATAGATTGACGTGTAACCGGTATAATTTCCAATAAAATATATTTCTTGTTTTTCTCCATTGCGATAAAATACGGGCTTTGTGTTGAATCCTTTCTTTGCCACAGCTTTCGAGACTTGACTAGCAAAATCACTTGTTGCTAAGACGGGGTAATATTTTTTTTTGAATGCGTATATCCACTCTTCATCAAGTTCTTTATAATTTTTACCGATCGTTGCTTTCATCACTTCGCTAAACGAATTGCTCCGCCAGAAATTTTCTATCAGCAGCATAATTTTTTCTTCTCCGTAACGATCTTCGATGTATTTTAAAATATATTGTCCTTGTTTATACATCAGAAATGTTCCGTAGATCGATTCAATGTTCTGAAGCGGAACAATATAATTGTTCAGCACAGCATCACGGATCAGCATTTCGGATTGATCATCGGCTTGTGTTGACCAGACTTCGGCGAGTCCTTCCGTAAACCAGAGCGGCGGCATTCGATCTTGCGGCAGCCGATGATCGACAAGAACGCGCGATATTTTGCTGTGCATAAATACATGCACAAGTTCATGACGGATAACGTGGCGGAAACGGGAAAGCGAACCATCCGCCGGAATGACAACGCGGCCTTTGAGAAATTCAAAGAAACCTCCGACACCTTCGGGAATAAATCCGCCGATGGTATTCGTTTGCTGAAAATGGAGATGCGATGAATAGAAAATGAGAGGAACGCGGTTGTTCAACGAATGGTTGAATCTGCTTTCGAGTTGTTTATACGCTTCTTCCGCAAAGAACGCTCCTTGCTGCGCAAGCTCTTTCATTTCCGGATAATAATAGATATCGAAATGTTCGGTGCGGAGAATCTGCCAATCAAATTCCGTGTATTGAACTTTGTTATGCCCGAAGTAATAGAACTGCGCAGAAAGGGGAATAGCGAAGAGAACAATAAGGATTATATTGAGAACGAATCGTTTCATAATTGAATTGCATTTCAACTAGAAACTACACTTTGGCGGGGAAAGTTGCAACTATACAATTATCGATTGTGACAAAGCCGATAGTAGATTTTAAAAATGGGGTCTATTACGATTGGAGGTTGCAAAAGAATAAACAGAACAATGCAGAGAATTCCGTAGAATAAAAAGTAAAGCCCGATTTATTCGGGCTTTTTAAATGTTACTTGCTTTCGCTAAATTCACGTTTTTGCTGTCTCTTTCCAACAACAAATATAGTTACAAGACCAACTATTGTACTTCCACCCAAAATTCCAGCAACCGTATCATGTCCTTCAAGTGCAAGCCATACCGATGCACCAAGAAATAAAACTGAAACAATAAATCCCAACCATTGACCTCGTTTACTTTCAGACAACTGAGCTGGTACAGCTATTCCTTCTAATTTCATCCGGTGGTCACTTTGTTTTTCCATCCTACTTACCAAACGTTCTGCCAGTCCGGGCAAAACTTCTTCAAACTGCTTAAGCATTTCTGGTGGAGGTAATGCACCCGAGTATGATCTGGAGATAAAAACAGAAAAAACTTTTTTAGTTGTTCCCGTTTTTTGGGATCTGGTATTATACTATCAAGTTTTAAAGAAAGTTCGGCAGGTAATTCAACTTCTTTTATATTTTTAGATTTATCTATATCAGTCATTATAAAGCTGGAAATAATTCGACTACTCTTTTAAAGTCCTCTCCAACCATTCCCCAATCAGATTCCAATGCCCGCATATCTGCTGCTACTTCTGTTTCAGAAACATTAAACCCGTAATAGTTACCCCATATATTAAATACCGTTCCCGCGCCCTTTGCCATTGATGGTTGGGTAATCAGAAACATAGTGCTATATGCATTTCTTTCACCGTTCATCTTTATAGTCCTTTATCTGTATAAAAGTGTATATGTATATATATGTTAAAATCAGGATAAATGCAAATTAAGAGTATTACATCTAATATAAGGCTAAAAACTATAATGAAATGATACGTTTCTCTCCTACTATCATTATCGGCAATTATCAAAAAAAATTCAGTAAAAAATGCTATATCTTAAACAATTAATAGATAGTTTCCCACTACCTTTATCGAAGACATTCCGTATTTATTTCACTTTTCCCAATTCATCCTTCAAGAAATCGATCTTCTTTACCGGACTCGGATCGACTCCATTCAACATTGCAAGATAGAAACTGAGCCAATCTGCAAGATAGAGAAGTGAGAATGTGCGGGTAAGAAGTGATTTCCCTTCGCTATACACTTCCGTAATACCATCGGAAAGTCCGCTGATAATTCCTTTGGAAATATCCATACGCAATTTGATCCGTTTGTAATCTTCTCTATCGCGCAGAATGATAACGTGGATTTTTTTCATCATATCTGTTAGCACTTCCCATCCTACAATTTCGTTATGGTTCAGTTCGGGAAAGACATGACCGAACGCAAGCGTCTTCGCATTTTCAGTGATCTGTCCGCGCCAACGCACATTCACCGTGTCAAATTTATCCGCACCGGAATAGATAAGCGGAAGTTTTCCGTGCAATGTCTTTGCAAGATTCAGCGCAAGATTTTCTGATGAATCATGATTTGAATACCGTGCGGAAAGTGTGTTCAACAACGCAAGTGTTTCTTTAATTTCATTTTTCTGATTTTTAATGAAACCAAGTTTGCTTAATGCAATAAGTGTCGGAAAGAATGAGTATCCAAGCGCAGCGCGCGGCGGAAGTCCACCCGGAATTTTGATATACGGATGTTTATATTTCTTCGCAATCCGTTCAACCTCGCCGCCGGAGGTGATACAAAAAATTAATGATTTGCGTTTGATGGCATCTTTGTACGCGGCAACCGTTTCTTCCGTATTACCGGAATAACTGGAAATAATCACCAACGTATTCTTTCCAACATATTCCGGAAAATAATAATGGCGATTGACAATCACCGGCACTTCACATTTATCCGCAAGATAAGCGCGAAGAAGATCTCCGCCAATCGCTGAACCGCCGAGTCCGGTAATGACAATGGTTTTAACTTTTGAAATATTGAGTTTTATTTTCACCGCTTCGCCGATAACAACCGCTTCAGTTGCCTGTTTTGGGAAATGAAGAATGAGATTTCTCATTCCTTTAGGATCGTGTTGTTTAATGAGTTCGTTCATAGTTTTTTTCGGCAGCAGGTCGGCATTTGCCAAAGGCATCACTTTGTGAAATGCCGACTTGCCAATTGGTAAATAAATTATTCCAGCAACAGATCGGGAACCATTGTGTGGAGATTCACTTTAAGAAAATCTTTCACATCATCCTCGGTCTTCATTTCTAAAACTCTCCGTGCGATCTCTTCAGCTTCTGAACACGAAACCGATCGGATAATTTTTTTGATCTCCGGGAGAATATGCGGGTTCATACTAAATTCATCTAAACCCAAACCAAGCAACAGCAACAATGCAACAGGATTACCAGCCATTTCTCCGCACATACTCACCGGCTTTCCGGCTCGATGTCCTTCAATAATAATATAGCGGATCGTCTTAATCACCGCCGGATGAAACTCTTGGTACAACTCGGAGACAACTTCGTTTCCTCTGTCAACCGCAAGAAGATACTGGATAAGATCGTTCGTTCCGATGCTTAAAAAATCTACTTCTTGCGCAATATCTCCGGCAATTACTGCAGCCGCAGGAATCTCGATCATTGCACCAATCTTGATATGTTCATCAAAAGGAATTGTCTTCTCACGCAATTCCTTTTTTGCCTGTTCAAGAAGTATTTTTGTTTGGCGAATTTCTTTTAATCCGGAGATCATCGGAAGCATGATCCACACTTCACCATGCGCACTTGCGCGAAGCATGGCGCGTAATTGCGTCAAAAATACTTCCGGTCTATCCAGCAATACACGGATTCCGCGCCATCCTAAAAATGGATTATCTTCATTGGTCGGATTCGACACAACTTTATCACCGCCAATATCGAGCACTCTCATCACCACTTTAAACGGTGCGGCTTTTTCAACGATCAATTTGTATTCCGAATATTGTTCTTCTTCGTTCGGAGAACTTTCTGTCCGAAGGAATAATCCTTCCGTACGGTACAATCCAATTCCGTGCGAACCTTTTGTGTGTACATTTTCTGCTTCTTCGCTGAATTCGATATTGCAGGACAACTCCACGATCTTTCCATCAAGTGTCTGTGCAGTCAGTTCACGAATTTTTTTTAATGAAGTTTCAAATTGTTTGTGTTCTTCTTTTCGCTCTTTGCAGCGAATCAGCGTTTCTTCATTTGGGTGAATGATAACATTTCCCGTATAGCCGTCAACAACAATCGTATCGCCGGCTTGAACAAGTGTTGTCACTTCTTTCAATCCCACAACTGATGGAATGTTGAGCGAACGGGAAAGCAACGCCGCATGCGAAGTTATTCCTCCCATATCCGTTGCGTACGCCAATACTGCATTCCGGCTGAAGAGCACGGTATCGGCAGGTGTAAGAATTTCGGAGATCACGATGGAATTGGGTTCAAAACGGGAAATGAGTTTTTCCTGCTGAATGTTTCTGATGATACGATTCTTTACATCTTCAACATCGTGGGCACGCTCGCGCATATATTCATCGGAAGAGTTCATCATCAACTGTTGATATTTTGAGATCTCGCGATGAACGGCATATTCCGCACTCTTCAATTCTTTCTTTATTCGCAGGCGAATAGAATCGAACAATACGGAGTCGGAAAGGATCATGATCTGCGCTTCAAAGATCTTTGCCTTTTGGCTGCCTATTTTTTGTTCCGTCAACTGAAGAACTTTTTGCAACTCTTTTTCCGACCGCACAATAGAATGTTGCAGCCGCTCAATTTCGGTCGCTACTTCATCCTCAGCAATTGATTTGTCTTCAATACGCGGTGCCTGTTTAGCAAAGATGTACGCTTTGCCAATCACAATGCCGGGCGATGCAGCAATTCCGTGAAGCACTATTTCTTTTTTTGGTTCCAAGAGTATCTTTCTTTTCTTTACTAACTGATGTTACGCAAATACACTTTTTTATTGCAGAATTTCTAAAAAAAATGTACTGTCCCCCGGCTTCAGCACGGGTAACGAAATTTCAAAAAAATATTTTGGGTTTTAACCCAATGAACAATGTGCTTTTGGGCTAAAGCCCGTAATCGTGGGTAACTCTCAAAACCACGACCTACCTACGGTTCGTAGAAAAGGTCGTGGCTACAAAAAATAACAATTTTGGTTTTTGTCTTCAACTCGTAGCGCATACCGTGAGTTACTAAGACAAGTACAATAAACTTGGTCCGAATGTACTGCAATAATCATCATTACATTTCATCAAATCCGCGTTCAAACAATCTCGTTACTGTTTGCATTGCCTGTTCTTCATCGTCTCCTTCAAACTTTAGCTGCAATGTTGAACCTTGTTCCGCCGCAAGCGTCATTACACCAATGATACTTTTTCCGTTAATCTCAAATCCATCCTTGTAAATAAAAAATTCTGATTTGAATTGAGCGGCAAGTTTTACTAACACGGCTGCGGGGCGCGTATGTAATCCCGCTCTATTTTTTATTGTTACTTCTTTTTCGATCATATCAGAATTGTCGGTTCAAAACCATAGTGGAAAACCAGAACAACATCTCCCGCGCGGGTGTATCGCGCAATTTCTCTAATTGAAGATTCGCCTGTCGAATATCCTTATCGATTGATTGTTTAGCAAGTTCAATAATTCCGTATCGTTCATAAATATCTTTTACCAATGGAATGTTCTTCACCGATGTTCCTTTGTTCTTGATGATTGATTGGATCAATTTCTTATCTTTTCCCTGAGCGCGTTCGGCGGCGCGGATCAGCAGAAATGTTTTCTTTCCTTCAATAATATCTCCGCCAATCTTTTTCCCGAATTCCTTTTCGTCCGCCACAACATCAAGCAGATCGTCTTGAATTTGGAAAGCACGACCGATATATGTTCCAAACGAACGCAGCGCACGAATCTCTCGTTCCGTGCCGCCGCCAATCAACGCACCAATTTCCGAGGAAACCGAAAATAATTTACCTGTTTTTTTAGCGATCATTAAAAGATAATCATCAATCGAAACGTCCTGAAGCATTTCAAATTCTTTATCGTACGCCTGCCCTTCACATACCTCAACAACACCTTCTGTAAACACATCCGCAACCTGCGCAATTGCTTTCGATTTTGTCCGTAATAATTCACGGTAAGCAAGCGCAATAAGTTCATCACCGACAAGGATCGCAATATTATTATCCCAACGGACATGAACGGTAGCTCTGCCGCGGCGCGATTCCGCATTATCCATAATATCATCATGCACAAGAGTGAAATTATGGAGCACTTCAATTGCTACTGCAGCATTGATCGCTTCATTCATCGATCCGCCGACCGCTTGGCACGAAAGAACGATCAACATCGGACGCATCCGTTTTCCGCTTGCCGAAAGAACATATTTCATCGGTTCATAGAGAGAGACCGGTTCTTTCTTGCGAATACAGGAATGGATTTTCTGATCAATCAGCGATTTATATTTATGATATTTTTTTTCGTATGATTTCATAACACCAATTGCTCAAATATAAAGAGCCAACATAAATACTAAAATCTCGTCATGCCCGAATGATCTTATCGGGCATCTTTTAAAATAGATTCCCGCTAAGAGCGTGCGGGAATGACGGCGTTTATTTTTTGCAGATGACTACTGAATTGCAATTTCTCAATCGAAGACACACCTGTCAAAAACATCGCGCCTTTACATTCCAATATTATTTGTTCGATCTTTTTTCGAAGCTCCTTTTTACCGCCCGATATTAACGCTTTCAACATCGGGCGTGCTGATGCCGTCATATCAGCACCGAGTGCGATTGATTGTGCACACTCAATTCCGTTGGAAATTCCTCCCGAAGAAATTATTCTAAGTTCAGGAAAATTATTTTTCAATTGAACAACTTCCTGCAATACGTCGGTTGTTCGTATTCCCCAATCCCAAAAAGGATTCCAATCCACATCCTCATTATCCTTGCGCCGAAGTATTTCAACTCCCGCCCAGCTTGTTCCCCCGGCACCGGCAACATCAATATACCGAACACCCACATTCGTCAGCCGTTTTGCAACATCGAATGAAATTCCTGCACCAATTTCTTTTACAATAACGGGAATGGAAAGTCCCTTCACAAGTTTTTCAATTCCATTCAACACTCCTCGGAAATTTGTATTCCCTTCCGGCTGCAAAAATTCCTGTAGTGGATTGAGATGAACTGCAAACGCATCCGCGCCGATAAGATCGGCAAGTTTTTGTATTGCTGAAATATCTTTCATCATTGCAACTTCGGGTGCGCCGATATTTCCAATGAGCGGAATTGACGGCGCAGATGTTCGCGCTGTGGAAAACGATCGGTGATATGTACGGTCTTCCATTGCCTGACGCTGGCTGCCAACACCCATTGCAAGATGATATTCTTCACACACCTCCGCCAATTGCCTGTTGATCTTTTCCGCTTCAGGATATCCGCCGGTCATACACGAGATCAAGAACGGAAACGATAATTTTTTTCCGAGGAATGTGGTCGACGTATCAATATCCGAAAGATTTATTTCAGGAAGTGCATTGTGAACAAATTCCCATTCCTCAAATCCGGCAGTTTTCGCTTTGAACGAAACATTCTTCTTCACCGTCAATTCAACGTGATCTCGCTTTCGGGAAGTTGTCGTTCGTTTTTTCATCAAAAAATAATACCCAAATAATCAAGAATATGCAAGGAAGAGCAATCTATAAATCTTTTTGTAACGAACAAACGCTGAATAACGTTAATGAATGGAACGTGAGCGGAAATATTCCAACGGACGTATTGCAAAAACGGCGCTGACCAATCCTTTAAACACGATTTCCCCAAAAATGATCGAAGCAACTTCAACATTGGAAAACACGCCGGCAAACGCAATCAGATTGAACAACAAACTATCAAGCGGAATGCTGACGCTATTGCTTTTCAAAACCCGCATTCCCCATGTGTTGCTGATAAAATGCTGGTAAATTTCCGTATCGGCAGTTTCGGCAAGTACAATAGCAATCAATGATGCGGTAACAATTCTCCATTCAACACCACCTGCAACAGTAACAATAAGATTGAGCAGAGCAGCAATTGCAATCATTCTATATACATTCATCCGCCCCAACGATTGATGGACGCGATCTCTTGCGGTGAATGTTATACCAAAAATAAATGTTGCAATAGAAACTTGTCCGAAAACGGGGAAATGAATGAACCACGTTGCCGTGTAATTTGCAGCGAGTGTTGCAAGAATATAGATGATTGCGAAGAACATACTTATCTTATTTTATTTATCTTATTTTAAAAATTAACTTCCAAAATTCCGGTTTTATTGTTATATTTATACGGTAATTTTTTCGGGAAGTAGCTCAGCCCGGCTAGAGCGCTTGGTTTGGGACCAAGAAGTCGCAGGTTCGAATCCTGTCTTCCCG
>JANONI010000117.1:0-1676 GCA_031420755.1 Bacteroidota bacterium | reverse complement strand
AACTTGAAAAATATCTCCTTCAACAATATAGCCAATCGATTTCTCAACCATTTTTTCATATTCAGATTTACTGATCGTTTGTTCCATAGCACCAATCGTCGGATGTTTTAATTCAACTGAGATTGATTTCAGAAGTAGTTTTTTCATCTTTTCAATTTCAACAGCAGCTTTATCGTATTCGGATCGCAGTTCTGTTTCGGTTGCGTTCTGAGGAATGTATGCATTCGAAACGAGAAGAAGTTTACGTTTTATACTGTCGAAAACGATCATAGTATCAAGAAACATCAACAACGAATCGTCCAAATTTAATTCATCTAATTTTGCGGAAGGAATATTTTCAATCAACTGAATCGTTTCATATCCAAAATATCCAACAGCACCGCTTGCCAAAGGTGGAAGTCCTGGAACGGTTGCAGTTTTATAATGAGCAAATATTTTCTTCAACGCATCCAACGGATGAGAAACACCTTCAACTAATTTCGGCATTACAACGACATCTGGATGACGAGATTGGATTTCGTAGTTCATTCCCCGAATGATAAAATTACAAAAGGGATTGAATCCAATAAAAGAATATCTGCTGATCTTCTCTCCCCCTTCGATACTTTCCAACAGAAAGGAATACTGACTTTCATCCCGCACCTTCATATAGACAGAGACCGGCGTTTCAGTATCAGCAAGAACTTCATCGAATAATGGAATAACATTCCCTTGCAATGTTAAGTTTTTAAATTCTTCAAATGTTATCATAGGTTTAATGGCAGGTAGTCATTAAGGACTACCTGCCGAAGGAAAATTATACTTCAATAGCCGGCCAGAAAATCTCCGCGTTTCCATTTTCGTATTTGTCAACTAATTTTCTAAAGTTATTCGGAACGGGAATTGATTTTTTAGTTTTTGGATCAGTCCATACGTGAGTTGCACTATTTTTTGCAATTGGAATATTTGTTTCTGCATTGAACATCAATGCTTCAGAGACAAAACTTGAATTTTTGATACTTGAAATTCTTGTATAAATTTTTAACCAATCATCGTCCGCCGCCGAATTAAAATAATCAATTTCATTTCGAACGAGAACTATTCGAATAGAAGCGGAGCTTGAATGTTCGTTTATCTTCAAATCAATTCCTTTAAAATAATTTACGCGGGCAACTTCAAAATATAATAAGTAATTAACGTTATGAACGATTCCCTGCCAGTCAATTTCATAATCTCGAACTTGCAATTGATAACTATGTTTAAATTTTAGAATATCCATCTTATCCAAATAGTTGTTTAAATTTTTCCGCGGCGAATTTCACGTGTTCCATTGAAACATCAAGATGCATCAACGCACGGAATTTGGTAAACGTACCCGCTGAAATTAATATTCCTTGATCCTTAGCAACAGCAATAATTTCTTGCGGTGTCTTTCCGGTTTTACGGACATCAACAAGAACAATATTCGTTTGAACACTTTCAAGATCTATTTCGAACGATTTTATTTTAGAAATTTCCTGTGAAAAATATTTTGCTTTCTCGTGATCTTCTTTCAATCGTTCAACATTATTTTGAACTGCATATAACGCACCCGCAGCGATAATTCCTGATTGTCTCATGCCGCCGCCGAAAACTTTTCTCCACTTGTGAGCTTTCGTTACAAACTCTTTCGAACCGCAAAGTGCAGAACCGACTGG
>JANONI010000116.1:0-9448 GCA_031420755.1 Bacteroidota bacterium | reverse complement strand
TGGAAATGGGAGTGCAGCCGAATGTTGACATTCAGTTCGACAATGATGCGGTGATCGATCAGGCGTTCCGGCAATATTCGCAGAATCTCCGTGAAGGGAGCGCCGATGCGCAGTTCATCAATGATCTGATCTCGCTGATTGAAACCAACGATGCAAAGTCCGGCGGATATTTGTGGAATCCATTCACGAAGATCGTTCGGGAAGTGAGACAATTGCAAAAGCAGTTTGGTCGCTATTCGCAGAAGCCGATCATTATGGATGGCGCGGTGCCTCTTTCAGAATTGAAACAAAGCATTATTGCAAAAGCAAAATCGCTTTTAGTGCTGATGAATGATTCGACACTTCCGATCAATAATCATTTTCAGAACGATGTGAAGCGATTGGCGAACGGCGATGTGTTGGAAATCGCTTCGAAAGGAAAGACGAAAAAATATTTCAACAAATACAGCGACGATGCCGGAGCGGCAAAGGAGATCAAACGGTTGTTTGCGGTGATAAAACCGATGGAGAAAGAGCTGGAACAATATATCTCCATCTACGCGCATACGTATTATCAGCCGTTTGTCCGCGCGGTGAATCTTATTGAGCAGACGATCCGCGATGTGAAAGCACTCGAAGGTATGGTTGTCATAGACGATATCAATCGTTCGCTTGCACAATATCTTTCCAACGAAGTTGTTCCTGAAGTGTATTTAAAATTAGGTGAGCGGATCGCACATTTTATGATAGACGAGTTTCAGGATACGAGTCCGATACAATGGCGGAATCTGACACCACTGATCGAAGAAGCGTTGGCGAAGAACGGATCTCTCTTTGCGGTCGGAGATACAAAACAATCCATTTACGGATTCCGCGGTGCGGATTGGCATATTTTCCGCGATCTGATCGGAGGAAAATATTTTCCTTCCGCTCCCGCAACAGTTCTTCCACTTACCGTCAATTACCGAAGCGCGCAGGCACTCGTCGATTTTGTGAAAGATGTTTTTTCCGCCAATGTTTCCGCTGCCGGGTTTGAAGCGCACGCAACAGCAAGCGGGCTTTATAATTTTGCGCAGGATGTTCCTGATTCGGAAAAGAATAAAGGATATGTTGAAGTAAAATTGGTCGAGAAGAAATCGGATGATGATTCTTCGACCGATACGCAGCGCGAATATATTCTTTCCACCATTCGCGATTGCACCGCGCGCGGATATTCCTACGGCGACATTGCAATTCTCACTCCCGCCAATGCGGATGTTGTGGAGATCAGTTCGTGGCTGAACAAAGAGAATATTCCGTTCCTTTCGCTCAGCACATTGGATATTCGGAAACGGAAGATTATCGGCGAGATCATTGCGTTGCTTCGATTCCTCGATTCGCCGATCGATAATCTTGCCTTTGCGACGTTTGTGTTTGGGGATCTGTTCCAAAAAATATCTGAGGATGCGGGAATTAAGAAGGAAGCGTTTCACAAAATTTTTAGTGAGAACAAAAGAGAATATTTCTACCGCACATTTCAAAAACATTATCCTAAACTGTGGGAGCAATATTTTGACCGACTCTTCTCGCTTGTCGGCTATATGCCGCTGTACGATCTTGTTTCCGAATCGTACAAAACATTCTCCGTATTTGAACGGTGCAGAGGTGAAGAGAGCGCATTGGTAAAACTTCTGGAATGTGTGAAACTGTTCGAAAATTCCGGCAACAACAGTCTGAAAGATTTTCTTTCGTTCAGCACAGAAGAGGGAAATGAAGGATGGAGCATCGAAATTCCGAGCACTGTTCACGCCGTGAGAATTATGACGGTGCATAAAGCAAAAGGATTAGGATTTCCTATTGTGATCGTTTCGCTGAAAGAAAAATATCAACGTTCGGATTCAATGGTTATGAAAGAAACAGAAGATGGAGTTTTAGTTATCAAGATTGGAAAGAATAACGGCGATAGGAATGATACGCTCGTCAATCTGTATGAAGAGAAAAAGAAAGAAGCGACGATTGACGAGTTGAACAAATTGTATGTTGCGCTCACTCGCGCGCGGAAAGAGATGTATGTTTCCATTCTCTTTAAGAAAATGGAAAATCTCCCCGCTGCAATCCTTCCGGAAAGAACGTACGGCACAAAATACGCAACAGCGGAAAAGGAAAAGAACGAAGAGAAACTTCCAACGATCGAATCGCTCTATCGCAAAGAACAATCGTCGCTTCCTGTTGCGCGGTATCAGAAGATCGGTGTGCAGGAAACCCGCCGCGGCGATGCGATCCACAATATCTTATCGCACATCGAGTTTATGGACGAAAAGAGTGAACCGTATATTCGCTCTGCAATTGAGCATTTGGTTTCTGTTCACGATCTGGATATTGAAAAAGAAATTTTGAATCTCGATCAATTTCTTTCTCTTCCCGGAGTGCACATTCACTTTGAACATCGAAAAGATCGAATAATTTTTCGCGAGCAAGATGTAGCAGATTCCAACGGGAGATTGTATCGATTAGATAGAGTAATTGTGGATGCTGATACGGTTACGGTCGTTGATTTCAAAACTGGAAACGACGAACACAATGATGATTATCAAGAACAAGTGCGAAATTATATAGCAATGCTGAAAGATATTTATCCTTCAAAAACAGTGAAGGGTGCATTGCTCTATATCGATCTGCATAAGGAGGTGCCGGTCGTATGAGTACTGTCCGATTGCTTTCGCCGAAGATTAATCTTGTTGAAGAAGTGGTGACACTTTTAGGAATTTCATCAACACCAAAAGATTTCTCAAAATCCATTGTCGTATTTCCCGGAAAACGTCCTGCGCATGTATTGCGAAAGAAACTTGCAGAAAAGATTGGTTCATCATTCATTCCGCCGAAGCTCTTTTCCATTGATATCTTTATCGATTATCTCTGCACAACATATCTTCAATTTCGTGCGGAAACAGTGAGTGAATTTGATGCCGTTGCGATCCTGTTCGAACTGCACAAAGCGATGCAGGAAGACGAAAAGATCGGAAAAGAACATTTCTCCGAACTGGAAACATTCTATCCTGTGGGTGTGAAAATCTATTCGGAACTGGAAGAACTGATGATCGCGTCGGTTTCGCCGCAACGATTATCCGAGTCAGTCAAAAGTGTTACACTGACATCGGCGCACGCTGTTGCACTGCTGTATGAACCGTTCTATAACGAATTACAAAAACGAAAATTAACTTCCCGCGCACAGAAATATAAAATTCTTGCTGATAGAATTTCGGAGATCGATCTCAGTTCGTACGAAACGATCATCCTTGCAGGATTCTACGCATTTACGCAGACAGAAGAGACGCTTCTTCGTCATTTGCTTGCACAGAAGAATGTTACCGTCTTATTCCAAAATGGAAACGGAATACAAACAACGCTCGATCAATTAAAATTGAATCCTGCACTGGAAGGGGACGAACCGGAAACGGAACATCACTTCTACGAATCGCCGGACGCGCATGGACAATTGTTCGCATTGAATAGAGTGTTACGTGAGAAATTTTCGGAACCAATTATCAACAGCGAACAAGCATCGATCATTCTTCCGTCGTCGGAGAATCTTTTTCCGTTATATCATCAAACGCTTTCGATCTATGAACAGAGCGAATATAATCTTGCGCTTGGATATCCATTGTTGCGAACCCCGGTGTATGGATTCCTAAAATCGCTTCTCGATGTTATCGTTTCATCACGAAGCGGGGAAGTGTTTGTTCCAACGTATATTCAATTCCTGCTTCATCCTTATACCAAAAACATACTTTTCAAAACCCGGACAGATGTTACGCGGACGATCATTCATGCAATTGAAGATGATTGTCTTGATCACGGCGCACGTGTCTTTTTGAATATAGAGATCGTTGAACAGGATGCGCAGCTCCATAAAAAAGTTGTTGAGCGATTGGAACGTGATGGCGTTGCTGTCACAGCAGATGAAATTTGCAACCATATCGTGATGATCCATACGGTTCTGCTCCGCTCGCTGTTGAAGATCAACTCTGTCGGTGAATTTGCGTCGGCGTGTATCGGAGTTCTCAATTTTATTAACGAACACAGCACCGCGCATCGCCATCCATATTTCCGTCCCTTTGTTGAAACGTTGATGGAACAATTTGCATCGCTTCAGCAGTCGCTTCTTTCAGAATATTCATTCGGGAAACTTGAACATTATCTTCTCTTTCTCCGTCACTTCATTGAATCCGTCGATGTCCCATTTACCGGAACGCCGCTGCAGGGATTGCAGGTCCTCGGTTTTCTGGAAATGCGCGGACTTCAATTCGAGCACGTGTTCGTGATTGATGTGAATGACGATGTTCTTCCGGGAAAAGCACAGCAGGATGTTTTGCTTCCGTTGACTCTTCGCGACCAGCTCGGACTTTCGACCTACCGCGATCAGGAACGGATCAAAGCATATATTTTTGATGTTCTAAGACGCGGTGCAAAAAATATTCATTGCTTCTATATCAATAATAACGAGAAAGAGCAAAGCAGATTTATCGCGCAGCTGCAATGGAATTTACAGCTTCAGAAAAAAACGTTGAAGCCGTTCAACACTCAATCGCAACAATATGAGATCGATCTTGGAACACATACTCCATTGCCGATCAAAAAAACTCCGGAAATGATCGCCTCAATAAAAGAACTGCAATTCTCTTCAACGGCTCTTGATACGTATCTGACCTGCGGATTGAAATTTTATTATCGGTATCTTCTGCGGATGATGGAGAAGAATGAGATCTCCGGCGATGTTGAACAGACTGATGTCGGGAAGATCATTCACAGCATCTTGTTCGAATATTTTGCGCCAACAAAAGATCGGAAACTTGAATTAGCTGACCTTGATATAGAGCGGCTGCGAAGAGTCATTCAGGATAATTTCCGTTCATTTTATGGAAGTACGCAGTTTGGTGAGCAGTTCTTTACAAAACGGCGAGTTGAGAAGCATTTCATTGAATTTATTGAGCAATTTCAGCGCCAATTGATAGAATCATCTTCTATTATAATTGAAGCATTGGAAGAAAAGCTCACTGCGGAAATCGAGGGATTCCATTTTGTTGGGAATGCAGACCGGATCGAAAAGCGAAATAACAGAACATTCATTCTCGATTTCAAATCAGGACATCACGAAGCGAATTATCTGATCGATTTCGAAAAACTAATTGTTGAAGATAGAGAATCGTGGAAAAAATCGATTGGCTCGGTGCAGTTGGTGTTGTATGTACTGCTCTATTCTGTGTTGAGGAATATTGAACCGGAAAAAATCAACCCGGCATTTATTTTTCTTGGCAAAAAAGAATTGAATAGTGAGATCGAAATCTCGTTGTTCGAATCTGATGCACAGATGAACGAATGGTATCCGAAATTGAAGAACATTATTCTTTCATTGACAAAAGAAATTGTGGATGAAACCCAGTCGTTCAATCCAACTGAAGACATCAAGAACGATTGTCCTGATTGCCCGTATCGGACAATTTGCGGCACGCAGTGGGCGGAGAAGTTTAGTGTATATTGAAAAGCTAACCACATAGGCACATAGGACACATAGAAAATTTATGACATAGAAATACCTTGATGAATTGACATTTCAAATTGTTGGTGCGGCAATTGAAGTTCATAATGCTTTGGGTCCCGGTCTGCTTGAAAGCGTGTATCATAAATGTCTCAAACAAGAATTGACATCTCAGTACCATAGATATACTATGTGTCCTATGTGTCTATGTGGTTTAAAAACTTATGAAAAAAAACCTTCTCCTAATTTTCTTTCTTATCAGTATTTCATTCGCACAACCGCGCCAAATGGATGGCGTTGAATTACAGCTTGCAGTCAATCGGTTATCTGTCGTTGGTTCAGTGCTCTATGTTGCGGCTCATCCTGACGATGAGAACACGGCTCTCCTTTCCTATTTTGCAAAAGGAAAATTGCTGAGAACTGGATATCTCTCTATAACAAGAGGAGAAGGAGGACAAAATCTGATCGGATCAGAACAAGGAACAGAACTTGGAATTATCCGCACTCAAGAATTATTAGCTGCGCGCAGAATTGATGGAGCAGAACAATTCTTCACCTGCGCGATTGATTTTGGATATTCAAAATCTTCCGAAGAAGCATTGCGGCTCTGGAATAAGGACAGCGTCTTAAAAGATGTCGTCTGGGTAATACGAACATTCCGTCCCGATATTATCATCACACGATTCGCACCAACGCAGGGAGGACATGGGCATCATCTTGCATCGGCGATTCTTGCGCAAGAAGCGTTTGCAATCAGCGGCGATCCGACTGTATTTCCGGAACAATTAAGGAATGTGCAGCCGTGGAAAGCAAAGCGATTATTGTTCAATCAATTTCGATTCGGTCGAAGACTCGACTCGTTGAGCAGTGTAAATTCGAATACATCGAATGTTCCGACAATGAAAATCGATGTTGGAGAATATTCTCCGCTGTTGGGAAAATCGTTCACGGAAATGGCAGGTATCAGCCGGACAATGCATAAAAGCCAGGGAATGGGTTCGTCGCAAAACAAAGGGAGCACCATCAATGAATTTGTCGTCATCGCGGGAGAAAATGCGAAAAATGATCTTTTCGAAGGAATCGATATTTCATGGAACAGGATACCAAATGGAAAAAAAATTGCACAATTAATTTCCGACATTCAAAAGAATTTTGTTCCGCAAGGAGCCGAAAAAAGTATTCCTGCATTATTGAAATTATATCGAACGCTGCAGAAAATAAATAATGTTCCATTGGTCGTCGGAAAAATGAATGAGATCGAAACGCTCATCCAATCGTGTGCAGGATTGTGGATGGAAGCGAAAGCAAAAGAAATATCATATTCGCCCGGAGATTCGATCGGGATCACGTTGACAATGCTCAATCGTTCAAATACAAAGATTATTTTTTCATCTGCATTCTCTCTGAAGTTGAACATCAATAATTCCACCCAGCAATTGTTAAAGAATAATGAACCGTTTCAATTACAGTTGTCATCGGTTATTCCTTCACATGAGCCATATTCGCAGCCGTATTTCTTAACTTCAAATCAAAATAATAATCGCTATTCAACTTCAGATGAATTATTGATTGGGAGAGCGGAAAGCCCCGCATCATTGTCGATTGCTGTTTTTTTATTAATCGAAAATGAACCGATGTTGATCAATCTGCCGGTTCAATACAAATGGGTAGATGATATTGAAGGTGAAAAAACAAAAAATGTTGAAATCCTTCCTCCTGCTTCAATCAGTCTTGAAGAAAAAAATATTGTTTTTGTTTCAGACTCTGTCGCTAACATAGTTCATGTGAAAATCCATGCGATTGATGAAAACATCAAAGGCGAAGTACAGTTACAGATTCCGGATGGTTGGGAATGTGATCCGATTCGTCAATCAATCCTTTTAAAAAGAAAAGGAGATGAAACAACTGTCCAATTTGTTGTACATCCTTCAAAACGATCGCACAGCGGATTATTCTCTGCTCAGATCATAATCAAAGGCGAAACATATTTATCAGAACGAAAAACAATTACCTATCCGCACATTACGTCTCAAACGATTCTGCAAAAAGCGGAAGGGAAACTGATTCAATTCGATCTTCAAAAGAAAGGATTGCTGATCGGATATATTATGGGCGCGGGTGATCAAGTGGCTGTTGCGTTACAGCAAATGGGATATTTGGTGCAATTGATTAGTGATGAAGAGTTGCGAAATGGAAATCTTGCGCGATATGATGCAATCGTTGCCGGAATTCGTGCGTACAATACTCGAGAGCGACTCCGCATTTACAACAACAGTTTGTTGAGGTATGTTGAACAAGGTGGAACGTACATTGTTCAATATCAAACTGCGGTAAAAGGTGAGACCGATAATATTGCTCCGTACAAAATGGAATTGTCTCGTGAACGGGTAACGGACGAAAATGCGGTGATGAATTTTGTGAAACCGAATCATCCATTGTTGAATTATCCAAATAAAATTTCTGCAAAAGATTTTGAAGGTTGGGTACAGGAGCGAGGTTTGTATTTTGCAAACCAATGGGACAGTAAATTTGAAACCGTTCTGTCATGCGCAGATCCGAATGAAAAGGCGCAACAAGGAAGTCTGTTGATCGCAAAATATGGAAAAGGAAATTATATCTTTACCGGATTGGCATTCTTCCGTCAATTACCTGCGGGGGTTGAAGGGGCGTATCGGTTGTTTGCAAATTTGATTTCGGTAGGGAAATAATAATGAAAAATTCTTTCAATGATCTTCTGTTAAATTTTGTCTTTACAGAAAATACTATTCAGGGTAAAACACTTGTTGCAGAGACGACAATTAATGGACATACCATTCCAACATTCATCAACGAATATTGGACTTCAAAGCAACGACAAGCGCACTCAATTCATGAAGTTTCGTACCGGGCATGTTTTAAACCACAGTTGCCTCGTTTCTTCATCAACCGTTTAACGGAAGCCGGTGATGTTGTGTACGATCCGTTTTCAGGGCGCGGGACAACCATCATTGAATCTGCTCTGTTGCAACGCAACATCATCGCAAACGATATCAACCCGCTCAGTAAAATTCTTTCGCAGCCGAGATTAGTAATTCCTACCAATCAAGAAATCGCTGATCGATTGGAGAGTATTCCATTTTTGGAAACACTGATGCCGGAAATCGATCTTTCGATGTTTTATGAGAAAAAAACATTGTTAGAGATACTGTCACTCAGAACATATCTAATCTCTCGTAATAATGATGGTAAAGAAGATTTCGTTGATCGATGGATCAGAATGGTTGCAACAAACAGGTTAACAGGACATTCAAAAGGTTTTTTTTCTGTCTATACACTTCCTCCAAACCAGGCACTGTCGGCGGAAAGTCAAAAAAAAATAAATATAAAGCGGAAACAAAAACCGGAATATCGTAATATTCGCGACATCATTTTGAAAAAATCAAAACAATTGATCAAAGAGATCAGCGAGGAACAGAAAAACATATTACGAGTTGCAGCGAAGCTTGCAAAATTTCTTACCGAAGATGCGCGGTCAACAACTGCGATTATGGATAATTCAGTGACGCTTACGGTAACATCGCCGCCGTTTCTTGATGTTGTGCATTATGCACAGGATAATTGGCTTCGCTGCTGGTTCAATAATATTGATGCGGAGAATGTTTCTAAAAATATTACAATGTCTCGCACAACCGTGGATTGGTGCAATGTTATGGGTGATGTTTTTAAGGAACTATTTCGTATAACAAAAAAGAATGGCTGGGTTATTTTTGAAGTTGGTGAAGTGGAAAAAGGGAAAATAAAATTAGAAGAGTATGTTGTTGAATTAGGATTACAGGCAGGATTTATTTGCGATGCAATTATGATCAATCAACAGCAATTCACGAAGACATCGAACATTTGGGGTGTTGCAAATAATTCCAAAGGGACAAATTCAAATAGGATTGTTATCTTTAAAAAATAAAAGGCGAGCACTGC
>JANONI010000115.1:0-14740 GCA_031420755.1 Bacteroidota bacterium | reverse complement strand
GTGTATTTAATTTTCAAAATTATTCTGCTAAAACATTGAGAAAAAACGTTGCCACAGATTCACAGATGAAATTTATGGAATATTTTCTGTGAAAATCTGAGTAATCTGTGGCATAAAAAAGCTACGCTGAGTAGTTACTTTATTTTTATCTAAAACTCCATTGAACGAAATGGTCTTCAATGGTACACCATTACATTATCTTCATGGAGAGAAGATCGTCACGGTGCTGCATACCTTGCAGCGACAATAACGATGATGTATTTATATCTAAAACCCATTCGGTAAAATTTCATGGAATTCAAAAAAAATACCAAAAATCATTAATGGTTTTTGAGTATTTTGCTCATGCAATATCTGGTTTCCTCAGGAAAACTTATTTATATTACTCCACTTAATTTAATCCGATGTTGATGACGGAGGCTCTGTGGGTTTATTGAATGAAAAACAGATTGTAGCAAAGATTAAATCTGCCAAAGGATGGAAACGGAATGGAAACGAGATTTATCGCACGTTTATCGTAAAAGATTTTGTTCGTGCTATGGGTTTTGTGCAATCGGTTGCACTGCTTGCAGAGAAGGCAGATCATCATCCCGACATTGATATTCGGTGGAATAAAGTGACGCTGGTGCTTTCAACGCACAGCAAAGGCGGCTTAACGGAAAACGATTTTTCCCTTGCTGTCCAGATCAATTCACTCATATAATCATAAGTATAGGTTTTGTTATGGCAAGCGAACAACGCATCGATAAATTGAAAGAAATAATCGCAAACGATCCGGCAGATTCTTTTTCACGGTACGCACTTGCATTGGAATACAGCGGTCTCAACGAACCGTTAACGGCAATCGAACTTCTGGAAGAATTACTCCGACGCGACGAGAAATATATTCCTGCCTATCACCAGCTCGGGCAGGCATTTGGAAAATTGAACCGTACGCAGGAGGCAAAAACAATCTATCGTAAAGGTATTGATCTTGCCCACGAACAACATGATGAAAAAGCGGAAAAAGAAATGCTCGAAGAATTGGAAGATCTGGAAGATGAATGGTAGAATCTAAAAGACGCAAACCACAGAATTGTAATCACTCGACCCCGGAATGACAATGAAATTACCCAAAGACCAGATTGTGCAGATATTCAAAGAAACAAATGCGCTTCTTGAAGGACATTTTGTTCTTACATCAGGACTGCATAGCCCGCAGTACTTTCAGTGTGCAATGGTGTTGCAATATCCTAAATATCTGCATCTGCTCGCGGGTGATATTGCAAAGCATTATGAATACAGTGAAGTGGAAGTTGTTGTTACTCCGGCAGTCGGCGGAATTGTTGTTGGCACCGAAGTTGGAAGAGTTCTCGGCGTTCGAACAATCTTTGCAGAACGCGAAAATAACGTCATGAAACTTCGACGCGGATTCACTATCAAAAAAGGGGAGCGCGTTTTAGTCGTTGAAGATGTGGTAACCACCGGCGGCTCCGTTGAAGAGGTCTGTACACTTGTTACCGATTCCGATGCGAAACTTGTGGGAATTGGCTGCATTGTTGACCGTAGTAACGGAAAAGCAAAATTCGATGCGAAATTCTATTCTGTCATGGAAATGGATGTGCAAACATACAGTGCAGAAGAAATTCCTGAATCGCTCTCCGCCATTCCAATTTCAAAACCCGGCAGCAGAGGTTTGCAGGGATAATTGTTGAACAACACAAAGCATCATCCCCAACAAAATTCTTTCCGATCCAAAGGATTCCTTCGGAAATGAACACTTCCCCAAAGGGGTCCTTCGGACGTGTCGGGCATCTAAACTATAGATCTGTTCGAGCATTTGTTGGTTGATGATTTTTATTTTTATGATCGAATCGTTATTACAAACACTCTTTTCACTTCTTGGCGAGAACAAACTGTTATATCATACAATTCTTGGATTCATCATTACTCTTTGTGTGATCGCAGCAGGAAAAGTTCTTAAATGGTTCTTGAATTCTGTCGGGAAAAAAATTATCGCAAAGACAGACACCAAGATTGATGATAAGATACTGGAGATTGTCCTTTCTCGAATTATCGCATTGGCTTCCATCGCTGGTATCTATCTTGGAATGAAAGAAATACGATATGGATTGACATCTCGAAACGAAAATTTTCTCGGTTTTCTCGGCTTTGCCGACACGGCGTTGTTTCTTGTTACTATTATTATCCTCACCGCACTTGTCATTCGTATCGTCCGAACGATTACATCCTACACAATACAATCGATCGCAGAAAAAAATAAACAGAAAGATTTTCACCAGACCGTCAGTCCGCTGGTCAATCGTATTGTTACCATTGTGGTCATTGCATTTACTGCAATTATTGTGTTTGAACATTTCAATTACAGTGTAACAAGTTTGCTCACAATATTGGGTGCCGGCTCTCTTGCTCTCGGTCTTGCTGCACAGGATACGATCTCAAACATGATTTCCGGCTTTGTTATTATGATCGATCGTCCGTTCCGTGTTGGAGATCGAATAAAAATTCCCAGTGGTGAAGTAGGCGATATCTATGAGATAGGTCTGCGAAGCACAAAGATTTTAGATTTCGACAATAACATGTTAATTGTTCCGAATAACGAACTTATCAAGACAAGAATAGTGAATTACGCATACCCGGCAAATGAAATTGGCGTTATTGTTGAAGTTGGGGTTGCGTATGGAAGCGATATTACTCAAGTGAAACAAATATTGACCTCTGCTGCAAACAAACATCCGCTTGTGTTGAAAGAACCAATGCCGGAATCATTTTTAATGAATTTCGGTGAGTCCGCACTCTTGTTTCGCTTAGTGTGCCGAGTCGCCACATTTCAAGATCAATTTGTAGCTTCAGAAAATTTGCGCGTTCAGATATACGAAAAACTAAGGGAGCACAAGATCGAAATACCATTTCCGCAACAGGTTGTTCGCCATACGTACGAAAACAGTGATGCACTTCAAACTTCTTCAAAGAGAAAAAAAATACAACGGTAAGATTATTGATCTTACCGTTGATCGATTGTTGTATCCATCCGGAAACGAAACAATTCGAGAGATTGTTGAACACCCCGGAGGAGCTGTTATCCTGTGTGTGTTTGAAAACGGGGATATTCTTCTGGTCAAGCAGTATCGTCATCCGTTTGCAAAGGAAGTTATCGAACTTCCTGCGGGAAAATTAGACAAGAACGAAGATCCATTGTTGTGCGCTCAACGGGAACTGCGTGAAGAGACCGGCTTTGCCGCTAAACAGTGGTCTAAATTGACTTCACTGTATTCAACCCCAGGATTTTGCAACGAAATACTTCACGTGTACCTTGCTCAAGATGTGTATCGTCATGAACTTGGCAGCGCGTTAGAAGAGGGAGAAGCTTCAATGCAGGTACTGCGTCTTCCATTAAAAAAAACTATTGCCATGATAGAACGAGAAGAAATTCTTGATGGTAAAACAATTGCCGGCATTTTGCTTGGCGCACGAAAGTTAGGAATACAATGACCGTAACAGAGATTATCCGAAAAAAAAGAAATGGTGAAATACTTTCATCCGAAGAAATGAATTTCATTATCGCTGGGTATGTGAAAGGAATCGTTCCAGAATATCAGGTATCAGCGTTTTTGATGGCGACATTCTTTCGCGGTATGACGAAAGACGAGACCGCTGAATTTACCAGACTGATGCTTCATTCGGGAGATGTGATCGATCTTTCTCAAATTCCCGGAGTAAAAGTTGATAAACATTCCACGGGCGGGGTTGGCGATAAGATTTCACTTCCGTTGGCGCCAATCGTTGCCGCGTGCGGAGTTCCTGTTCCGATGATCAGCGGACGCGGGTTAGGACACACCGGCGGCACGTTGGATAAATTGGAATCGATTCCGGGATTCCGAACGAATCTTTCGATAGAAGAATATAAAAAAGTAATTGCAGAGATCGGATTGGTGATGATCGGGCAGACGAAAGAAATTGCGCCTGCCGACAAAAAAATGTATGCATTGCGTGATGTAACCGCAACAGTGGAATGTATTCCGTTGATTGCCGGAAGCATTATGAGCAAAAAATTAGCCGAAGGAATTGACGCTCTTGTGCTTGATGTTAAAACAGGACGCGGTGCCTTCATGCAAACGCACGAAAAATCCGTTGAACTTGCTCAAGCACTTGTAGGAATTGGAACGAGCTTCGGGAAAGAAACGATCGGTTTCATCACCGATATGAATCAACCGCTCGGATATGCGATTGGCAACTGGAATGAAACTGCTGAGTCGGTAGAATGTCTGCAGGGAAGAGAAATTTCCGATATCATGGAACTGACGTACGTTCTCGGCGGGGCGATGGTTCACCTTGGAAAAAAAGCCGGTTCGCTTGCGGAAGGAATGGAACGCTGCAGAGAAGTTGTGAAGAACGGAAAAGCGTTCGATAAATTTTTACAAATGGTGAAAATGCAAAACGGAGATGTTTCATACATCGAACATTTAGAGAAATATCCAGCATCGAAATATTCGGAAACGATCACCGCAACATCCAACGGATATATTACAACGATTGATTCACTGGAACTTGGTTTGACCGGAATTACACTCGGAGCCGGAAGAACCACCGTTGATGATGTTATTGATCCTAAAGCCGGAATATTGTTGAAGAAAAAAGCAGGAGACGAAGTAAAAGCGGGCGAAGTGATTGCAACTCTGCATACTGATAAAGCCGATGTTGTTACTCCGGCAAAAGAAAGAATAACCAAAGCATTTACCATTGGCAAAGTGATACCGGCATCTTCTCCGCTCGTCATTAGCGTAGTAGATGCTCATGGTGTAAAACCATTCTCGATTTGAGTTGGCATAAAATTTTGACACCGATTAACATAAAAGTCCCGTTAATTCGGGACTTTTATATTAGGGCGGTTCTAAAAATTCAAGAGGATTGTCATTTCGAGGAGCCTGCCTGTACGAAGCCGATGCTTCTTTTGGGTCTACGACTCGTAGAGCGACGGCAGGCGGAGCGACCGGCCCGCTCTACGAGTCGTAGACCGCACAAACAACGTGCCTGCACGCCGTAGTGCTAAGTTTCGGCACGCAGGCGTGCTTTGGCAGGCGGGCGAGAAATCTCGTTTTTTCCTCTCTACCCTACGGGTCGTAGACGAGCCGTGCGAAGCATCCTTCGGATAGGCAAAATAAAGAACGAGATTCCTCTCCGCCTCTGGCTGATCGGAATGACATTGATTTACTAATTTTTAGAACCGCCCATTAGTGAATACCATGACGTTCGTGCAGCTCTGTAAAAAATTTAGTATTCTTTCACTATGAATAGCATCGTCGGCGCATATTTTAGAACTGCCCGCATTCAAATTGCCGCGTTGATCTATTTTCTTGTTGCAGGCGCACTGACTCAAGCACCGTTGTTTAATTATCTTGGTTTTGAATTCTCTGCACTCTTAACGATTCCCACATCATTGATCAGCGGAATATTGACCATTCAATTCCTGCGGGAACATCAAACCAAACCTTTAACACAACGGACATGGCTTCTCGTTGTCATAGATTATCTCCGTGTCAATCTCTTGTTGTTGGTTATTCCTTTTGTCATTATTTCTTTGAATGCATTTGCCGTAAAAAATTGTGCGTATGGAAAAGGTGTTCTATATTTTCTTTTGCTTCCCGTTATCACCGCCATCTTCTCTGTCTCGCTTTCATTGGTTATCGGCACAGTGTTTAAAAAATCAAAAACAATGTTTGTCATCGCAGTTATTGGTCTTCTCTCGCATAGTGTTGTTGTTACGTACACGCAGCCTCAACTCTTTGCGTATAATTTTATCGTGGGCTTTTTTCCCGGCATCACGTATGATGAAACGTCAACGGATATGAATGCGTTGATCGTTTATAGGGAATTTACGTTGATTGCTTCGGTGATGTTGATTGCTCTCTTCTCAATCCTTATTGGTAAACACGATATGCGGAAAAAAATATCGGAAAACATATCGATCATTAAAAAGAATAGTAAAAAAGATAGAATACTGTGGGGAGTTTTTGTCTTCTGTGGTTTACTGCTTGCCGCAGGTTATATTTTCCGCGATAGAATGGGATTTGAATTCTCACCGGGTGATATTCAAAATGGATTGGGACGCCGTTCTGAATCCGAGCATTTTATAATCTATTACCGTCAGGATGATTATTCTGCGGAAGAAATGAAAACCTTAAAATTGGAGTCTGAGTTTCATTTCCAACGTGTTTCAGAAGTTTTAAAAACAAAAAATTCCGAGAAGAAAAAAGTTACCGTCTATATTTATCCTAATGGAAGCTGGAAACAAAAATACATTGGAACGACGAACACCAATATTGCAAAGCCGTGGAAACAGGAAATCCATTTAACAAAAGGAACGTTTCGTTCAACGTTCAGACATGAACTTGTCCATATCCTTGCTTCTGATTTTGGCTTACCGTTGATTCGCGCAAGTATGCGAATGGGATTGAATGAAGGACTTGCCGTTGCAGTGGATTGGGATGCCGGTATCTTTTCACCGCATCAATTTTCAGCTGCGCTGCTACGGGAAAACGCTCTGGAAAATGTTGAAGGTCTATATTCGCTTACAGGATTCGTGAAGCAATCCAGCACCTATTCATATCTTGTTTCCGGCTCATTCAGCCGATATTTGATTGATCGATATGGAATTGAACGATTTCAACGAGTGTTCCGAAACGGAAATTTTATGATTCACTTCGGTGAATCGTTGGAAAGTTTAGTGAAAGATTGGAAAGAATTTCTTACAACGATTGATGCAACAGAAATTTCTTCGGAAACAGTGACGGCATTGTTCTTTCAGCAGTCAATTTTTTTTAAGACCTGTCCGCGGGAAGTTGCGGATCAGAATCAACGAGCGTCTCAAGCGATGAGAGCAAAAAATTTTGCGCTTGCCGAAAGTGAATTTAGTGCGTCCTATGCAAATGCACCGACAGTTTCTGCTTTGCGTGGAATATTCCAATCGTTGAATTCTCAAAAAAAATCAAATCGTGTTATCGAAGAATATGTTAAGCTGCCGGAACGATCATCGCTGCGGATGAATCCTGCAATACTATTGTTGCTGGCAGATGCGTATTATTTGGGTGGTCAAAAGAAAGAAGCATTTCAGCTCTATCAGCAAATTCGCTCAATGAATTTTTCCGAATCGTATATTGAAGCTGCTGCACTCCGAAAACAATGTGTTCTCGATAGTATTGATTCCGATCTCTTTTACACAATGTTATATAGTGGTTTGGATGATTCGGTGAAATTGAAAATGATCGAAAATGTCAATGGAACCCAACGCAATTCTGTAGGGCTGCAATATTTTAAGGCGATCTTTAAAACCACAGAGAGCAGTTCAAGCATTGAGATGTTAACAAATGTAAGTTTGCAAACATCGTCTCACGATCTGAAATATTTTGCACTGATACGGGATAGTCAGCATCTCTATGAATTGAATCGTTACGAAGAAGCAAAGAGTCTGTTATGGAATGCAAAAAATTACGTACCAACTTCAACAATGTCCGAATACTTGGATGAGCAGATAGAATTATGCGATTTTGTTTCAACAAATATGGAATAATGGCAGTTGCAGTGTATGCCGCCGTTCTGTCCGGATGTTCAACAGGGTATGACTCCGCGATAGAATGTTATTCAACATTGCAGTTTCAAAAATTTTCTCTTCCTTCCTTTACAACCTATCTAATGAATGTAAAGGCGGCAGATGAGAGTCGAATTGATGTGTATGTGCAGATGCCGTACAAACATTTACGCTTTGAAAAAACAGATGATGATTACAAAGCATCATTTTTGATTACGTTTATTGTGCGCAACACCGATAAAGAAATCGTCCGGACCAAAGAACTTGAACGTTCGGTTATTGTAAAAACATACGAAGAAACTACTTCGTCTCGTTTTGAAAGTTTGTTGCAAACGTTTGTGCTAAAACCGTCTGACTATGTGCTGGAGATAATTTCAATCGATCATCTTTCACAATTACGGTATAAACAAACCACGCCGCTTGCCGTAAAGAGATTTTCGGATACTGTTGTAACGGCAAGCACGCTGCTGTTTCTGGATACGGTTATTGCTGACGGGAAAGGAATTTCACTTCGTCCGATCTTTCCTACTTCATTATCACGGTTGAATGATACCTATGGAATATTTCAAGAATTGTATAATGTCCGCGCGGATGATACGATTACAATATCAGAATCATATTCGACATCAAAACGGCGAAAAGCAAGTGATGGCTCATTTGTATATTTCATGCCACCGTATCGAATACGATCGGAAGCATGCAGCGAAGAATTTGACTCGCTGTATTATAGGATAGATTCGACATTTGTTGTACAGAAGAATGGAACGCAACAAATAATCCAATTCTTTCCGCTGCCGGCACGCGGTTACAATAAAATTGAGAGGAATATTATCATATCACGAAGACCAAACTCGGATTCCGTCCGATTTTCCGGAAATTATTTTCTTCGCGACCGCACACTTCAAACATCTCTTTCTCTTCAACAGGTTACAGCGGCAATGCGGTATATACTGCGCGAAGAAGAATATGATTCAATATCCATTGCAATAGGTGAAGAAAAAAATAAACGCATTAATCAATTTTGGGAATCTCGCGGCGGAATTGCCCGCAGAAAAGAATTTGAACAACGAATAGTTGAAGCAAATATGCTGTTTACCGAATGTGTGAATGGTGCTGAAACTCCGATGGGAATTGTATTCATCATCTGTGGAATTCCTGATTATATAGAATGCAGAGGTGGAATAATGGAAAACTGGTTCTATAATTTTGGCGAACGGTCGTTTCCCATACAATTTCGACGGGAGAAAGAGAATATTGCGTATTATACATTGCAACCGTTCTCGATTAATGAATCATTATGGCAGTATTACATTGATCGTTGGAGAAGAAAGAAATGAAATTTAAAAATATTCTCTTGACGCGCATGAAGTATATCGGAGACGTTGTTCTCACGACTCCGATCATTCGAACACTGCGGGAAGAATATCCTGAAGCGCATATCTCATATCTCGGCGATGCAAAAGCGGTCTCCTTGCTTCAGCATAATCCATTTCTTAACGAAATTATTCCATTCGATTTCTCGAAGGATTCGTTTGCATATCAATTAAAGATGTATGCGTTAATGTTCTCCAAGAAATTCGATCTTGCAATCGATCTTTACAGCAATCCGCGCAGTGCATTGCTAACATTTGCAACCAGAGCAAAAATGCGAATTGGAGGAGATTCGAAAAGTCGGGGGAAATTTTATACGCATAGGATAAGCGATGACGGTTCACTGAAATCGGCAATCGATTATCATTACCAATCATTGAAACCGATCGGCATTCAACCGAAATACTTCACGACAGAAATATTTTTGACTGAAAAAGAGAAAAACGAAGCGCGGAATGTTCTTTCTACAATAGGAATTGATGCGAACAGAAAAATAGTTGCATTGCATCCCGGTGGAACATGGCCTGCTAAACTGTGGCAAAAGGAAAAATTTGCAGAGCTTGCCAGAAAGCTTATTACCGAAAATGTTTCAGTAATACTAACCGGAGGCAATAATGATGTGGAAGCAGTTGAATATGTTCGTTCGAATTCAAATGCTGTGTCCATTGGAAATATTTCACTCAGAATGATTTCAGCAATATATTCTCACTGTAACGCTCTTGTTTCAAATGATTGCGGAGTAGTGCACATCGCTGTTGCAGTTGGAACGCCAACAATTGGAATATTTGGTCCGGGGCAGGAAAATATTTGGTTTCCATATTCCTCACCACACAAAGCAATAAGGGAAAATGTTCCCTGTCATCCCTGTCATTTAAATGTTTGTAATCGAACGGGCAATGGGTTTATGGAATGTATGAAACTGATTACTGTAGAAGAAGTATTCACCGCAGTAAGAGAGCGTTTGTAGATGGCATACCCCAAAAGAAACAATACCGAAACATCTTCTGAGACAATCCGGGCAATATTGAATCGAGTGATATACTATAATAATGAGAATGCATATTTGATCGCATCATTTGGAGGCAGCGGAAAGAATTTCACCGCAGTCGGCTATCTGCACGATCCGAGGGATGGAGAAGAATATTCCCTTTCCGGCAGTTGGACAACACATTCAAAATATGGAAAACAGTTTACCATCGCTTCCTATGAAACACACTTGCCGAGTTCCGAAGTTGGTATTGAACAATATCTTTCTTCCGGTTTGATCAAAGGAATTGGTCCATCATTAGCCGAACGTATCGTAACGATGTTTGGGAAAAATACGCTGGATGTGTTGAATAATCATCCCGAGCAATTGATGAAAGTTGAAGGAATCGGTCGTAAGAAATTTACTGCAATTTCCGGCGCGCTTGTTGGAATGAAAGAAATGCAGGAAACACTCGTTTTCCTGAAATCTCATGGGATCACAACTGGAATTGCAATCCGATTGTATAAAACATACGGAAAGATTGTTGCAGAAATATTAAAAACAAATCCCTATCAAATAATTGATGATGTTGTCGGTATCGGATTTCAAACTGCAGATGCTATCGCTAAAAAAATGGGTGTGCAGGAAGAAAGTATTTATCGCTTAACAGCCGGAGTACGTTTTGTGCTGGATGATGCGTGCAGAGCAGGCGGACATTGCTTTCTGCCGAAAGAAGAATTGACCGAACGCTCGGCAGTATTGTTGAATGTTGATGAAGCAAAAGTTGAACGAGCACTCCTTTCTGCAATGGAAACAGGATATCTTGTTGGAGAAGGGGATGTTGTTTCGCCGTTAAAATTATTCGAGGCAGAATTATATTCTGCAAAAAAACTTTCGTTGTTATTTCGAAAAGGTGAACGTCCGCTTGATCAGAGTAAGTTATATAAAGCGTTGGATCATGTCGAGCACAGACACAACATTCAACTCGATGAAAAACAACGGCTTGCTGTTGTCAGTGCGGTGTTAAATCCAATAACGATATTAACCGGCGGACCCGGCACAGGAAAAACTCTTTGCGTAAACGGTATGATAGAACTTGGAGATGAATTGGGGATGAAATACGTTCTGTGCGCTCCTACGGGCAGAGCGGCGAAACGTCTTTCAGAGGTAAGTGAGCGGGAGGCAAAAACGATTCACCGATTATTGGAGTTCGATCCGAACAGCGGACTGTTCAGACGAAACGATAGCGATCCTATTGAAGCGGATATTGTAATCGTTGATGAAGTTTCAATGGTTGATACACAATTGTTCGCTTCGTTACTTGCCGCCTTGAAACCCGAATCACAGCTTGTTCTTGTGGGAGATGTTGATCAGTTGCCGTCGGTTGGTCCCGGACAAGTTTTGCGAGATTTGATCGAATCGAAATCATTCACAACAATACGATTGGATACAATTTTTCGCCAAGCAGAACGAAGTTCCATCATTTCAAATTCTCATAAAATTAATCACGGCGGCGAACCGGAATTTGCCGACGATTTCCAATTCATCGATGCCGATACACCAGAGCAGATACAAGCTCACATCGTTGGGTTATGTTCAACGGTGCTTCCGCAGAATTATCAATACGATCCGTTTACGGATATTCAAGTTCTTTCCCCAATGAATAATACGCCGAGCGGCGTGAAAGAATTGAATAAAAAATTACAACAGGTGTTGAATGGACGTTCATCAATCTGCTGGCAGGGGAACGAACGAAAATTTCTTCACAACGACAAAGTGATGCAGATTCGTAATAACTACGAGAAGGAGGTCTATAATGGAGATATTGGCAGGGTTATCGGAGTTGATAAAGAAGATGGAAAATTATACGTGAATTTTTACGGGAAGACTGTTGACTATTCGTTCAACGATCTTGATGAACTTGTTCTTTCGTATGCAACGACAATTCACAAAAGTCAGGGTAATGAGTTTAATGCGGTAGTGATTCCATTGTCAATGTCGCATTTTATTATGCTGCAACGGAATTTGATCTACACAGCAATTACGAGAGCGAAACAACGGTTATTTCTTGTTGGGCAGCGAAAAGCTCTCGCCGTAGCTATTCATAATGCCAACACGCGCCTGCGAAATACTC
Organism: Bacteroidota bacterium; assembly: GCA_031420755.1. Taxonomy (GTDB): domain Bacteria; phylum Bacteroidota; class Ignavibacteria; order UBA10030; family UBA8401; genus UBA8401. The sequence continues at coordinate 2,683 of JANONI010000115.1, read as the reverse complement.
AGATGATGAAACGACTGCAATCATTATTATAGGGCATCTCTCTACGAGTCGTAGACTAAAAACTATTTCGCTCGACCATTCCCAAAGGGATGTACTTCGCAAAATTTTACTTTTGACACAAGCTCGATGGCTTTGCCAAAAGATCGAGATTACATTTGTATCCGCATCCTTTATCCGAAGGATGCTTCGCACGGATGCGATTTGGTCAAGAAGAAACTTTCCAACAGTTCGAAAAGAAGGTTTTTAGTCTACGACTCGTAGAGAGATACCCTATTGTGAGATGATTCATTATTTCATAGCATCTTGGTAATAGTTTCATAACAGTCCTTCGTTATCTTTGTTTCAAAAAAAGGAGCTATTTATGGAACACAAAGAACTTGTTTATTTCACTTTGGCTTGCGTATTCTTGTTTGTCACTTTATGGGATTCACGCCGAACGAAAAGATCTCTCTGATTCAAATTTTATTTGAAAAGATTGCTTCTCTACGAGACCGTTCTACGAATCTACAATTCGGTAGAATCGCAGATAGGTCGTTTCCTTCGCACTATCGGTACAAAGTGATTCTCTACGAGTTGTAAACCGTTGGAGCAATGACGATGCGAAGCTCCAAAGGAGTCAGCCTGTGTGAAAACTATTATTTAAGCGTCAATATCCCCGAAATCTTTGAGATTTCGGGGATATATATCGTAAATTTTGACTTTTCACACAGTCTGAGTCCTTCGGACATACATACGCACAATGTTTTAGCGATGTCTTTGTTAAATTACTGTAACTTCTCCAGCAGCTCTCTCGCTTCTTTTCGGTACATATCGTCATCTTCATCCTGTTTAGCAAGGGCGGCAATTGAAATGAGGAGTTCTTTCGCTTTGGCTGTGTTATCTTCGTCGTTGTATGCCCGTGCAGCGTCTAAACGATACAGAATAAATGTTGGTCGCAGCGCGATTGATTTGTCGTAATATTGTAACGACTCTTTCATATTTGCCCAGCCAAGACCAAGAGGCCAGCGGATTATTTTAGACTTTTCACAAAGTTTTGCATGTGTCCGTCCGAGAATATAATATGCTGCTCCGTCATTCGGGTCGAGAGAGATCGCTTTTTCACAATCTGCTTTTACCTGTTTCACTAAATCGATCGCGCTCCACACTCCTTTAAAAAGAGCGACTCTTCCGTTGGCGATCGCTCTGCGGATGTAACCAATTGTCGAATCTGGTTTTGATTTTACCGCTTTATCAGCGTAGTCGAATGCTTTTTGATAATATTCCAATTGCTTTTCCTTTTCAGCATCCGTTTTATTCGGAAGATGTTCTCCAATATCAACATAACTTCTGCTCATGCGCCATAACATATTAAAATTATTCTGATCAATTTTTTCTGCCTGCAGCAATTTGTCCAATGCCTTTTGATTTTCAAAGGTAACGGCGGAGTAGTTGTCAGCTTCGGAAATAAGATCTTGAATGGATTGTGAATAGAGTGAGGGTGAACAGAGAAGTAGAACAGTAAATATAACAGCATGTTTCATAGCAGTTCCTTATAAGTTGTTGCCCCAATAGTACGAAGTGGAATCTATTGATGCAATCGGAATTTTCACTAAAATGCTTAACGATAAAAACTCCATCTTTTGTTTGCTTCTTTACCAATTTTGCCATAGAATTACTATAGAATGAAAAAAGAATTAACGATACTCATCATTATTGTCTCCGTTTGGTGTGCAGGGATTGTGATCTCTCCCATCATTACTTCAATTCATCCGGTCGGTGAATCTGCATCAAATATTTTTTATACATTGTACGGTGGTGTGTGTCATCAATTCGATTCACACTCGTTTCATGTGCATGGTCATCCGTTTGCAGTCTGTATCCGCTGCACAGCTATCTACTTCGGATTTTTAATTGCACTGGTGGGAATTCGATTCTCTGACAAACTACACGATAAAAAATATAACCCGATTCTTGTATTGATCTATTCTTCGGTTCCAATGCTAATGGATGTCGCAAGTTCGCTCACTCCATTCTATGAAACATCAACCCTGTCGCGATTGATCACCGGTGCAATCTTTGGAATCGGTTTGGCGTTGCTGCTCCGTCGATCATTAACGGAAACCATTTCTTCACTGATACTATTCAAACATCATGAAATCAAAACCAGATAAACTGATGCCGTCGCTGTACGGCGGATTATTGATCGCTACCATTTGGTCCGTTCCCGGATTAAATTTTATTAACTGTGTCTGTTGTGCCGGAGTGCTGCTCGGAGGATTTCTTGCGGTAATTTTATATCAAAAAGATATCACGCCGGAAATGGAACAATTGACTCGTGAGGACTGCACGAACCTTGGTGTTTTTACAGGAATTATCGCTTCTATTGCAGGGATGATCATACAATTTGTCATTCAATTGGTGTTCGGAGATATTGCGATTGATATGATGATGAAATTAGCGGAGCGCATGCAGGTAGATTTGCCGCCGGAAATTTATCAAATGATCGAAGAAGCGAAACAGGAAGGTCCAAACCTTTTCGGTTCCATTCTCGCAATGTTCGTTACTATTATTCCAAATACGCTGTTTGCTTTTCTTGGCGCGTTGATCGGGTGGAATGTGTTTAAACCAAAAACATAAACATTCTCGCTGCAAGCAGAAAAACCTTGTAACTACACAGCGTGATACATTGCCACACCTGCCCGCC
>JANONI010000114.1:0-10978 GCA_031420755.1 Bacteroidota bacterium | reverse complement strand
GCTTTGCTTTGGAGATCAGATGATGATCTGTTTGTGGATCGAGAATTTTGGTCATTGATATGATGCAGCGAAATTAAAAAAGGATGCTGTTGCTGTAAAAGAATAAAGAAAAATGTGTGGGGATGCAAGGAGAGATAAAGGGGAGCGTTGATTAAATTTAATTGCGAAGTGCTTGTATCTCGTTCCCAAACTCAGTTTGGGAACGTCGTTACTCCGTTTCGTACACGTGGTTGCGAAGTAGAACTTCGCTTGCTATGCGTTCCCAACGGTGACGTTGGGAACGAGAGGAGTTTCTTAAGGGCGCAACACTGTTGAATTGGTATTTTTCTTAAGGTATTTTTGCAATCACCGCCTTATGATTTACACACTGCAACAATTCACTCAAAAAAACGTTTTTGAAAAGAGTGTTTTTTTCCTTTACTTGCACATCAAGCAATTTAAGCTGAAATTTCAACTATGAACCGTCGAGCTGTATTAAAAAAATTAATTGCTACGCCGCTTATGCTTCCATCCTTATCGCTTTTTTCGCAAGAACGATCCGGACTGCCGTCTCACCACGGCGAGAACGGATTCATCAACACCGATCCTGATTTTGCTGAAGCGGGATTCAACGAAATGGCTCCGTGGGTTGCAGGAAAACTTAGTGATATTTTTTCCAGCACGCCGAAATTTGATATTCCCAGAGAAGTGAACGACGGTTCGATCTTCAAAGAACGAAAACCATATACCGTAACGTGGATCGGACATTCAACCGCATTGATCCAAATGGAAGGTCTAAATTTTATTACTGATCCTGTCTGGTCATCAAAAGTGGGACCATTTAAAATTGCAGGTTTGCCCCGTATTTCTGAACCGGGGCTTGCCATTGAAAAACTTCCACCGCTCGATTTTGTTCTTATCTCGCACAATCATTACGACCATCTTGACGAATACAGCATTGAATATATTGCCGATCATCATCCGAATGTGAAATTTTTTGTTCCGCTTCGCGTCCGCGATTGGTTTGAAGAACGCGGAATTCAGAATGTTGAAGAATTGGATTGGTGGGAAGGGGCGACGTTCAACAATTTGAAAATTCTCTGCACACCCGCGCAGCATTTTTCCGGCAGGTGGATCAATGACCGCAATCAGACATTGTGGTGTTCATGGACAGTGCTTGGAAAAAAGAGATTATTTTTTGCGGGCGATTCAGGATATTGTTCGCATTTCAAAAATATCGGAAAGAAATTCGGTCCGTTCGATCTTGCACTGATTCCCATCGGCGCGTACGATCCGAGAAAACTCATGAAACCGGTGCATATGAATCCCGAAGAAGCCGTGCAGACGTTCCACGATGTGCGTGGAAAAAAAATGCTTGGCATTCACTGGGGAACATTCATTATGACGGATGAACCGATGGATGAGCCGCCGAAAAAATTACTAAGTGCGGTTGAAGACAAGAAACTTTCGAAAGAAGATTTTTGGACACCGAAGCTTGGTGAAACGAGAGAGTGGTAGTTTTTAAGCCACTCCCGAAGGGATGGAGACTGTGTTAAAAGTATAGTTCGTATTGTACCCGCAACCTTCAGGTTGCGTTTTTAAGTCAAATTCGCAATCTGAAGATTGCGCTTACATGTAATTCCAGAGTTTTGACACAGTCTCGATGCCTTTGGCAAGAGTTCACAGAGAAGATCAAAATTAAAATTTGTTCGAAAATTGTATCGCCGACCTCTCTACGAGCCGTAGGCTGGTCGGTGGATGTATATGCAACATAAATTAGAACAAATAAAACCGCCGAGCGGAGCTCGGCGTTACAGAGCATTATTTTGGATGATGAAACTTTGAAGCCGCAACAGACAATGCGCCGATCAATGATCCATAAATTCCCCCGACAAACGGACTTGAAATAAACAAGAACCATTGCGGTGTGAGTGCATCGGTAAAATGTACTAATCCCGATACAGCGTGGGGATTGTGTTTTACGTAGAGAGAAAAGAACGCGATCTGAACCATCGCATCTGGCTATATAGATGCTCTATACGATCGCTTCTTCCAACTCAAACTGTTCGTTCAATTCTTCCAGTTCATGTTCCAGCAAACGGCGGTGTTCCCGTTTTTCTTGAGCGATTGATATGAGAAGCGGTTGGAAAAGACTGTCACCAATCTGGCGGATCATCCGTTCGTACAGTGCAATGCTTTCATTCTCCCGTTCAATAAGCCGTTCAACCATTTGGGTAACGGAAGAGTATTCTTCTACGGTCTGCATAGATGCCTCAACGTTTACTTCGACAATAACGGTAATAATTTACGAACATCTTCTTGATAGAACGATATTTTTTCCCCGACCTGCATTTGAATTGAATCAAATATCGCATCGCTCGGGATCATCAGTTCGTGGGCGATAAATGCTGCAACAGCGCTGGTTGTTGCGCGCTGCGGTGTACACATCGAGCGAAGCGGCACACGGTACACTCTGGCGGATGTTTGGATTTCAGGAAGAGAATCTTCCATAATAATAACCGTTTGCGTGTTGCTGCGTGAAAGAGTTCCGTTCACGGTTACTTCTTTCAATCCTTCAACCGATGCAATAATGACAACATCGGGAACGTCAATTCCGGTATAATAAATTTCGTTACTGCTTAAGACAACTTCTGAAAGTGAGAATCCGGAACCTTGTGTTACAGGATTGTCATTCTTTTGTGTTGCATGAAGTCCGCAAAGAATTCCTGCGCGCATCAACAAGTACGACGACAACTGGACTTTTTCTCCTGCGGTTCCGGCAATCACCCAGCGGCGCGATCCGCGCAGTGAAGAAATATATTTCTGAGTCAGCACGTCGTTTTTAATCTTCAGCGGGCGTCCGAGTACTTTAGATTTATATTCTTCGCAGAACTCTTTTCGTTTGAATGCGGCGGGAAGTGTTGCAGTACTGTGTTGTTCCGCCATCTGCTGTATCGTTTTTCCGTCAATCTTATTTTTCCCGATTGCAAATTCGGTACAAAGCTCTATAATTTCTACCAATGCAAAACCGGGGTGAGCGATTGCATCAGCGATCACGGTTGTTAGATTTTTGTCTGTTGCAGATATTCTGGTAACAAATTCTGCTCCGCAGCTTTTTATCATTGCGCAAATATCCATTGGCGGAACAATGTTTCCTTCTGGAGTTGTCGGCGTAATGAAATCAAGCGGAGAGAATCCGGAATGTTGTCCGCCGGTCATTCCATATAACATATTATTGGCAACAAGCACCGTAACATCAACATTCATCAACGCAGCGTTCACAACGTGAAGCAGACCAATGGTTGCGCCGCCGTCTCCGATGACGACGATTGTTTTCAATTTTGAATCGTTCAAGATTCCATCGGCAAGTTCAACGCCGGTTGCAAATGCGGTGGAGCGTCCGTGTGTTGTGTGGAACGTATGCGGAGAAATAAAAAGTGAATCAAGAATGCCGATGCATCCAATGTCGCTGACGATGCAGACTTTTTTCGGGTCGAGCTGCAGTGAAGATAATGCGCGGTCAAGATTGTGAACGTAGTGATGATGTCCGCATCCTTTGCAGAATGGGAACGCAACAGAATCTTTCAAGAATGTTTTTGGCTGAACGGTTGTCATAATGTTATGCACTCCAGAATGTCATTTGGCGTAATCATTTTACCGAGCGAGTTGATCCCGAAGACCATTTTGTCGGCGAACAAATGTTGAATGACCGAGCGATATTGTCCCGTGAGGTTTTCTTCCGCAACAAAAACGGTGTGAACGCCCTCTGCCGCTTTTTTCAACAATTTCTCGGGTATTGGGAATAAAGAGATAACATTCACCAAACGCACACGAATTTTCTGTTCGCGAGCAAGTTTCACGGCTTCGCGTGCAGTACGCGCAGTAATTCCGAAACTGATGATAAGAATTTCCGCATTCGGATCATCATCGGTTTTGATGAATGCCATTTCTTCTGCGCGCGATGTAATCTTTGTTTGAAGATGGCGAAGGACAGAGATTGTCTCGGGAGAGTTTTTTTGTAACGATCCGCTTTTGTCGTGCGCCGATCCGGTGATGGTTGTTTTGTGTTGACCGCCGACTGGAGAGAAGAGCGGAACATCTGCGAATGCCTTAAAATTGTATGTCTTGTAACCGTTCGTGTTATCATTGTTCGGTTCTCTGCGATAATTGATTGGCGAAGAAACGAGCGAACCAAAGTCAACATCTTCGGACATCATTCCGATTTCTTTATCCGATAGAACGATAACCGGTGTTCGAAGTTCTTCCGCCCAATACATAGCAAGCGATGTTACTTCAAAACATTCTTCAGCCGTACTCGGTGCAAATATTGGAATTGTGTATGCGCCCGATGTGCAATATTCTGTCAATAAAATATCTCCCTGCGCACCCTGTGTTGCACCGCCGGTACTCGGTCCAAGCCGCTGAACGACAGCAATGACAACCGGAAGCTCCGTCATCAATGCGTATTGAACAGTTTCAATCATTAACGACCAACCTGGACCGGATGTTGCAGTCATCGCTTTTGCACCTCGCGCCGATGCACCGATACAATATGCGAGAGCGGAAATTTCATCCGGCGAACTGATCGCGACGCCGTTATGTTTGGGAAGTTCTTCGATCATTGATTTATAGATTCCCGATGCAGGAGTGATCGGATATCCGGCGAAGAACTGGCAGCCGGCATGCAAGGCACCTTCGGCAATCATTTGATTGCCGGTGCGTATCTTGATCTGTGGAGTTGACATAGTGTATACCATAAATATTTTTTTTGAATAACTACAGAGACCGATGAGTGCATAGAGAAGTTTTTCGTGAAAATATTTATCCTGCGTTCTCGGTGGTCTCAATGATGGAGATTTTACCTTCTCTATAATCAAAAACCGTGCTATGAGTTTATGACTGTTTTACTCTAAAAAATTGAATTTTTAAGGGTAATTTTATTGAGGATAGGAAAGCAGAATGATGTTTGCGAAAAGTGAGAAGGTAAATCGAAAAAAAAGGTGTTGATTCCAAATTTATCATTAGAATACGGCAGATGTAGGACACCTCAAATGAGCAATGCTGTCAGATAAAGAAAAATTTTTAAAAATGGCAAAATTGGAAAAAAAGGTGTTGATTCCAAATTTATCATTAAAACATGGCAGAAGTAGGACACCTGAGAGGTGTCCTACTTCTTTAAAAAACGGAATGCGTTTCATTTAACAGAAGGGCGGTTCTAAAAATGTAAATATTCTCAGCGAACTCTGCGTTATCTTTGCGTTCTCTGCGTTAATTTTTTAAAAATACTAATTTTTAGAACTGCCCAGAAAAGAACGCTGTTAATATTCTTTTCTGTTTGCATACACGTTCATCATCAATCCTGCCACCATCATATACGAGACAAGCGACGAACCGCCGTAACTGAGAAACGGAAGCGGGATTCCGATTACGGGCATTAAACCGACGGACATTCCAATATTTACAAACACATGGAACGCAAACAACGAAGTAAATCCTATCGCAAGCAGACTGCCGAATTTATTTTTTACCGTGGAGGCAAGATGCACGCCATGAAACAACAATACTGCGAACAGTCCGAGTACTACCACTCCACCGAGAAGACCAAACTCTTCACCGGGAACACAGAAAATAAAATCGGTCCATTGTTTTGGAATAAAACTCAACTGCGTTTGTGTTCCCCGCATAAATCCTTTTCCAAAAAGACCGCCGGAACCGATGGCAACTTTTGCTTGAATGACATTGTATCCGGCACCGAGCGGATCGTTGTACGGATCCAAAAAACTGGCAATTCTTTTTTGTTGATACATCGGAAGTTTTTCGTACACGATCTGTACAAAAAATCCGATGACGACATTTGCGCCGAATACGACAGTAGCAAAAAATGGATTCTCATTACGAAGTATGTATAAACCAATACCAAGAAGGACAAGCACAATAAGAAATGGTGTTGTTCCGAAGATGGAAGCCGCGGCAATAAATGCCGGCGCAATAATAATGATGATGAGAAATTTTGATGCGCCCGCCCAGTAAAGAACCGGAATGAACATGGCAAGAAACGTAAGTGCTGTTCCAAAATCCGGCTGAAGCATAATCAATCCTATTGGCAGCAATACAATCACACTCGCTTTTACGAGATCTTTCAAATCCGATGTTTTCACATCGCTTCTACTTAAGAACGATGCGAGCGCAAGCATGGTGGTAATCTTCACAAATTCCGATGGTTGAATTCCGAGTCCGGCAAACCCGAGCCAGCTTTGCGAACCGTACACGCGTTTTCCGACGAGCAAGACAAGAACTAACAAAGAGAGTGACGCAAAAAAAATGTTGAGAGCATTGCGCTGAAGCCAGCGCAACGGGAGCAGCATCATTGACAGCATCGCAACAAAACCAATTACTGCCCATAGAAGCTGCCGGTAAAAATCGCGTCCTTCATACGCATCGAACGTTGCGCTGTAAATAGAAAGCAGACCGATGCCGACGAGCATTAGTACGCAGAAAAAAATGGTGCGGTCGAAATATTCTTTTAAGAAAGAGTTCATAGATTTTAAAGAACGTTGCGAAAGTTCTTCTATTGAGACAGTAACAATTGATTGGTTTCGAAATTTTTTCCAAGCCAACCTTCGCAAGGTTTACCTGTCATTAATTTTCCACCACAGATTCTTCGTCCGGCTGATTCGGTTCAAGCTGCATCGGCCGTTTTCCGTATCGGATGATCTCTCCGTACAGAAACTGTTCCATACATAATCCTGCAATCGGTGCGGCGAACGCACCACCGTAACCAACGTTTTCCACAAGCACACAGATTGCGATTTTCGGATCTTCAAATGGTGCAAAGCCGACGAACCATGCGTGAGATTTTCCGTGCGGATTTTGCGCTGTTCCAGTTTTACCAGCAACGTCAATTCCCGGTACGCGCGCTGCACCACCTGTTCCACCAGCAGCCATTACTGTGCGGCGCATTCCTTCGCGTACAAGTTCCCACGTGTGCTCTGAAAGTTTGACTTCACGATGGTCTGTCGTTACATCGGTAAATTGTTTTGTCCGTTTGTTGTATGTTTTCTGGAGTGCATGCGGCTGGAAATATTTCCCTTTATTTGCAAGCATTGCAGTGTAATTTGCTAATTGCAGCGGCGTTACACCCACTTCGCCCTGACCGATACCGAGACTGATTAAATATCCCTGTGTCCATTTTCCTTTACCGTGGATCCGGTCATAATAATTTCGGTCTGGCATTAATCCGGAGTTTTCTTCGGTGATGTCAACTTTCGTTTGTTTTCCAAATCCGAATTGCTTTCCCATATCGCTCCAATCATCCAATCCAACCTTCAACATTAGTTGATAGAAGAATACGTTGCACGATTTGTGGATCGCATCCACCACATTCACTGCACCGTGAACGTGTTCGCACTTGAATGTTTTATTTCCATATCGAAACGATCCGGAACAAGTCACTTTCCAATTCTCATCAATTATTTTTTTGTCTAATGCCGCGAGCGCAAGCAGCATTTTGAATGTTGAGCCGGGCGGATACCGGGTGAGGGTTGCGCGATTGTAGAGCGGAATTCCTTCGTCGTTGTTCAGCGCGCGCCACACATCCGGCGTTGTTGTTCCGCTGAAAAGGGAAAGATCGTAATCCGGTTTGCTCACGAGCGCAATAATCCCTCCGTTACGCGGATCGATGGCGACAACGGCACCGCGTTTGCCACTCAACAACGATTCTGCCATTGCCTGCACGTCGCCGTCAATTGCAAGATGAAGATCAATTCCGTCAACGGGAAGAATATCATGCTTGCCGTTGTCGAATGTTCCGATGATCTGTCCTTTTGCGTTTTGCGAGATGAACTCCCATCCTTTTTCACCGCGAAGCAGTTGTTCGTATTTTGCCTCGATTCCTGTGCTGCCGATAATGTCGCCGGGCTGATAATAATCATGCTGCTTCTCCAACTGTATGTCGGAAATTTCTTTTACGTAACCGAACAAATGACTTCCATGCGCGGCAGCGGGATACGATCGTTTTGATTCCATCTGGATATCAACACCGTACAATTTGTCCTTGTGTTCTTCGAGCATGGAAAGTTCGGCGAAGGAAATATCCCGTTTCATGCGTGTCGGAATGAATGCGTTGTACTTTCGTCCGAGTTTGATCTTGTCCAGCATAATTTCTTCCGGCAGAGAAAGGATCATTGCTAACAGCGGAAGATTTTTCTTGTCAAAATCCACCGGCGTAAGCATAACGCTGTACGATGGACGATTGTCGATGAGCAGTTTCCTTTTCCGATCGTAGACATAACCGCGAATGGCAACCTTTGGAACATTGCGGATGGAATTTTCTTCTGCTTCTTTTCCGTACAGTTCTGCGTTGAGATATTGAAGTTGGAACAATCGTCCAAGCAGAATAACAAATCCGGCAACAAGTACCATACGAATAACAAAACGACGATCAGTAGAACCAAAATCATCAATCATAGATCATCGAAGCGAAGGTTTGCGTGAATGAATGAACATCGGAATGGAAGCAACCGATGTTGTGTAGAGTGCGGAAAATATTCCGAACCGAAAGATTGCCGTGAACAAACCGACATCGCTTCCCTGAGTGAAAATGATAAAATAAATTACGTTGTGAACGACCGATGCGGCACCTACTATAACCAAAAATTGATAGTTGGCAAGATTCATCTGAATCTTATTCTCATTATAAAAATATCCCGCAAGAAAGCCCGCAAGCGTTTTTGATAACGCAGAGAGCCCAAGAAATTGTCCGCTGACCAGATCAAGAAGCAGACCGATCGCGAATCCATACACTGTTGCCGGAATCTGTCCTTCCGTAATTGCAATATAGACGATCCAGATCAGCATAATATCCGGAATGATGTTCGCAACGGATGTGAAACTGACGATGGTCGTTTGCAGAGCAACAAGGAACAATGTTATTATAGCAAGGCGTACGTGCTTAGGCATTGGTTTTGATGTGATAAATCGGATGTAATAGTTTTTCTAAATTACTGCAAATTGCATCAAGAAGCAAAAAATAGCACCGCCCGGTATAAATGAACGCCGACTAACCGACGGCAAAAACGCTATTAAGAAAAACATATATTGTTTTATTCTTGCACATTTGTCAAAAAAAATGCAATTTAGTGTTGTAGTTTTTCATCCCTATAAGTGCAGAAATGCTCGAATAGCCCCCCTTAGGTTACGACTTAAGGGGTTTTTTATTTCCAAACATGCGCACAACATTTATTATCGATGGATTTAATTTGTACCATTCAGTTGTTTCTGCCAGCAAAGATATTGGTGGTGCATCTACTAAATGGCTTAACATCCGCTCGCTTTGTGAATCATATCTCTATACAATAAGCCCAAATCATAAATTAGAAAAAATTTATTATTTTACAGCCCTTGCAACACACAAATTGAGAGCTACGGTAGAAAGACATTTAAATTTTATTAAATGCCTAAGAGAAACTGGAGTAATTGTGGAGATTGCTCGATTTAAGGAAAAGACCATAGCATGTAACTATTGTCACAAAACAATGATTAGGCATGAAGAGAAAGAAACAGATGTTTCTATTGGACTAAAACTCTTTGAGTTGTTCTATCGGGACGAATGCGAAACGGTTATTTTGGTAACCGGAGACACAGACATTGCTCCAGCCGTAAGAATGGTAAAAAAATATTACCCCGCCGCAGAAGTTGGTTTCCTTTTTCCTTATAAACGTAAAAATAATGAATTAGCTCAAATTGCAAATTTTTCGCGCACTATTAAGAAAGAACGTTATCTGCATTATCAATTTCCCGATCCGCTTAATTCATCCGATGGAACCGTAATTAAGAAACCTGCCAGTTGGTAATTTTGTTTATCTCCGTCTTACATTTAACACATAATTAAAACTGATGCTGCCAAAAATTAGCACCGCCGTATTATTATTTGGGGAAAATAGTAACGCGTTTTAATGAGTATAAAGAAAGGTAAATTAACCTGCTGAAAAACTGTACTTGCTTCTTGCTCTAAGTTTCCTAACTTTAGCTACCGTATGAGCACAGTATTCAAACATCTTGACCCTCCAAACGATAAATTTTTCTTCTCACGCAACGATCCATCCGATCTGCGAATGGGGGATATATCGCTGCGCGGCGAAAAGAACTTTACCAACGAAATAAAAGTGGGAATTATCGGCGTTCCCACCGACGAAGGCGTAAAACGAAACGGTGGACGAATCGGCGCAAAGGATGGGCCTGATGCGATCCGCACGGAATTCTATAAACGGACATCGTTTGTGATCGGCAAAGAAAAATCCCCTGCGACCGTGCCTGTGTTCGATTTCGGCAACATCAAGATCGGAAAGACACTGGAAGATACTCATGACAAACTTTCCGAAGTGGTTCACTCACTTGTTTCAGCAAAGATTATTCCCATCGTGCTCGGCGGCGGACACGATATCGCATATCCTAACTTTGTAGGATTTTCAAAAGGGAAGCAGACCGTTGGTGTCATTAATATAGATACACACCTTGATTATCGTAAAGCAATTCCAAAACGAAACAGCGGAACATCATTCCGGCAAATGCTGGACCAGCATCAGAGTCCGTTAAACGCTATGAATCTTGTAGAGATTGGAATTCAATCCTTCGCCAATTCAGCAGACCATTATTCAGAATTGATCGAACGTGGCGCAACAGTTTTTTCTCTGCGCGATGTGCGCACGGAAGGAATCGCAAAGACACTCGATCTTGCATACGAACTTGCAACATCATCAACTGATTCGCTCTATATCAGTTTCGATCTTGATGCCGTGAACAGCGCAGATGCTCCGGGAGTGAGTGCTTCACTACCGACCGGATTGACAGCGGAAGAATTTTTGACAGTCGCATTGTTTGCCGGAAAACGCCGCAAAACAAAACTGATCGACATCGTTGAACTTAATCCTAAATATGACGTTGACGGACGCACCGCAAAACTTGCCGCAATTGCAATAATGTATTTTCTTACCGGCGTTGC
>JANONI010000113.1:0-1504 GCA_031420755.1 Bacteroidota bacterium | reverse complement strand
CTCCTTATTATTAGCACTCCACAACATTGCATTGGTTGGTTGTGCAGCAGCGCCATTTTATAACAGAAACCTTGTCAATACGAGAAGTCAATACGGTGCTAAACTTTATTATGAATTAGACAAAGTGGTAGAAGACACTTTGCAAGGTAACGCACCTTATTGTATTTTTTTCATCACGACATTATTCGTTACGGGGTTCGGTTTTCCCCTCAATCATTATTTTTTTCACGGAGCATTTAAAGAAGTTTCAACTGTTGCAATGACAGCGGGAATAATCAAACTCGCTTTTGTTTTCGGTATGCTTTTCATTATGCTCAATATATTTTTCAAAATAAATCCCGAACTGAAAAAAATGTTTGCTGGATTTTCAAAAGACAAATCCCCCGCTCCCGAAGTAGAAGCAAAGTTTTTCAAACTCCGCAAGCGTAGAAAACAACTCTGTGAAATATGCCTTATGTTTGCAATCATTGTTCTTATTTCCAGTGCATTTTTAGGTTTCAATATGAATTAAAAAAAAATTATGAGAATGAAAAATTATATTTTATCTCTAATCTTAATAGTAGTCGGTTTACCATTGTTTGCTCAAACAGACACTACAAAAAATCAAATCACTTCAACCGATAGCATTGTTTACACTTGCCCGATGCACCCAGATGTAATATCAGCACAACCAGGAAAATGTCCGAAATGCAGTATGGATTTAGTTCAAAAAAAATCTTCTTCCCAAGAACATAAAATGGATATGATGATGATGTGTCCAATGCACGGTATGGTAGATATGAACCACAAACACGATGAAAAAAAGAAAAATAATATGAAAATGATGAAGGGAATGGGTATCGCAATGGGGGTAATGATGGTAGTGATGGTAATATTTATAGGCAGTCGTTAACAAAAACAAAAATCAATATGAAAACAAAATTTGTATTTCTTTATTCAATTATCGCTCTGATTGTTTCTTCCTGCTCCTATGCTCAAAATTCAAAAGAACCTTGGACAGAAAAACAGTTGCTTAACCCTGCCGACCTTGCTAAAATCTTGAACGATGCTAAAAGTAAAAAGCCCATTCTGTTGAGCATAGGTTTCGGAGGTGGAATAAAGAGCTCAAAAGAAACAGGAGCAACAAAAGAAAAAGAAGGAATTGAAAATCTGAAAAAAGAATTAGCAAAACTTCCCAAAGACGCAGATATTGTAATTTATTGCGGTTGCTGTCCGTTCAAAGATTGTCCGAACATTCGCCCCGCTTTTAAAATTTTGAATGAAATGAAATTCACCAACCATAAACTCCTTAATCTTTCCCATAATTTAAAAGTGGACTGGATTGATAAAGGTTACCCGATGGAAAAATAAAAATTAAAAAATAAAGAGCAATGAAAATCCTAATCTTAATCAACGAACCACCTTATGGAAATGAAAAAGCATACAACGCCTTGCGTATAGCAAATCAATTGGGCAAAGACCACCCGGCAGTTGAAGTCAGAATTTTTCTGATGGCAGACGCTGC
>JANONI010000112.1:0-3687 GCA_031420755.1 Bacteroidota bacterium | reverse complement strand
GATACTGAGGATCCGGAAGATGCGAAAGAGTTGCATGAAGAGTTTTTTGTGCGCAAAAAAATGGAATTAGTTCGTATCGATCCACGAAGCAATCAGATGGAATACGATGATGTGTTGAAAAAGGCAAAGTCTGCCGATATCATTATCTGTCAGTTTATGTTCTACATACGTTCAGAGGCGATGTCAGGATCGCTGCCAACGAAAATCTCCGATCTGATGAAATCGATTGTTGCACTGAAAAAACCAACCGTTGCAGTATCAACAGGCAATCCTTATGTCGCAATGGATTTCCCGCAGGTTAATGCCTACGTTGCTTCGTTTAGCCCGAGCAAAGTTTCCATCGAAGCAGCAGCAGAAGTAATTTTTGGAGAACAACCTGCGCGTGGAAAACTTCCAATCACCATTCCGGGCAGATATCAATTTGGACAAGGCGCAGAGTATCGAGCGTTGGTGTTACGAAATGGGATACCGCAAGAAGCCGGTTTCGATGCGGATTCATTGGCGCTTGTTGATTCGATCATTGAAAAAGCGATTGCAGATTCTGCGTTTCCCGGTGCGATATTGCTTGTGGCGAGGAATGGAATTGTTGTTCACGAAAAATCGTATGGCAGATTTATGTACGATTCATCATCGGAAAAAATGACAACCGATGCGATATTCGATCTTGCATCAGTAACGAAAGTGATCGCAACAACAAGCGCCGCGATGAAATTGGTCGAAGAGAAAAAACTTTCATTGGATGATAAGATTGTCAAATATTTCCCTGCGTTCGGACAAAACGGAAAAGAGAATGTAACGGTCTATAATCTTCTTGTTCACAACAGCGGACTGCAGGCGTGGAGAAAATATTATGAGTTCTGCGACACGCCGCAATGCGTTTTAGATTCAATCTTTGCTGCACCGCTGGTTTATACGACAGGCGATTCCACAGTGTATAGCGATATGGGATTGATCACGATGGGAAAAATTATCGAGAAGGTGGCCAAGACAACGCTTGCAAATTATGTTGATTCGGTTTTATTCAAACCATTAGGAATGAAAAATACAATGTACAATCCACCGGCTGAATTGTGGAAACGTGTTGTACCGACGGAAGTTGATTCGTTCTGGAAAAAAACATACGCCGCGGTGCGCGGACGAGTGCACGATGAGAATGCGGCGACTCTTGGCGGGATTTCTGGTCACGCCGGATTATTTTCCACCGCGTCTGATCTCGCAAAAATATTGCAAATGGAATTGAATTACGGAATCTATAATGGAAAACGGTATCTCGACTCTGTAACGATTGCTACATTCAGTAAGCAGCAATCGTCGAATAGCAGCCGCGCAATCGGATGGGATACACGTGCTGGCGGGAGATCCTTTTCAGGTCAATACACTTCACCGGCAACATTTCTTCACACCGGATTTACCGGAACATCGGTCGTTGTCGATCCGACAAAAAACATCATTGTCATTTTTTTGACAAACAGAGTCTATCCAACAAGAAATAATCAAAAAATTGCTCGCGTTCGTCCTGCAGTTCATGATGCGATTTTTAAAGCGTTGAAATAGTGAAAATCGCCGCGAAAATTCTTAATCATTGTTATTTCGATCCCGCTTTAGCGGAAGAGAAATCTTGTGTTTCCTTTCAATAATAAAACGAGATTCCTTCGCTACGCTCAGTGCCGGAATGACAATAAAATTCAATTTTGACATAGATTCTAATTGAAACAGATTTTCATTGTTAAAAAAGCAGTTTTTTCCCCGCCGAAAAAATCGTATCTTTTCTCACAAAAATTTTATTCAAGACTTGCCAAGTTTCTAAAACTTGGCAAGTCTATTCACTACTATGGAGATTATATGCCGACCAAATTTAAAAATGAACCATTCACTGACTTTTCTAAACCGGCAAATAAAAAAGCGATGGAAAAAGCACTTGCCAAAGTTCGCGCAGAACTTGGTCAGGAACACCCGATTGTGATCGGCGGAGAGAGAATTACAACAACAGAAAAATTGTATTCGTACAATCCGGGGAAACCGAGCGAAGTGATCGGCATTCATCAGAAAGCGAATATTGAACTTGCAAATAGAGCAGTGGAAGCAGCAGCAAAAACATTTGAGACATGGAAGTATGTTCCCGCAAAAAAACGTGCTGACTACATTTTTAAAGCAGCAGCGTTAATGCGGAAACGAAAGTTTGAATATTGTGCGATGCTTACATACGAAGTTGGTAAATCGTGGGCAGAAGCGGATGCAGATACAGCGGAAGCGATTGACTTCTTGGAATTTTACGGAAGAGAAATGCTTCGTCTTGCCGCACCTCAGCCGTTAATAAAAGTTGCGGGTGAAAAAAATGAACTGCGATATATTCCGCTTGGTGTTGGCGTTTGCGTTCCACCGTGGAATTTTGCGCTTGCTATCCTTGTTGGTATGACTTCCGCCGCAGTTGTTGCCGGAAATACTGTTGTCTTAAAACCATCCAGCGATTCACCGACTATCGGATACAAATTTTTTGCATTAATGGAAGAAGTTGGTTTGCCAAACGGTGTGATCAATTACATTACTGGACCCGGAGGCGCGGTCGGTGATACGATGGTCGCACATCCCAAAACACGATTCGTTTCGTTCACTGGTTCGAAAGAAGTTGGTGTTCACATCAACGAACTTGCGGCGAAAGTCGTACCGGGACAAATTTGGTTGAAACGTGTCGTA
The DNA here is from genome assembly GCA_031420755.1 of Bacteroidota bacterium. GTDB lineage: Bacteria > Bacteroidota > Ignavibacteria > UBA10030 > UBA8401 > UBA8401. The sequence continues at coordinate 993 of JANONI010000112.1, read as the reverse complement.
GCCGAAATGGGCGGCAAGGATTCCATCCTAGTTGATAATGAAACGGATATTGATTTGGCAGCACAAGCTACTGTCGCATCGGCATTCGGATTTCAAGGACAAAAATGTTCCGCCGCATCACGCGCAATTGTGGTTGAGTCCGTTTATGATAAATTTGTGGAAAAAATTGTTGAGCGAACTAAAAAATTGAAAGTCGGCGCACCGGAAGATGGTTCCAACTATATGGGTCCTGTTGTGAATAAAAGTTCAATGGAAAAAATATTGAACTATATTGAAACTGGTGTGAAAGAAGGGGGACGAATTGTTGCGGGAGGAAAACGTGTTGGCACCGATGGATATTATCTTGAACCAACCGTGATTGCCGATGTCGATCCGAAGGCAACCATTTCACAGGAAGAAATATTCGGTCCGGTTATGGCGATCATTAAAGCGAAGAATTTCGATCACGCTCTTGAGATTGCGAACAATACGGAATTCGGATTGACCGGCGGTGTGTGGACGAAGAATAAAAAGAAACAGGAACGCGCTAAAAATGAATTTCACACCGGGAATTTTTATATTAACCGGAAGATCACCGGTGCGCTGGTTGGCGTTCACCCATTCGGTGGATTTAATATGAGCGGAACAGATTCCAAAGCCGGTGGCAGAGATTATTTATTATTGTTCACGCAGGCGAAGTTGATTTCGCATAAAATAAAATAAAAAAAAGTATGCATAGGTGACCGTCATCTTGAAGATGACGGTCACCGACAATAAAATATCACCAAGGAGTTCCAATGAAAATTCATGAGTACCAGGGAAAAGATATTCTGAGAAAATTCAATGTTCCTGTTCCAAAAGGCGAAGTTGCTTTTTCCGTTGATGATGCGGTCAACGCAGAAAAACGACTCGGCGGATCTGTCTGGGTTGTGAAAGCACAGATTCATGCCGGCGGACGCGGCAAAGGGGGCGGAGTAAAAGTTGCAAAGAGTCTGGATGAAGTGAAGCAATACG
>JANONI010000111.1:0-7719 GCA_031420755.1 Bacteroidota bacterium | reverse complement strand
GAAAAAACGATCGTTGAAAAAGATTCAGCCGATATTCATTTCGGCAAACCGGGAAAATATGTTGCAACGCTGTTCTTCCCTACACGCGGAATTTATTTCCCTCAATACTGGCGGCAGGATATTTCCGTTAGTGTTAACGCTCCGCCAAGTGCCGTTATCACCGCGGATAAATTGATTGCGGCACCGGGCGAGATCGTAACTCTGTCATCCGCTGCATCTTCTGATCCGGAAAAAAATCTTCTCTCCTATCAATGGTTTGTCAACGGAGAGTTCCGAAGCGATGAAAAGATCCTGACGCTGTCGAGTCTTTTACCGACAACATACGATGTAAAACTTGTTGTGAATGACGGCACTCCAAATTCTTCATGCACCGAAGCAACTGCACAGCAAAAGATTCGTGTGAATGCGCAGCCGTATGTTGATGTAAACTTTAGAAATATTTTCGGGCGTTCAATAACCGTTCCGTTTATTGTTGAAAATAACGCAGACAACGATAATGACGAACTTGATTTTTTCTGGAAGGGAACAGGAATTGTCGGCACCAACAAAGGTGATTCCATCAATATTAAACACGATAAGGCGGGAACGTATTCGCTCACGTTGACTGCAAACGATAGAACAAATACATCTAACTCTACATTCACCCAAACAATTACCTATCGCGTAAATGCTGAGCCGGTACCTTCGTTCAATCTCGTTACACAAGCTGCTCCCGGAGATACTCTTTCGTTGTCTGCTTCGGTTAGTGATGAGGATAATTCTTCCGTTGCGTTTGCGTGGTCATCTACCGCCGGACACGAATTGACCGGAAATCGGGCACACATTCAATTCAGTGCTCCCGGAGATTATTCCGTTACACTGACAACAGACGACGGAGAAAGTGTTGAAAATTCAGTTCAAACATACAGTCGTGCAATTCATATCAATGCTCCGCCAATCCCAATAATCACTGCGGAAACACGTTCAACTTCCGCTCGTCAAAAAATTTCTGCTGAAAAAACAACCGATGCCGACCAGAAAGAACTTGTTCACACGTGGGATTTTGGTGATGGAACAACCGGAATCGGAAGAACCGTGATCCATGAATTCCAACAAAGCGGGCGATACACAATTACGTTAACCGTTGATGACCGGCAAAAACAAACGAACAGTATTCAAAAGAGAACGCACGAATTAGTGATCAACCGTTATCCAGTGGCACAATTTTCTTTGCCGACGAAGTGGGAACTGACACGTCCGCTTCAGGTTGACGGTTCGCGCAGCAGCGATCCGGATGGTTCAATTGTAGAATATTTTTGGTTCGTCAATGGAAAAGAAATTGCACAAGGGGTAAATCCATCCATCACTTTTGATGCACCCGGCGATTATGCCGTTGCGTTAAAAGTAAAAGACAATTCCGGGTTTGACGATGCTGTTGGCGTAAAAACTATTCCAATCCACATCAATTATCCTCCGGTAGTGAAATGGAAAATGATTCCCGAAATTGCAGAACCGAATGTTGCCGTTACGTTCGATGCAAGCACTTCAAGCGATAAAGAAACAAAAAATCTCAAATCAGTACGATGGAATTTTTCAGACGGCTCAACTGCTGAGGGAATGAAAATCGTAAAAACGTTCACGCGCCCGGGAATCATTAACGCAACAGCAATAGTTGACGATGATGCAGGTTTTGCAAACTCTGCGCAATCTTTGCAGAAAAATATTCTTGTCAACTCCTCACCAATCATCGTTACAAAAACACTGATCAAAACAAACTCTCGCCGAATTCTTCTTGACGCAAGCCAGAGTTATGATATTGATAAACACGCGGTAAACTTTGAATGGCTGCTTCCCGATGGAAGCCGCGTTCATAAGGGAGCGTTCACGTGGGACGCTCCTTCCGGCGGTGTACATTTTATTACGGTTACAGCAAACGATGGACAGGGAAGGAAAAATAGTATCACACGCGAAACGGTGAAACTTCTTATCAATCGTCCTCCGGTCGCTGTTGTTGATTCATTGATCTATTCGTGCACCGGACAGACAATTCTTTTCAACGGTTCATTATCGTACGATCAAGATGGTGATGCGGTTTCAACAAAATGGGATTTCGGTGACGGCACAACAACAACGGAAACAAATCCTGCACACGTTTACAAATTGCCGGGTTACTACACCGTAAAATTATTGCTCGATGACGGATTTGCCGATCAACCAACAACCGCTACAATTCCAATTATCATTGAAGGATCACCCGTTGCGTATCAAACATTCAGCGACACAACAATCTGCGTGAACGTTCCGCTTGATTTTGATGGAACGCGAAGTATCGATCCGAACGGACCAATCGGTTCGTATTCTTGGAATTTTGGTGATGGAATTTCTTCGTTCGGCTCGAAAGTTTCACACGCTTATACAAAAGCAGGAATCTATTATGCTACTCTTACAGTAATGGGCAGCGGCAGCGGACGATGCAGCAAAGTAAGTCAAGTCACCTCGTCCATTCGTGTTATTGAAGGACCGACGGCAAACTTTAGTATGCAGGAGCGGGTAAGCATCGGCGAGTTAGTGAAATTTGATCCGGCAATTTCAAAACCAAATGGAACGATCACTTCGGTGCGGTGGAAATTAGGAAAAGATACAGTCATCAATAGTTTTGCGTTTGAACAAATTCAATACCGATTCAAAAAAGCGGGCGCATTTGAAATTGAATTGGCTATCGGAATTCAATCAACAACAAATTGTAACTCCGCTTCCATCATGAAAAAGATTGTTGTGAATGACCCCCCGATTATCGTGTGGAAAATTCCGACCGATGCTGCATTGGGCGATCAACTAATTTTGGACGCTTCAAAATCATACGACAATGACGGTATCATCGCAACATACGATTGGTCTATTGACGATAAAAAGTTCGGTACAACACCGATTGTTACCGTTGCAAATCTTTCGGCTGGAAATCATAAAGTTTCACTGACCATTGCAGATAATTCGCAGACATCGTCACAATTTGCGCGAAACGAGACGACGGTTCGGATCAATTCAAAACCAAATCCGGCATTCACTCTTCCCGAAGTTTTGTATGAAAACGAACTTGTTACATTACGACCGGACAAACAAACCGATGCGGATGGCGATACTCTGCAATTCACGTGGAGAGTGAATACTGTTTCAGCGTTCGATACCATTCGACTGCCCGCAGGAAGAACGACCATTACATTAACGGCAAACGACGGACGAAATGTTCGCAACTCAATCGACTCCGTGCAGAAAGAATTTTTTGCCATTGCAAAACCGAATCTCGTTATCGATCATCCGCAGCAATGGATCGTTGGAACCGAGATCAATGCAAATCAATTATACAGCAATGGAACGGTCAATTTTCTGGTGAATGGAAATATTCACCCTGTATGGAAACCGAATGCTTCAGAAAAACAAACTGCTGCAATAACGTGGGCACCCAAAGGAAAGACTCTTGCACAATCCCCGTTTACCGTAACAGTGTTCGATTCACTGAAGTTCACGGAAAAACCGGCAGCACAGAATATCATCTGGAATCCTTCAAACCCAACAATTATTCTCGCATCGCCGAATGTCAATCGCGCTGAAAATGCAAAGGTCGTTTACGAATGGCGAAAAGGAAAAAATTCGTTCGGCGTTGGCAAAGTTGTTGAAGGACTTTTGAACAGAGGAAAAAATATTTTCACGCTTCGCGCAATCGATCAGGAAATGCAAGGGGCACATTATGCCGAAGTGGAGATTGTAATTTTCTGCGAATAACTATTTTGCAGTTCGCTTTTAAAATAAAAAGTTCCCAAAATTCGCACCATGATTTTGGGGACTTTTTATTTAACCCAGATTTGCCATCACAATGCGTTCGTTGTAGAACACCTCAGAGGTGTCCAACAACGTTAACTCCTTCAGCATCATTTAACAGAAAGTGTTTAAAAACAAAACGGCGCGACCGAAGACAAGGGATCACGTTGCTATTTGATGATTTTTGAATTGCCTCTCATTTTCGTATATCTCTCTGTGGCTAACGCTTTTTAATGTTTCTTCCCTTCAATCGCACCAATCTCATTTAACAGGTCGCGTTTTGTAAATCCTGATTTCCTCATGAGAGAAACAACAAATCCTTCCAACTGTTCTTTCGTTTCATCATCAATTTCCATCGAGGTCATGATCATAACGGGAATATTGAAAGTTGCCGAACTATGCTTTAATTGATACGCAACATTAAATCCCGACATTTCCGGCATCACCAGATCCAAAATAATCAGATCCGGTTTTTCTGTTTCCGCAAGAGCAAGTCCGTCTTTACCGTTATGCGCTTTAATTACCGTGCAGCCCTCGGCTTCAAGAATAATCTGAACAAGATCGGTCACCGAACGATCGTCATCAATCACAAGAATTTTTGTTGAATTTTGTCTCCCTTGTCCCTCCACTTTTTTTACCGCAGCAATCAGATCGTCTTTTTGCACCGGCTTCACAAAATATTCAACCGCGCCAAGACCAAAGCCAACATTTCGTTCGTCCACCATAGAAATAATGATTACCGGAATTTCTCTGCAGAGCGGATGATCTTTCAATTCTCGCAGAACCTGCCAGCCGTCTTTCACCGGAAGAAGAATGTCGAGCGTAATAACATCCGGCTTCCACAGTTTTGCCTTTTCCAATGCTTCAACACCGTTCGTTGCAATTTCAATCACGTATCCCGCTTCACTTAAATACGTATGCAGCAGCGTGCGGGCATGCGGTTTGTCTTCCACAATCAACACCCTGCGTTGACGCGATTGATCGGTAACATCCGAAATCTTTTTAAATACTTTTTCCGGTTCATTTTCAACCTGTACCATCATTGGAATACGCGCGATAAATGTGCTCCCTTCACCGTATTCGCTCACAACATACAATAAACCGCCATGAAGCTCGGTCAATTTTTTGGTGATGGCAAGACCAAGCCCCGTCCCTTCAATTTTTTTTGCGCCCTGATCAGTCTGTTGGAATGGTTGAAACAACTTTTGAACTTCTTCTTTTCGAATGCCAACACCAAAATCCTGCACGGAAAACTCAATGTCGTGATGTTTCCTTTTTGCGGAAAGAATAACTTTTCCTTCCGAATTGCTGAACTTGATCGCGTTGGAGACAAGATTCAAAAGGATCTGTTTCAAACGAACGCCGTCCGCAATAATATCATCCAGCTCTTCATCCATTACAACGTCGAGCGTTAACTTCTTCTCATCTACCTGCGGCTGAACAACTTGTTTAATTCCCGCCACTAAATTTCGAATTCCAACCGGAGCAAAATGAAGATCCATTTTCCCCGCTTCGATTTTTGAAAGATCGAGAATATCGTTGATCAAATGGAGCAGGTGCGTTCCGCTGGATTTGATTGCCACATTATACTGCGAAAGCGTTTCCGGAGTAAGAGCAGTTCCTTCTTCCGTTATCAAATCGGAGAAACCGATGATCGAATTGAGCGGCGACCGAAGTTCGTGGCTGAAGAACGCAAGAAATTTCTTTAATGTATCATGCGCTTCCTGCGTTTGCGACCGTTGAATTTCGAGATCAACATTCTTTACCCGCAGCTCATCAATCAATCCTCTGCGGCTGATTCCGAGTGTGATTTCGCTGGCAAGCAGCGAAAGGAATGACATTTCTTTTTCGACAAGTTCACGCGATGTATTGATCAGAATTTCCAACACGCCAAGTTTTTCTTTTTCAATGCGAAGCGGTAACGACACTAACGTTGTAACATTCGATGTAACAACTTTTTGCGGCGCAAATGAATACAAGACACTGCGCGAAAGATCCGTTGTAACAATCTTGTTCCCGGTGGAGAACGCTTCAATGCTCGCAAAGTTGGAATGATGCGCTATCGAAAGTGCGTAAAGGTTCTTTTGCATATCCGACAGCGGAATATCCGGAGCAAGCAGGATCAATTGTTCATCGTGCGAACGATGGAAATAGAGCAGTACATTTTGAACCGGGAGTTCATAATGTTTCGTGATCGCAAAGACAATATCCGAACACAAATCTTCAAGTTGCCCGGCGGTATTGATTGCAAGGGAAACATCCAGCAATAAGTTTCGTTGAAGTTCCTGACGTTTTTGTTCGGTAATATCCTGCAAAAAGACCGACAATCCGTTTTGATTTGGATAGATACGAAAATCGAACCATTGATCATAGTGGTGATCAAGATATCTTTTTTCGTGAGATTGAAACGATTGAGTTTCCATCGCACGGCGGTATTTTTCACCCAATTCGTCTTTCTCTAAATTGAGGAAGACTTCAAAAATATTTTTTCCTATCACTTCAGTGCGAGAATATTTCGTTCCCTCTTCCGCCGCTTTGTTGAAATAGGTGAAAATAAAATTTTTATCCAGCGCGAAGAATCCGCCGCTGATACTTTCAAGAACTTCTTCCGGATTAAGATTTGGTTGAGTCATTGTTCTGATCAGATAAAATAATTAACGATGTAAATGCGGCGGTTGAAAACCGCGATAGGTATCAAATTGTGAATCGTAAAAGACCAAATTAAAAGTGCTGTCCCGCAATGTTCCGCCAGATGGATATAAATAAAATTCTGAGAGCGTATCGGTTTTTGTTTTGGCCAATAATCCATCTATAGTATAAAACTTCACGGTATAGAATCCTTTTGAAAATGGTGCGGTATTCAATTGCGCGTGAAGATTCGCTTCACTGAAAATGAAAAGATCGTCTATCATTCTCTGCTCAATCCTAATTCTGCCAGCGTGTCCGGACGAATAAGCATCAATAAATGAGATTGTTGAACGATAAGATATTGTTTTCCTTCAAACTCAATCTCGATAGCGGCATCACGAAGGAATAACGCATAATCTCCTTCTTCAGCTTGCAATGGAATATATTTCACCGGATCTTTCGGCGCAGACCACGATTCCTGATCGATGAAATTCGGATTCACAACCGGATAACCGGGACCGACCTTGATAATGTAGCCGGCCTGCACTTTATCTTTCTCTTTTACACCGGGAGGAAGATATAAACCGTGAGCAGTTTTCTCCTGTCCTTTATCCGGCTCTATCAACATCTTGTCGCCGACAAGAAATATTTTTTTCTTTGAAGTGCGTGTCATTTTTATCCTTCCACAATATACAAAGAAATAAATATTTTACAAGGTTGATTTGCACAACTTAGGAGTGCATTTGAAAGTCAATCTTTTTCAAAAATTTGTTAGAAAATTCTCATCCGGTAAAGATAAATATTCGATCCTTACGTATGTATGCTTCGCATAAAAAGTCTTCCGCAATACAACCACCAACGGGTCCCTTTGGGGGCTTGACAAGGTTATCCCTTTAGAGTTGTAGATTTTTGATTGTTGTATAATCTCAACAAGAAAACATTGTCGATGTTTCTTATTTTTTAAGGGACGACTATCAACAGAATTTTTCAGATGCCTCTACCTCTAAATCCATAGCAAAATGTGTTATTGCTTCTTATGTCAATCAAACTTACCTTTTCTTCGTGGAAATTCATCAATGAATTCTTGATGAATTTAACTTCATTCAAGCAGGTTCTATTAAGGAAATTTTTTTATGCGCGATGTTCGGACATTCTCGAAGCGCTTGTTGCGCGTAAAGTTTTCTGCAACAAAAATTGAAAAGAGTAAAATGTCAATCACAAAAAATCGGAGCGATGAATTTGAAGAAGAGATCAGGATAGAATTTGAAAACAATCAGGGGTTTGCGGAATTGTTTA
>JANONI010000110.1:0-4434 GCA_031420755.1 Bacteroidota bacterium | reverse complement strand
TGCCAAAGATCGGCAGTCGGTTTTTTCTGAATGATTTTTTTAGGAATACCAAGTTCTTCCGCAAGATCCCACACATGTGTTTTATACAGATCTCCTAATGGATTGATCGCACACGCCATATCTCCAAACAATGTTCCATAGCCAAGCAGTGATTCAGTTTTATTCGATGTGCCAATAACCAATGCATGTTCTTTTTGAGAAAAATCATATAACACGATCATTCGTTGTCGTGCCATAATATTTCCTTTACGAAGATTATCCGAATGATGCTTCGCATCCGTAATTTTTTGAGATTCGAATAATGGTTCAACCATTGGTGTTATGTCAACAACAGTGCTTCGGATTCCTAATTCCTTCACAATAATCTCAGCATCGGCTTTGCTCTCCGGACTGCTCGTTCTATAGGGCATTATGACGGAAAGAACATTCTTTGCACCAAGTGCTTCTACCGCAAGGTACATTGACACCGCAGAATCGATCCCTCCGGAGAGACCGATCACTGCTTTCGTGAATCCGGCATTGTTCAATTCATCTTTAATAAATTGAACCAGCATCGAACGCACTGTGTGCATGTTCAACGCCAGCGGATTACCGATATTGCTCTCGTTCGTTTCCATAAAAAAAAATCCTTCTTCGAATTATCGTCAAAGAAATTCAGATGTTATAACTCTCCAACGCTTAATTCTTTTATCGCTTTTTTGATAATTCCTAATCCTTCTTTCAACTCATCTTGACTGATAATCAGCGGCGTTCTAAACCGGATGGAACGATCACCGCAACCGATAAGAATAAGGCCTTCTTCATATCCTTTCGTAATCAATTGATTTCGATTTTGCGAAGTATCAATATCAATCGCGCACATTAAACCTTTGCCGCGTGCATTTGAAATTACTTTTGGAAATTCGTGTTGCATTTCCTGTAATTGCGTTAGAAGAAATTCTCCCTGAACTTTCGCATTTTCCACTAACTTATCTTCGTGAATAATCTCAAATATTCTTTTTGAGCGAACCATATCAACAAGATTGCCGCCGAATGTTGAATTGATACGGCTCGGTTTTTTGAAAACATTATCAAGAACATCATCAATACGTTTGCTCGCCATAAACCCGCAGACATGAGTCTTCTTCCCGAACGACATCATATCGGGTTTCACGAAATGTTCATGCGCCCACATTTTTCCGGTCAATCCAACTCCGGTCTGAACTTCGTCAAAAATTAAAAGAATTTCGTTCTCATCACAAATCGTGCGAAGCTGCTGTAAAAATTCTTTTCGGAAATGATTGTCGCCGCCTTCTGCCTGAATCGGTTCAATGATAATTGCCGCAATATCATCCGGATTATTAATGATCGCTTGTTTGATCTGAGTGATCGCCGTCTTCTCTTCTTCGATCACGTGCGATAAACTTTTTTCGTTCAAGGGAAAATGGATTGCCGGATTATGAATGCGAGGCCATTTGAATTTCGGGAAATAATTGGTCTTTACCGGATCCGTATTTGTCAGCGACATTGTATATCCGCTTCGTCCGTGGAACGAATGGCGGAAATGGATCACTTGATGTCCGCGTTCACTGGTATATCCTTTTGCAAAATTCTTTCGCACCTTCCAATCGAACGCAGTTTTCATTGCATTCTCGTTGCCAAGTGCTCCGCCGTCAATAAAAAAAACGTACGGTAAATATTCCGGTTGAGCAAGCGCACCAAATGTTGCGACAAATTCCGCCATCTCAACCGAATAGACATCTGCATTCGAAGGTTTGTTCACTGCAACATATCCGAGCTTTTCCAAAAAATCCGGCGTTGTCAACTTCGGATGATTCATTCCAAGTGCAGACGAACCAAAGAACGAAAAGAAATCGAGAAATTTTTTGCCGTACCGTGAATCGTAGATGTATGCGCCTTGGCTTTTCTTAAGATCGATGACCATGTCATAGCCATCGGCAAGCATGTGCCGCGATAATGTTTGATGAACTTCTGTTGGTACAATCTTCACAGGTGTGAATATTGTGGAGTTTCCGTTGGAAGAAACAGAGGTTTCTTTTGAATGAGTTGTTGTTGCAGACATTGCTGTCTCCTTTCATACTTTTGGATCAATAATTAGTAGTGACGTTTGTGAAGAAAAAGTATGCGGAGACTCAATAAAATTCTTGATGCTCGTACATTGCCACGATGTACGGACGTCCATCTATTCCTTTCAGATATTTATATTTTTGTCTGCGTATATGCATTACTGAAACCTTAAAAATTAGCGTACCGTTCGTTTCAGAAAAATTTACTTCCATCGAACAGGATGCTTAAAAAATACTTTTTTAATAATTATCAATTTGAGCGCGTTGTAATTTCCCGGAATAATCAATATAAATGGCTTTCCATTCTGTGTAGAAATCATACACTGTCCATCCCCCTTCGCGGTGTCCATTTCCTGTTTTCTTTACTCCGCCAAATGGAAGATGGGCTTCGGCTCCAATGGTTGCTGAATTAATATACGTAATTCCAGCTTGAATGTCACGTATTGCTGTGAACGCCTTGTTCACATCGGTCGTGAATACAGAGGATGATAATCCATATTCTGTATTATTGAGTATGCGGATTGTCTCCTCAAAATTCTTTGCACGAATAACAGAAAGTACCGGTCCGAATATCTCTTCTTTCGCAATTCTCATTTCCGGTGTTACATCGCCAAAAATTGTCGGTTGATGGAACCAGCCTTTGCCAAGAGCACCTTCCGTTGCAATCGATCCGCCCGCAACAAGTTTTGCTCCTTCATTCTTTCCGATCTCAACATATTCCTGAACGGATTTACGCTGGCTTTCGTTGACACACGGACCGACTTGTGAATCTGCAAGAAGACCATCTCCAAGTTTTAATTTATTTGCTCGATCAACCAGCATCGACATAAACTTATCGTAAATTTTTTCTTCAAGAATCAATCGGCTCGTTGCAGTACATCGTTGACCGGTTGTACCAAACGCTCCCCACAGAACTGCTTCTAATGCAAGATCAAGATCAGCATCAGCAAGAACGATCTGAGCATTTTTTCCACCAAGTTCTAATGAAACTCGTTTTAAAGTATCTGCGGCATCTTTTGTAATTTGTATACCAACTCCGGTAGAACCTGTAAACGAGATTAAATCAACATCAGGGTGAGCAACAATTGCATTACCAACTTCGCTTCCGCCGCCATGAACGATATTCACAACACCTTCAGGAAGCCCGGCATCCATCATCAGTTCAACAAGCATCGCAGCAGTTTTTGGCGTGTCGGTAGCAGGTTTGAAAACACAAGTGTTGCCCGAAAGAATTGCCGGAAACATTTTCCACGTGGGAATTGCCATCGGAAAATTCCACGGAGTGATGATTCCTGCAACGCCGATTGGAACTCGAACCGCCATCGCAAATTTATTTGGAAGTTCAGACGGAACAGTGTTTCCGAATAAACGACGACCTTCAGTTGAAGCATAATACGCAGTATCAATTCCTTCCTGAACATCGCCGCGTGTTTCAGCAAGAACTTTTCCCATCTCGCGTGTCATTTCGCGGGAAATTTCTTCTTTTCGTTTTACTAGAAGATCGCCAATCGCGCGCATAATATCGCCCCGTTTTGGCGCGGGAACTAATCTCCATTTTTCAAATGCAGCACGCGCAGCTTTTACTGCTTCGTTAACATCTTCCTTACCGGATTTCGGAAATATTCCGACCACTTCTTCCCAATTTGCAGGATTTCGATTTTCGAATGTTCTGCCGGATTGTGCATCAACCCATTTTCCATTAATAAGATTTTGAAATTTTTGTGCCATTACATTTTCTCCAATGCATTTTTTGTAGGTCGTTAGGGATATTTTACATCTAAATCTTTACAAATTTTCTTTGCAAGCATTTCATTGATTTCGTTGTGTCTTGGAATACTAGAAGATTTTCTTTTCTCTCTGTTTACATAAATAGTATGACTTCCACCTTCACGTAAGAACTCACATCCTAATAACTGATGTTACGATCTACGAGTCGTAGACAAAACTCGAAATTTCCAGTGAACGTTCCCCTCTGTGTGTGGCTTTGTGCGTTGGCGAGAGGGGTTAGGGGTGTGTTTGAATACTAAATCGTTGATTCACAATTCAGTTGTAGCATAACACTCGATATTCTTACACACCCCTTTGTCCCCTCTCCCTCACGCTCTTGCTTTCCTGCCCGACTTCGTCGTTCAGGCGGGCGCACAGAGGGGATTTGATTTTGCGTAACATCAGTTAAGTAATACATTCTGTAGATCGCACGGATTCTTCAGTACTATAATTCAAAACTTTCTCTGTGGCAAAAAAAATAAGGATATCCTGTGGCAAAACAAATTGAAAAATCAGAATCAATAAAACCAAACCGAAACGATGTTGAAGCGGTGCGGGAGTTGAACGTTTCCTATCAAGCATTGCGAACCGAAATCGCAAA
>JANONI010000109.1:0-11572 GCA_031420755.1 Bacteroidota bacterium | reverse complement strand
ACATTCTCAGCGCGGTATTCGATCTTTCCTTTTTCAAAAACATCTTTGGGAAGAATAAAATATCCTTCCATCTCGTTGGAAGCTATTTGGGCGGTTGCTAATATCTTCAAATGATCTGTTTCACTGTTTTCATCCGTTATCTCAACCAACTTGTAATTTGGAGAACCATCGTTGAGCTTATATTTTTCTCCCAATCGTGCGTCAATCAGTTTGGTAAGCGATTGAGTCTCATCGATAATACCAATTTTTTTAGTCTTTTCATCACCCTTATCCGCCAGTAAACTTGGAAGAACGGTAAACATCGCCATAATTAACGGTGTCATAAAAAGACCGATAATAAACGCTTTCGTCCGAACTTTTTCGATAAATTCCCACTTGGCAACAGCAAACATCTTATTCATTAACGGCCTCGTGTGCAAGTTGTTTTTTTAATTTTTGCAATTTAATGAAAACTGCAAGAGCAGCCAATACACCAATTCCGGATATCATTCCCGAATCTTTTCCACTGATAAACATAATTAATCCAACCACGGCTACTAACAATACAACCAATAATGATATCTGTTGTTTTTTTATTTCCCGATTTTTAATTGAAGGAATTGAAGTGCTCTGTTTTTCAAGTAATTCATTTTTTTGCGTAGCATCCTTCGTATCGTTTTCAACTTCTTCAACAGATGAACCGACAACATTTAAGAAGATTGAATTCAACGACGGTTCAACAAACTCAAATTTTCGCAGCTCAATCTTCGGAAGAACGGCAGAAAGAATTTCTTTTGCAGAAACATTTCCGTTCAACGTAAGTTCGGCGTAATTTTCATACACAATCGCTTTTGTTACAAATGGAAGCGATGAAAGAAATTTTCCGTCACCATCATATTCAAGGTGAAGCGAATTGGTGCCAAATTTCTGTTTCGCCTGTTTGATTGTTCCTTCTAATACAATCTTTCCCCGATTGATAAGACAAAGTTCGTCGCACAATTTTTCAGCAGTTTCCATTTGATGGGTTGAAAAAATAATCGCTTTCCCCTGCTGTTTCAATTCGTTGAAGATATCTTTCATCACTATTTGATTCACCGGATCGAGTCCGGAAAATGGTTCATCGAGAATCACCAAATCCGGATTGTGAAGTATTGTAGTGATGAATTGCGCCTTCTGCTGATTTCCTTTTGAGAGTTCTTCAACTTTGCGTTTCGCATAGGTTTGAAGATTGAATCGCTCAAGCCATTCCATCCCTTTTTTCTTCGCTTCACTTGGAGAAATTCCGCGAAGCGTAGAAAAATAAATGATCGTATCAAGCAATCCGTTCTTTTTATAGAGTCCGCGCTCTTCAGGTAAATACCCGATCTGATTGCGCACTGAATCACTGAACGGTTGTCCACTGTAGGTTATTGTTCCAGAATCCGCTTTGATGATGTTTAACAGCATTCGTATCGTTGTGCTTTTCCCCGCTCCGTTCGGACCGATAAGCCCAAAGATTGAGCCGCGCTTCACTTCCAGCGATACATCATCAACCGCAAGAACGGTTTCAAATTGTTTTCGTAAATGTTCTGCTTTGAGCATAACGTAGTTGAGTAATTGAGATAGTAAGTAGTTGAGAAGTATTCGCAAGAGTAGTTATAATCTCACCTACTCAAATACTTCAGTACTCATTTGTTTTTCAATATCTTTTCAATCTGATTCAAATGATTTAAATCGTGACCGGCTTCCAAATTGACAATATGAGCGATCGTTTCTTTCCCACGTTCTTGGTGCATTCCAAAATTCTCATATTTCACTTTCGAAAGTCCCGTTAGAAATTTTAGATTTGCATTCCGAAGCACCGAATACAATTCCAACATTTCAGTAATATTCGATTTTTCGTATTGAGAATTTTTTGCCCAATCATTTTGTTCAAACGATTGGATAACAACACCCGGATTCGCTGCTATTGAGCGGTAACGCCAACCTAATACCAACTCGGTTTCCGCAAGATGTGCAATAATCTCCGCAATCGACCATTTATTTGGCTGCGGCTTTTTGTGGAGAACTTTTCTCTTCACTCCTTTAATTAACATTTTAATTTTCTTCGGAGTAGATTTGAGAATTTTCAGCGCGTCTTTTCCTTCAACGTTGCCTAAAATTCTTGCGGTGTATTGTTGTGAAGTTTCCTGCATAATCTCCTCAAGGTAAAATAAATTTACGGCGTTAAACGATAGATCATTCTCGGGAACGGAATTGTTTCACGGATATGCTCAAGACCGCAGATCCAGGAAACGGTTCGCTCAATTCCCATTCCAAATCCTGCATGCGGCACAGAACCAAAACGACGCAGATCCAAATACCAATCGAACGCTTCCTGAGGAAGATTATGTTCCTTCAATCGTGCGAGAAGAACATCGTAATCATCTTCACGCTGGCTTCCGCCGATAATCTCTCCATATCCTTCAGGCGCAAGCACATCAACAGCAAGCGCAAGTTTATCATTGTTCGGATCGCGTTTCATATAGAACGCTTTTATTGCTGATGGATAACGATGCACCATAACAGGACGATCAAATTGTTCTGAGATCACTGTCTCGTCCGGTGCTCCAAGATCATTTCCCCATTCAAACGCTATTCCTTTTTTGTGAAGAATTTCAACCGCTTCATCGTATGAAATTCTCGGCAACGGACGTTTCACATTCTCTAAAAATTTCACATTTCGTTCAAGCACAGTCAATTCCTGCATACGATTTTTTAAAACACTGGTTACAATATGCTCCAAAAATTCTTCTGCAAGATCCATGTTGTCATTCAGATCATTGAATGCAACTTCGGGTTCCACCATCCAAAATTCGGTAAGATGGCGGCGTGTTTTCGATTTTTCTGCGCGGAAGGTAGGACCGAACACATACACTTTTCCAAGTGCCATCGCGCCTGCTTCTCCATACAATTGTCCGGACTGAGTTAAATATGCTTTCCCAAGATCAAAATATTCCGTTTCAAATAATGTGGAAGTTCCTTCGCATGCTGCAGGAGTGAAGATCGGCGCATCAAGAAGCGTGAATCCTCTTCCATCAAAAAATTCTCTGATCGAACGAATGATCTCATGACGAACACGCATGATCGCATGCTGACGGGATGATCTCAGCCAGAGATGTCTTCGGTCGGCAAGAAATTCTACGCCATGTTCTTTTGGTGTGATGGGATATTCTTTTGCGATGGAAATGATTTCAACATTCGTTACATCCATTTCAAATCCGCCGGGTGCGCGCTGCTCTGCGCGGATTGTTCCCGACATTTTGAATGACGATTCTTGAGTCAATTCTCCTGCGCGATTAAATAATTCATCCCCAACAACAGCTTTTACAACTACACCTTGACAAATTCCCGTACCATCGCGAAGAAGCAAGAATTTAATTTTTCCGCTTGAACGTAGATTATATAACCAACCTTGAAGCGTTACAGTTTCACCGACATGTTTTGAAAGATCTTCGATATAGACTTTTGTTGCCATGATAATTCCTTTATTATTGCAGTAATAAAGTGCCACTCACTTTAAAAGTGAGTGGCACTTACAATGTAAAAATATACAAAAACCTTGCTCGTTCTACAAAATTAAAAATCCCGCATAAAGCAGGATTTTAGACTAACTCATCGCTAACATTTTATCAATTGGTTTTCTTGCTCGCTCCAAAAGATCAGAACTCATTTGAATCTGCGGATGCATATTTTTCATGCAGAGATACAATTTTTCGAGTGTGTTGCGCTTCATGTGCGGACATTCATTGCAAGCGCAATTCTCTTCAGGCGGCAATGGAAGAAATGTCTTTCCTGTTGTGCTCTTTTCCATTTGATGAACGATGCCGAATTCTGTTCCGACAATAAATTTATTGTGCGGTGAAGTTTGAACATATTTTAACAACGCACTTGTTGAACCGATGAATTTTGCTCGTACCAAAATATGATCTTCACATTCAGGATGCGCGATCAGTTCCGCATCCGGATGTTCAAGCTGCAACCCAATCAATTTACGTTCGCTAAATGTCTCGTGAACAATACAACTGCCGTTCCACAACAGCATATTGCGTCCGGTCTTTTTATTGATGTATGCACCAAGATTTTTATCCGGTGAAAAAAGTATCGGTTGATTGTTCGGAATTTGATTGACAATTTTTTCCGCATTACTGGAAGTGCAGATAATATCACTCAACGCTTTCACTTCCGCGCTGCAATTGATGTACGTTATCGCCAAATGATTGGGATGTTCTTCACGAAATTTTTTAAAGGATATTGGCGGACAACCGTCGGAAAGTGAACATCCTGCAAGAAGATCTGGCAGTAAAACAGGTTTGTGCGGATTTAATATTTTTGCGGTCTCTGCCATAAAATGCACACCGCAAAATACGATCACATCCGCAGTGGTTGATGCGGCTTTGCGTGACAGTTCAAGACTATCACCGACTAAATCTGCAAGATCTTGTATCTCCGATTCTTGATAATAATGGGCGAGAATAACGGCGTTGAGTTCTTTTTTACGTTTAAGAATTCCGTTTTCGAGTTCTTGTGGTGTCATAATAATAAAATGTACCGACATTTTCTCCGAATAACAAGATGCTAATACTGCCCAGATTTAATTCTGTCTATCTGAATTTGAACCGCATCGATCGCTTGCTCTACAGTGATTGAAGTAATTTTTTTGTTTGCTGCGCGAACAGCAATATGTCTTTCATGTGGCGGCTTCCAAACAGCCGGATCATTCAAACTGTGAAATGAAACTGTAGGAACGCGCATTGCAGAAGCGATATGGAGTGTTCCGGTATCGTTGCAGATAAATAAGTTCATTTTCTTTATGAAGGCGGCGAAGACACGTAATGGCATTACGGGAGCAGATAAAACTTTACTCTTAATCATTCTTAACAATTCTTGCTGCAATTGTATTTCATTGGGTCCGATAAAAAGAACTACTTCACATTCATCGTGCGATTTAATCCAATCAATCATCCGCGCAAGTTTTGCCAGCGGAAACCTGCGAGTGACATCAAGCGTTCCAAAATGAACTCCAACAATTATGCCGCCCACAATTTTCATATCAAAATGAATTCTCTCTGCCGCTTTCAGTTCATCCTCGTCAAGTACCAAGTCGTATTCATAGCCATCCGCCGGCACTCCGAATGATTTTACAATATCCAAATTGTGTTCAATTTCTAATTGAAGTTTTTGGGTTCGCGGCGTTAATACATTATAGATTTTTTCTGAAAGATCGGGAACAAGTTTTAAATGATTGGGACCGATAATATATTTTGATTTTCCAATCAGCGCAATAAGATCGGAGGTGAAAGAACGTGAGACAGTATTGAGCATAATTGCAATATCAAATCCCCCGTCACTTCGCAGTTGGTCAAGAAATGAGCGAAGAACTTGGAAGTTCCATTTTTTTAAGTTTTCACGAAAGACAATAATTTCATCAACATGCGGATTGTCCCAAATTAATGGCGCGGTATATTCCCGTACAACAACAGCAATGTAGGCATTCGGATACCTCTTTCGTACCGCTCGAATTGTTGGTGTCGAGATCAACAGATCGCCGAGTTGATCATGCTGGCGAACGATCAGAATCCGTTTAAAACGATTAATCGGAAGATCTCTGGGAAAAGTTTTTCGATCGGACCGAAGAATGCCTATTGCGTGTAAAAAAAATCGTTTTATAAATTGTTCAAATTGTTTCATGGTTTGTCCTTAACATCTTCATAAGGAATATCCTCTACAACCTTCCCATTCCTTGTTATCGGTTGTTGATTGAACGTTGAAATATCCTTATTAGGTTTAAGTGCTAACCGGATGGCGCGAATAACCCAAACGACAATTTTTGTCGCAACAAAAAAGATAATCATCCACATAATAAAACGGAGCATCATCCATTGCCTCGTGTTTTCGGATTATAATATTCCACCGGAGCTTTATCTGTTTTCAATATCTGCTCTAACAGATCTTCAAAATCTTCCGGTTTATTCACAAAATCAATCTCTGTTGAGTTAATAATCAGCAGCGGTGCAGTTTTATATCGGAAAAAAAAATAGTTATACGCTTCGTTAAGGTCTTTGATGTACTCTTCCGACATATTCTCCTCGAAACTGCGTCCTCGTTTTTTAATGTTTCCCATCAATCGTTCCGTGCTCGATTGCAGATAAACAACAAGATCGGGTGTCGGGATATTCTTTTCGATCGTTGAGATCAATGTCTCGTATAATTTCAGCTCATCATCTTGCAGTGTGAGATAGGCAAATATTTTATCCTTGTCGAAGATATAATCGGAAACTAAAAAATTGTAAAACAGATCGCTTTGAAACAACTCTTGCTGCTGTTTATAGCGGCTGAGCAAAAAGAAAATCTGCGTTTGAAAAGCATAATGTTCCTGATCTTCATAGAACTTTGTTAAGAAAGGATTTTCTTCAAATTTTTCCAGAACAAGCTTTGCTTGAAGGCGTTCGGCAATCATCGTAGCAAGTGTTGTCTTACCTGCGCCGATCACTCCTTCAATGGCGATATATCGTATGTC
Organism: Bacteroidota bacterium; assembly: GCA_031420755.1. GTDB lineage: Bacteria > Bacteroidota > Ignavibacteria > UBA10030 > UBA8401 > UBA8401. The sequence goes on along the minus strand of JANONI010000109.1, from coordinate 5,055 downwards.
AGACGGTCGGGTTTGTAATTGAATCATTGATCAATGCGAAAAGTTGAGAAGTGTGTAATTCGGAATACGTTACACTGTGACTATCAGTCGTTTCTTTATGTAATTCTTCAATCGTTTTATGCAGAATCGGATGCATTTTGTTCGGCGCAATTTCGGATAATGGCTGCAGAACAAATTTTCTTTGAATCAGTTCACCGTGTGGAATTCTAATATCATCGGTATCAATGGTTAAAGAATCGAACAACAACAGATCAATATCAATCTCTCTCGGTCCCCATCGTTCTGATTCTGTTCTGCCAATCTCTTGTTCTAACCATTTCATCTTTTGATGGAATTGTTGATACGAAAGATCGGTTTGAATTGAAACTGCAAGATTCAGAAAATCATTTTGTTGAACATTTCCCACCGGCTCGGTCTGATACACATGGGATACCGCATCTACAACCGTTGTTTCAAAATCCGCAATCCCTCTAATTGCAGCGGCAAGAAATTCTACTCTGCCGCCAACATTGGAACCTAAACCAAGATAAACGGAATGTTTCATGCAACGTTATCTTTCCGTTTCAATTTGAACTTCGACGGTATCCACAACACCATGAACAGGTGCTCCCGGTTTTCGAACTCGCACAATTGTTTTTTGCACTTTTTCAAAATTTTTCAAAATTCCGATGCTGATGGAATGAGCCAAGGCTTCGATGAGATTGTATTTTTTTTCAGTAACGATTTTTTTCATCAATGAATAGACCTTCTCATAATTCACTGTTTCACTTAAAACATCCGTCTCTTTTGCTTTTCGTAAATCACAATGCAATTCAACATCAATCTCAAATTTGCCGCCAAGGTTCTTCTCATCGTTTAACGCTCCGTGGTACGCATAAAAAACTGCGTTGTGTAATTTGATAATATCAAGTGATTTCATTGTGTATGAATATATTGAAGCATTAAGCGATAATCAATTACTGAAGTGGTAAATAAATCATCTCCGCAGCTTGGAGTTTGTGTCAAAACTATTTTGTAATTTTATTAATTTTCCATTAAATAACACCGACCGACCGACGGCTCGTAGAGAGGTCGGCGATCCGAAGGATGCTTCGCATACACTTTTTACACAGTCTCCAAGCATCGGGGTATTAGACCCAATAGTGAATAAATCATTTCAAAACAGAAATCGCTTTTTCAATTCTTCGTAGTACGGTTTCTTTCCCCAGCACCTCTGCCAGATGAAATAACGACGGACCATTCGGAACTCCTGATAATGCCAATCGTAACGGATGGATCAATTTCCCTGCTCCTATTTGAAATTCTTCAGCGATTGATCGTACTGCGGTTTCAATCGATAAAGCATCGAACGCTTGCATTACTTTGAAGTTTTCTGCAAGTCGCTTAATCTGTGCTGGCGATTCCGGTTTCCAATTCTTTGTCCGCGAGGCGTCATCGTACGAAATCGGATCTTCGTAAAAATAACTGCACGTAGTTACAAAATCATTCACAACTACGACACGCTCTTTCATCAATCCGATTACATGCATTAAATATTCATCGGAAAATGATTTCCATCCTTTTTCTTCAAGAAGCGGTTTGATCAACGGAAGAAGTTCAACATCCGATTTTATTTTGATGTGCTGCTGATTCATCCAATTCAATTTTTCCAAATTGAAAACAGCTCCGGCTTTTCCTACACGTTCAATGGAAAATTCTTTCACTAAATCGTTTAGGGAAAATATTTCCCGTTCATCTCCCGGATTCCATCCAAGAAAAGCTACAAAATTCACTAACGCTTCTTTTACATATCCTTTTGCTCGATAATCTTCAACAGCAACATCACCTTGCCGCTTGCTTAACTTACTTTTATCGGCATTCAACAATAACGGAAGGTGAGCAAATTTTGGAATTTCCCATCCGAAATATTGATAGAGCAAAATATGCTTCGGTGAACTTGGCAGCCATTCTTCACCGCGAATGACGTGACTGATTTCCATTGTATGATCATCCACAACAACCGCAAGGTGATAGGTCGGAAATCCATCGGTCTTTACCAAGACTTGATCGTCGAGTGTCGTGAAAGCAAATGTTACATCGCCGCGAACCTCATCGTGAAATTTCAATTCACCTTCATCAGGAATTTTCATGCGCACAACATTCGGTTCCCCAGATTCCACTCTTTTCTTCGCTTCGGCAAATGGAATATTTCTGCAATAACGGTCGTACATTGTCGCACCATTTGTCCGCAATTGTTCAAGTCGTTCAGCAGTGCAAAAACAATGGTACGCTTTTCCGTTTTTCAACAGTTGTTCCGCGTGTTCGTGATAAATATTTAATCGCTCAGATTGAATATAGGGACCATGGTTACCATTTTTTCCCGGACCTTCATCAAAGTTTATTCCCGCCCATTGAAGTGCGTCAATTAATTTTTCAGTTGCACCTTCCACTTTACGGGATTGATCGGTATCTTCTATTCGCAAAATAAATGTTCCATTATTTTGTTTTGCAAAAAGAAAAGCGTAAAGTGCGGTGCGGAGACCGCCAACGTGAAGATAACCGGTTGGAGAAGGAGCAAAACGAGTTCGAACTGACATTAAAGAAAAACCCTTTCAAAAAAACATTGCCACACCTGCCTGCCGTCAGGCAGGGATTACACCGATTAATATTTTCAAGATAAAAATACCAAACTTTTGCTATACTTCCAAAGAAGACAATACTATGATTCTAACAATTGACCATATCGACACTCTCGACAATCCGAAACTTGAGCCGTACAAATCTTTACGCCGACCAATCGAGCATTTAGAACAGGGAATCTTTGTCGCCGAAGGAGAAAAAGTTGTAACGCGATTATTGAAAAGCAGATTAACAATTGAAACGATATTGCTTTCTCAAGATTGGTTTGATATTTATCTACCGCTGATTGAGAAAAATTCTAATTCAATTAACGTGTTCATCGGAAAGAAAAAACTTCTTGAAACAATCGTTGGCCATTCACTGCATCAATCAATGATGGCATTAGCAAAAGTTCCGGCACCATTAACTGTTGAAGAATTATTACTAAAAAATGATTCCAACGTTCAAAAACTTTTTGTAGTAGTTGATGGAATTGCCAATGCGGAAAATATGGGAGTGATTGTAAGAAATTGTGTTTGCTTTGGAGTTGATGCGTTAATTGTTCTTCCAACTTCGTGCGATCCGTATTTGCGGCGATCAGTTAGAAATTCGATAGGAAATATTTTTCAACTACCGATTGTGTATCTCTCCAATTTGAAAGATGACCGTCACCTCTACGAGGTCGTAGACCTTAAAGGTGGCGGTCATCTGCAAGAATTAAAAAAAATGAAAGAAGCGGGAATTACATTGTACGCCGCTCATCCTCACCCAACAAGCGTGAACATCGGTGAAATAAAATTCTCTCCGCAAAGCTGCATAGTTCTTGGAGCAGAAGGGAATGGAATTTCGAAAGAAATATTAGACCTTTGCGATGAGTTTGTTACAATTCCCATGAAAGAAGGAATCGATTCTTTGAATGTTGCAAGTGCAAGCGCAGTGATGTTGTGGGAAGCGAATAAAAAAAAATGATTCAGTTTTTGTCATGCTGAGCGGAGCTAGAACTCTTTCCCTGATTCTTTACCCAATCCGGTGCTTGAGCAAATGTAAATGCAACACAAAATAATAATAGAAGTATATTCTTCATAGCAATCCCGATTATTGAAAATCTTGAAATTTTGGTAATTTTAAGATGGGCTCCACCTTTTCGTGGGATGCTTCGCATGAGGTGGAGTCCATCTTACTTTTTAAATCTTTTTCACACCAATCCCCGCTCCATCACTCAACATAAGTTTACCATCTTTTACTGTTGTTCCTGTAAACGGATCATTTTTTATTAATAACATTCCATCCAGATCAGCCCAATCCACCATTGGCGAAAGATGCGATGCGGCAGAAATTGCGCAAGATGTTTCAGTCATGCAGCCGAACATTATTTTCATGTTCAGCGAACGTGCAATCGTAATCATCTTACGCGCTTCACGCATTCCCGTACATTTCATTAACTTTATAACAATGCCGCTATACGCACCGTTGATTGTGTGAATGTCCGATAATCGCTGACAGCTTTCATCGGCAAGTATTGGCAGCGGACTTCGTTCCGTAAGCCAAGCGTGATCATCATATTTTTCTTTTGCCATTGGCTGTTCAACATACACAACTCCCTTTTCTTTCAGCCAGTGGATCATATCCAGCGCATAGAATTTATCTTTCCATCCTTGGTTCGGATCGGCGGTTAACGGAACATCGGTAATTGCTCGAACCGATTCGATCATTTCTTTGTCGTTATTTTTTCCTAATTTCACTTTTAAGATTTTGAATCCGGCCGCGTCTTTGGTCTTTTCTTTTACTACGGCAGCGGTATCAATTCCAATAGTGAACGTTGTGTTTGGAGCTTTCTTTTTGTCGTATCCCCAAATATTAAACCACGGTTGCCCTATTAATTTTCCTACAAGATCGTGCAACGCAATATCTACTGCTGCTTTTGCAGCCGTATTATGAAATGCCAACGAATCAATGTCACTTAAAATTGATTCCAGATCGAACGGATTGTCATATTTGGAAAGATCAACCCTCTTTAAGAATGCAATCACACTTTCTTGCGATTCACCCAAATACGGCGGCATCGATGCTTCGCCAAATCCAACAATTCCGTCGTATTCAATTTCTACCAACACCACTGGAGTAGTTGTTCTGCTGAATGTAGCTACAGTAAAAACGTGTTTCAAATCCAGCGTATAAGGTCGAAAAGTCATTTTCAACTTCTTATTCCCGGTTTGAGCATTAATATTAAAAAGAGGAATTGCTGATACAATAGAAGATGAGGCTACGGCAAATGCTGATGTTTTGAAAAAATTACGTCTGGAAGAAATCATTTTCGTTTCCTTATTAACAGTAATATTTTATTTGTAGAATGTAGAAAAAAAAAACGAAAATGATTTCTTCCAGACGTAATTTTTTCAAAACATCAGCATTTGCCGTAGCCTCATCTTCTATTGTATCAGCAATTCCTCTTTTTAA
>JANONI010000108.1:0-1542 GCA_031420755.1 Bacteroidota bacterium | reverse complement strand
AGGAAATGTTCACCAAAAACGCTTGATGAATGGCGAGAATATTATTTTTTAAATGTTAAACCAAAGGAACATATCGTTGAATTAGGCAAAAAATTATACACTAAAATTACTGAGGTGATTCAAGCAGAAGTTGCAAATGTTACAGAACAAGACTGCATTGACTATATGATTCAACTTGTGATTGATAGAACTTTTGATGGCTATATGACTGAAATTCAAACGGTTTATGGTCAACTGCAAAATATACTTGGTGTTAAAATCGAACCTTCCCCTGACGAATGGGATAGACTTTTCAATGTAGATTTCTATATTAAAATAGGAGAGAAATATATAGGACTACAGATTAAACCTATAAATGCAGGAATTCAGCTACCAGAAATTTTCAAAGAATATGCAATTCAAGAAGAGTCTCACAAAAAGTTTACTGAAGTTTTTGGTGGAAAGGTATTCTATCTTTTTTCTGCAAAAGTTGGTGAAAAGAAAGAAATACAAAACAAAGAAGTAATTGATGAGATAATTGAAGAAATAAATAGACTAACACTATTGATCTAAATAAATAAAAGACTTTCTTCTCGTTCCCAAACTCCCCGCCCGAACAACACGGTCGGGCAGGTGTTTGGTCTATCTACGATACCGTAGGTACGACTCGCAGGGGAACGTTTGTTTTAAACGGACAACGTCCGATATCATCTCCCCTCAAAATTGTTGCCTCTTACTATCAATTTTTGTAATCTTCTCTATGAAAACTAATCGCTATCATATTCTCTTATTAATTCTCTACGCCGCAGCATTGTTGTGGTCTGCAATTCAGCCAAAAGAATATTTCACGTGGTTTCTCGAAGTATTTCCGTCTCTTGCGGCGATTGTTATTCTTGCCCTTACCTATAAGCGGTTTCCGTTAACGGATCTTGCGTACACATTAATCCTTATTCACAGCTGTATTCTTTTCATCGGCGGACATTATACATATGCAGAAGTTCCTCTGTTCGATTGGATTCGTGATACATTCCATCAATCGCGCAATAATTATGACAAGGTCGGACATTTTGCGCAGGGCTTCATTCCAGCAATTATTGCACGGGAAATTTTTATAAGAAAGAATGTCATCACTTCACGTCGTTGGATGAACTTTCTGATTGTCTCTGTTTGTCTTGCTTTGAGTGCGGTGTATGAATTCATCGAATGGTTCGTTGCTATCAACACCGGCGAGTCAGCCGAAGCATTTCTCGGCACACAGGGATACGTGTGGGACACGCAATCCGATATGCTCTTTGCTACGATTGGTGCAATAGCCGCGCTCCTAATTCTCTCGCGGTTTCATGACAGACAATTATTTCCAAAAAAAGATTAATTCCGTTTCCACACCATCCCATTCTTAATGTCCTTCTTAAGTGCAAGCCTTTCTCTCTTCTAATTTTTCTTCCGGTCTTATTTGTCTGATTTAATCTTGTGGTCTTTTTAGCAAAAAAAAATTCTCAAAACCTTCCAAATTCTCTCAAAAAAGAGCGTACTTAAAAATATTTAAAATTATTTCATTTTTTC
>JANONI010000107.1:0-2069 GCA_031420755.1 Bacteroidota bacterium | reverse complement strand
CCCTTTGACATCCATCCGTATTCAGAAGACATTGAATTAGGATTAAATTGAGTATTGTTTGACTGGTTTGGATCGTCAGAACCTTCGTAGGACGTAGTAGACGGCTGACTGCGATCATCAGAGGTATCCGATGGTGATTTTTGAGCATAAATTGTTGCAACACCGACAAATTGTGATGCACCTAAACGACCTGTTGTATCAATAGGACTAGCTCTGTTCCAAATTGGTCCCCCGGTGTTATCATATCCTCCTTGAAAATCCTTGAATTTTCCATGCCAAGTATACTGTGCACGAATATCATTGTGTTGAGCATAATTTTTTGATGTTGGAAAGAAAATATTTAAGCTCGGATCAACGACAAAATTAGGATCAGTATTCATAGTATCGCCACGCACATCATTCATCGAATTCATGCCCCAGCTTGTACCGTTACCAATAACTGAACGCACATCATTGTTTACTGCTAAGCGATATTGAAAATAAAAATAAACTCCCGTTAATGTTTTAGCAGAACGAGTATTACCTCTATCATCAATAAGTCCTGTATTGGTAAAAGTATATTCTTGGATGATATAATTATCATGATCTTGTTGGCTAAAACCAATAATTTTTCTGCGCATTGTTATACCAATCGACGTATTCACGATATTATCAATCATGCGATCAGGTTTCATATTAGGATCAATACTATCATTTTCTACAGATTTGTCTGTTGAGATATTTCCAGTAGCAAGAACTTCTGGCGGGGCAAACTTACTATACATCATAAATTTTACTGGAAAAAATTCACCCAAACCTTTTACTCGCGGTCCAACGTGAACAACCTTGTGAGGATACGTTGTTCCGTTGGCATCTTGATAATTTGTCGTTCCTATCCATAGTGCTTTTGCAGCCTGTGCATCCTGACCTGCATAAATAGCAGGCCACTGTAAACCATATTGTTGCTGCTGAACCCATCCTTCTTCAACCTCACAACCTTGAATAGAGTACCAATTATGCAATGCACCAACACTCATCCATTTATTGGTTTGAGCTTTCAGTAAACCCAAAGATCCAAAGGTGATTACGAACAAAATTAATAAAATATATTTCTTCATAGTTCCTCGATGCGTTCAATAAAATTTTAGAAATCTAAACTCAATTTTACACCCCAGAAAATATTCCTAGGATTCAAAAACACTAATCCTGAAAGATTTGGCATATCGATATACGATTTATCATCAAGTATTTTTGACATTTTTGAGGAGCTTACTTCTACCCAAGCATTTCCTGAAATTTCATAATATTTTTTTGAAGATTGATCAAAATATATTGCAGTATTTTCACCGGGTAGCGGCAAAGGAACACCACTAACATCCAACACTTGAATAGATTTTAATGGTGTGAATGTTGTCCCGTCTTTTCGAACATCACCCGGCTGATCATCTCCGGCAATATTACCATATTTAAGCGGATCACCAATACCTGCAGGAAGATGCAATGATTTCATATAGTTGTTAAAATCATCTTTTGCAAAAGAATATCCATATCCTGAAAAATTCTTTAGATTCAAAAGATTTGATACATCCATAAATAATTGAATATTAGTACCAAAAAGATCAATTGCTTTACTAAATCTCATATCAAGATAATAACTATCCTTGTATTTAACATTATTTTGGATTCCGGGAATACTTCCACCACCAGTCCAAGTGAAATAATTTCCAGACTGCCAACTTCCAGTTAGATTTAACCTCCAATCACTTAATAAACCAATACTTCCAACATTTGGTCCATAGTCCACCGGGGTAAAGAAATCTATACTCGCTCTTGCATACGGCGATGGGATTGGTTTGTTTTGATATAAATCAGTTTCACGATAATTCAGTTCATAATTTCGTTGTTGTTGAGCATTTTCGAATTGTTGAGCAAATCCAAATCTTCCAGAAGTTGAAACCATATACGTATAATTCAAGAACCCTGTAACCCAATCACCGCGATTTTTTGACAGCGTCAACTCAAACCCTCTTATATCTTCATATGAGTTTGGCGTTGCAACAGAATAGGATACGCTATTATCTCTGCTGCTA
>JANONI010000106.1:0-1908 GCA_031420755.1 Bacteroidota bacterium | reverse complement strand
CTTGCCGGTGCTGTACTATTTACTCTCAAGTGGAATGGAATTGTTAAATATGTCACTTCAGACGATCATCTAAAAATTGGGTTTATCTTTTTGCTGTGATCTATGTTGTCATTGCATCAATGATGGAACTTTATCGTGGATCATTTGTTTTCTCCAATCTATTGCCCGCATCACTTTCTTTTTAGGTGAAGAAAAAATTAGCGAAAAAAATGCTATATTGGACAGAATACGATTGAAGAAATGAGGGATATATGGCAGATACTAAAATAGAAAAAATCATTGCTGAAATTTCGGGAATCCTTAAAACAAAGTATGATGATTTTAAGGGAATATATTTCTTTGGTTCTAGAACACGTGGAGATTACAGATCAGATTCTGATTATGATTTACTCTTTTTATTTGAACGAAAAATTTCTTGGGAATTCAGGGAAGAAATTAGGCATCGTATTTATGAATATGAGGACACCTATGGCGTTGCTATTGATCCCAAAATTATCAATGCGAAAGAATTTGAAATGAACCGTATGCCATTTATCCAAAATGTTATCAGGGACGGTTTATATTATGGCAGTTGATAAAGTTGCACTAATAGCGTATAGAATTGAAAAAGCCAGAGAGACTATTTTGGCGGCGAAACTTTTAATGGAGAATAATTTACTGAGTCATGCCGAAAATAGAATCTATTATTCAATTTTTTATCTTATCTCCGCCTTAGCAATAAAACATGATTTCTCAACTTCCAAACATCGGGAGCTTTTGGGATGGTTCAATAAGAATTTTGTTTATACACAAAAAGTCTCTGTTGAAATGAAAAATATATACAGGGATGCGTTTGAGAATAGACAGGAAAGTGATTATGAGGATTATAAGACCTTTGAAATAGAAGAGGTTAAAACTCACTTCGATAGAATGCTGACTTTTGTCGATGAAATTGAGAAATTGGTTATTGGTAAAGAAACATAACATTTCAACGTCACATAGAGTGAAAATCTATGTATCTGAGTAATAATAAATTTTACAGGTATGCTTAAACGTAATTGGAAATTTATCTTTGTCGTATTCTCCCAAACTGTTGATCTTCTCTCAATTTGGCTTGCCGGTGCTGTACTGTTTACTCTCAAGTGGAATGGAATTGTTCAATATGTTACTCCGGACGATCATCTAAGAATTGGGTTTATTGTTTTTGCTGTGATCTATGTTGTCATTGCATCAATGATGGGATTATATCGTGGGTCATTTCATTTAAGTTTACGATTGCAAAATCTGATCATGGCAAGGTCGTTTGTAATAAGTATCATGATCACGCTGATTCTCAATAATGTAGGTCAGACATTTGTTGAAAAAAAATCTGTTATCACCTTTGTCATTGCACTTCCTTTCTTTCTGCTGGTTTCTCGAATATTTCTTCGGCAAATAAATCTGTATTTTCAATCATACGGGTTTGGAATCCACAATTCTTTGATCGTAGGTTTTGAACGAAGAGCAGAGAAAGTATTCAAGAGATTTTCATCGTTTCCGGAATTGGGGTATAAGATCAAGGGATTTATCGTTCATGAAAAATCTGCGATGGTAGAAAATTACAAACAATATCATTATGATGATTTAGAAAAAGTCATTGAAGAATTACATATAGATCGGATATTTATCCCAACGACAGATTTTAGCGTGAATGGATATGCGAATCTGCAAAATATTTCACAAAAGAAAGGAATAAAACTGAAAATAATTTCTCCGGAGGCGGAGGACTTATTGAAGATTTCACGCGTCTATGATCTTGCGGGGATTACACTGACACATCCCAAACGGTTTAAAATTAATAAAATAAAATATGTCATAAAACGAATGTTTGATTTTTTCGCATCGCTCATGATCATCGTATTACTCTCCCCATTTTTTATAGCAGCTATT
>JANONI010000105.1:0-7242 GCA_031420755.1 Bacteroidota bacterium | reverse complement strand
TAAGTTCGCCGATTGTTACAACATTTGATTCTGCAATTATTCTCAATCAGCCGTCGCTTGATAAATTTGATTCGAAAGTGAAACCGGGCGGATTTTTGTTATGCGAACAATCAACGATTATTACGCCGAGTGTCCGAACGGATATTGAAGTGTTAATGATACCCGCAGTTGAACAAGCGGTGAAAATGGGGAAACGACAAATAGCGAATATGATCATCCTCGGAGCATTCTTAGAACGCAGACCGGTGGTCAGCATTTCGAACGTATTGCTGGCGTTGAAGGAAGTGCTGCCCGAACGACATCATCATCTTATTCCATTGAACGAGGAAGCCCTGCGAATAGGACAACATTTTGCTGCTGAACATTTGCAACCAGTTTAAGAGAGGAGTATACAACCATGTCAGGTTATAATTTTCGTTGTGAGCATGAATGCAGAAACACATGTGCGGCGTTAACGCAAGTGCTGCAATTGGAATCGTCAATCGTGCGGCTCTCGGAAGAAATTCTGCACGATTGCGAGGATGAGAATATCAAAGCATTTTTTTCCGAGCTTGCAGAGAATAGCAGCGAGCAGGTAATGTCTATCATGAAAAAATTGAATGAAATCCGTGCTCGGATGCAGATCAACAATAATATGAACGACATGTTCACTTGATTGAAATAGTATTACTTTCAATTCATTTAAAAGTCTCACAAGTTTGTGAGACTTTTTTTATTATAGGATGTGCAATCATGCCTATGTTCCACTTGTTCTACAATAAAAGGAGAGTACCTTCTATGGAAAAAATAGTTAACACCGAAGCAGAATGGAAAAAATTGTTAACCCCCGAACAATACCGCATAACGCGCGAGCATGGCACCGAGATGGCATTTTGCGGAGCGTTCTATGATCACAAAAAACCGGGAACATATTCGTGTGTTTGCTGCGGTCTGGAATTGTTTTCCGCCGATGCAAAGTTCAATAGCGGAACCGGCTGGCCTAGTTTTTTTCAACCAGTGAAAGCAGAGCATATTATTGAGAGAACCGATGTGAGTTATGGAATGAAACGCGTAGAGATATTGTGCGCGCGGTGCGATGCACATCTTGGTCATGTGTTTAATGATGGACCTCGCCCGACAGGATTGCGATATTGTTTAAATTCTGAATCGTTGGTCTTCACGGAACAATAGACTTTGTCTCTACGGTTGCGCAATGTCCGCCTTTTTTATTACTATACCTCGCGGAAAAAAATCAGTATATTTCCTGCATTAAATTGTGAAAGGAAAATAGTTCTATGTCCACAAAAGCAGTTCTTATTACCGGAGCCAACGGCGAGATCGGTCACGGCCTAGTGTCGCGCCTTACAGAAAAAAATCCCGATATCAGAATCGTTGCAATCGATGTTCACCCGCTCAGCAAAACATTACAAGAACAGTGTCACGAAGTGATTGTTGGTGATATTTTGGATTCTTCTTTGCTCGATCGACTTGCCGCGTTCTATGATTTTGGAACGATCTATCATCTTGCGGCGATCCTTTCCACCAAAGCGGAGCGTGAGCCTGTTCTCGGACATCGTGTGAATGTTGACGGCACACTTGGATTGCTGGAACTTGCAGCGCGTCAGGCGCGCGCCACAGGTGAGAATGTGAAGTTTCTTTTTCCCAGTTCGATTGCGGCATACGGTCTGCCGGATGTTGCGGCAAAAATGAAATCTGGAAAAGTAAAAGAAAATGAATGGCTCGATGCGCGGACGATGTACGGCATCAATAAAAAATATTGTGAAGATCTCGGGCGATATTATAATTGGTATTACCGCCAGATCGATCCACAGCCGACCGCGGCGCATGTTGATTTTCGCGGAATCCGTTTTCCGGGACTTATCAGCGCAGTAACATTACCGACCGGCGGCACGAGTGATTATGGTCCGGAGATGATGCATTATGCAGCGCAAGGAAAAGTGTACAACTGCTTTGTTCCCGAAAGCGCAACGCTTCCGTTCATGGTTATGCCGGACGCGATCAATGCGCTCTTGAAACTTGAAGCGACACCAGCAAAGAATCTGACACAGGTGGTTTATAATATTGGTGCGTTCAGTGTCTCCGCAAAAGATTTTTATGATGTGATCAAAAAAGCATTTCCCGAAGCCGCAGTGAATTTTAAACCGGATATACTCCGCCAAAAAATTGTTGATAGTTGGCCTGCCGATTTGGATGATTCGTTAGCTCGCAAAGAATGGGGATGGTCTCACGATTTTGATTTTAAGCGCGCGTTTGATGAGTATTTGATTCCCGCAGTGAAGCAGCGTTACGGAAAATAAATTTTAACGGTACGATTTTTTTTATAAAACTTATTTGCCGCAGAGTTCACAGAGGTTTCATTTCATATTTTCTCTCTGTGGTCTCTGTGGCTAAAAACAAGTTTGTTTATCGCCGGGTCCATTGAATAAGTTTTTCGGTCAACAATGGAAAATGCTGCATCAATCGCCCTCCGATATTTCCGCCGCGAGAGTTCAGTGCAAACCGCTGCAGATTTAATGCGATTCGAATTCGTTTCGCAAAAAGTTTGTTCCATTCTTTTTTGTAGAGCGATTCTGTTGATGAACGATTGTTCTTCTTCGCCTCAGTCAGTACACTAGCAACAAGCATTCCGCTTTCGATTGCCATACCAATTCCGTCTCCCGCCAGCGGTGCAATAACGCGCGCCGCATCGCCGATCATATAGATTCCATGTTCGACCACCGATCGTTTTCCAAAAAAAATATTTCCCGTACCATACACCGGCAGTTTCACCAAAGCGGGAATAGGATCTTGAATGAACAGTGCTCTGAATGCGGGATTCTTCTCCAATAATTCATAGAGCGCATTCTTTGGCTCAAGCTGATTAATATTTTTGTCCGAAAGAAAACAGAGCGTTACTTCGTTCTCATTCACGCAGTTCACACCGCAATAGATTCCGTTTGATGCAAAAATCTGGATCTCATTTTCAATGATACCGCCCAGCGTTTCTTTTGGAACATGATATTTTACTCCGCTATATCCTGAGCGGGACGATGCGAACGAACGCTGCAATGATTTGTCGATGATGTTCTGTCTGCCGTACGCGCCGACTACATTTGAGGATGCATATGTTTCGATTCCCTTGTTTGTTTTGCAGAGAATCTCATAGAAATTGTTGACGCGTCTCATAGAAACAACTTCCGCCGGCTGAATGACTGTTGTGCCTAAGGAGTTTGCTTTTTTTAATAACAATTGATCGAGTAATGAACGTTTAAGTGCGTACCCTTCAAATCCGAGCGGATGTTTTGCTTCCACACCGCTTTCGGAGATGAAACGGAAATGCGTTACGCGATTTGGTTTAAGCAAAAGGAAGTCATCGAATAATCCGAATGTTCGTAAGGCGGAGATGACTTCGTGCGACAGGAATTCGCCGCACAATACTTCGCGCGGAAATAATTTTTTTTCAATAATCGCAACGGTCATTCCTTTGTTTGCAAGCGAGATTGCTGCGCTTGAACCTGCGGGACCGCCTCCGATGATCAGTATGTCAAAATGTTTAATGATAGTTCAATTCCTTTATGAGTCGAACAATAAAAAATAATACAAGCGCGACAAGGTTTCTTGCGAGGGAAAAATATATACAAAATTCAACGGCTTTGATAATATCACCTTGTAAAAACTGTACAACAAAGAGTGCCAAAGGAACAATATATAATAATTCCTATTTACTCAGCGTATTTTTTAAGCTGAGATTTGGTTTGAAATACAGAACAACATCATAGTCATAGATTCACAGATTAAATTTTTTAAAACTTATTTGTGAAAATCTGTGCAATCTGTGGCATTATTTTTCTTCGCTGAGTAATTACTATAATTCAATAACCACAAGCCACCGAAAAGCCCACGTTCGTTTGATGGTGATGTTTTTGAATGAACATCTGTTTACGATTCGTACTAGCTCATCTTTTGTAAAACCGCGCCGAACAGATAACGGTGCATCGTGTTTCACCATTTCGCTTCGTGAGAATAATAACGTAAGAATTTTAATTCCAATCAAGGCGAACAAAGAGCGGCGCAGATCGTTGATGATAATTCCATGGCGCGCAACGTGCGAGAAAGACTGCATCAGTTGCACAATTTGTTCTTCCGTACAATGGTGAAGGAACAACGAAACATGAACCACATCAAATGCTTGTTCTTTGAATGGAATATTCATTGCATCGCCGCAAACTACGGTGTGCGGAGAATGTTCACGCAGATACGTGCACGTTCGTGGATTTTTATCTAATGCAGTGATTGTGTACAGATTGTTTTCATTCTCAAATACATCCGCTCCTCCAGCACCCGCATCAAGCACAGTTAATTTTTCCAACAGGGATTTTCTTTTTCGAAGAATGCGGAATCCTTTTTTGGTAGTCGTTTTTCCACCGAGAACAATGTTGATCGCCTTTAATTCGCGAAGTGCGTTGTCGATTCGTTCATCATTGATCGAAAAATCATCCATTATTTCCGCATCGTATCTTCGCTGCATTACGACCTGACCTTGAGAATGGCAACTTCCATGGTTAAGCCGGGACCAAATGCAACCGCGCAGACGAGTTCATCACTCTTCAACACAGTGTTCTTCATCAGCTCTTTCAACACAAAAAGAATTGAGGCAGATGAGAGATTGCCGTAGTTCTTCAATACGGTTCGTGACGGGATCATTTTTTCGTCGGAGATGTTCATTCCATTTTGCAGTGAATCGAGAATTGCGCGTCCGCCCGGATGTAATGCCCAATGCGTGATCTGTTCGGGGGAAAGATTGTGCTGCGAGAGAATATTTTTCAACACCGGTGCGGCGTGGTTAAGAATGATCTTCGGGAGTTCGGAGGAGAGGATCATTTCAAATCCGTAATTGCCGATCTTCCAGCCCATATATTCGGCAGAATTTTTGAAAAGATGTGATGAAGTTGAAAGAAGTGCTAAACCATTTGTTCTTTGGGAATTATTGAACAATGCAGCCGCGCACCCGTCGGCAAAGATCATATTGGCAAGAATATTGTCGCGAGTCGGTTCTGTTTGAAGGTGAAGACTGCACAATTCAACACTGACGAGAAGTGTTTTGCCGTTCGCACTGCGAAGCTGCGACATTGATTCAAGCACAGTGTTGAATCCGATCAGCGAAGCGGCACATCCCATAAAGCCGATGTTCGTTCGTTTTACCGATGCAGGAAATTTAAAACGATCAATCAGATAATAATCCAAGCCCGGAGCAAAAAATCCTGTGCAGGAAATAGTGATCAATCGTTCGACATCATTTGGATCGATGGCGTTCTTTGCAATAATCTTGGCAACGGCATTTCCTGTCAACTCTTTCGACCAGAGTTCATATTCACTCATTCGCGTTTTGGTGTCAGGGGAGATATAACCATCGGAATTAGAATAAAATTTTTTCTCTGCGCCAGTTTCACCGTCCGGTATAACGAAATATCGCGTAGAAATTCCCGAATGACGCGAAGCCATATCAATCATTCGCGCGGCAACGGGCGTTACCGCCATGCGTTTTTTCAGTTCTTCCGTTGCAAGGGATTGATCAACTTTATACGGCGGTGATGCGGTGGTAATATCGATCAACATAGGATTTCCTTGATGATTGTAAATATTCTAACGGTAAACGGTGAATCACAAGTTCCCTTAATGTAATGTACTTCGGAGCATGAAACAATTTTTCAGTTATCGTTTCTCTGTCATTCTAAAAATAGATTGATGTCTCGGAGTGAGAGAGTGAGTTTTTTATCGTATCTTACAGGTATTGAATCACTGAAAAAGAAGAGGATCACGTTATGCCCGAACAACAAACGATCGAATTACGCTGCAGCAAAAATCCTGACGGGAAATACAACGCCAGAACATTTGTGAATGGAAAAGAACTGAAAGCAAAGGAATTTAACGTTAACCGCGGCGACCAATTTTCATTAGTGCTGGTGTATCATCAAATAAAGAAACAATACGCGACTGGTGTGGTGCAGATTAAAGGATTAGACAAGAACGCGGAACAGAATATTCTCCATTCGGAGCTGTAAGATTACGCATTGCCCGGAGGATTGTAATTGCCGACAAGATCCGATTCGATCTTTTGCCGTTTCTTTTTGTCCTCTTCGGGAAAAACGCAGATACAGTTCGCTTCGAAACGACTCAGTATCGGGTCGCGCGGATGATCGAATTGTTTTGCAAGATTATCAGTCTCGCCGACGTATAATTTCTGGTGGATCACTTTATTCATTTCATCAGTGGTGCGGTTGGTAATAAAATAGACTGCGCCGATCTGTTTGAATAACGTTGTGATTGGCTGAATGGAAAAACTGTATTTCTTTCCCGACTCGCCGATTAATGAGATTTGAGACATTGTGCTTTCCTTGTTCTAAAATTAACTCTATATACAGTATCGTCATAATCACCGCTAACTTCAAGCGTTTGCGGATTAGTTTTTATTAACCCGTATTTTTCTCTTTATTGCTTCAATGATAACACAAAAATAAAAAGCCGCAGTCTCCGACAGCGGAGATACATTACGATGAAAAAAGAGAGAGAAACGTATAGCAGTGATGTCAGACGTTCTCGACGTTTTCTTCTGATACGGTTCGTCAAATGTATTTTTGTTCTTAAAAAGATTTCACATACATTCTGAAGAAGAAGGTAGGACAGGCATTCCTTTGGAACCTGCCTGTCCGAAGGACACATCGTGTCATTTATTCCGCTATAGGCGGAATCAGCCTCTGGCTGAAAATAATTATTGTCAGACTGAATTATTCTTAACCAGACAGCATTGGGAAATGGAGTATAACGTAATGACACGCGAACGATTTGAGCAGATAGCACAGGAAGCGTTCGACTCTCTGCCGGCCGATTTTCGCAACCGTGTGGAGAACGTGCATATCGTTGTCGAAGATTATCCTTCCGATGATGCGCTTGGGAAAGTGAAGTCCGACCGTCATTCTCTTTTGGGATTGTACCAGGGAATTCCTTTGACGCACCGCGGACAATGGTATGGAATGAGCGCAACCGTGCCGGATAAAATTTCCCTGTACCAAAAAAACATCGAATCCGTCTGCAGCGACGAAGTTGAGATGGAGTTGAGGATACGGGAAGTACTTTTTCATGAGCTTGGCCATTATTTTGGAATGAATGAAGCGCAGATTCGCAGTGCTATGAAACGATTTATGTAAAAATAATGAATAATGAACAATTAACAATGATCAATGAATAGCAAAACATTTACCGCGA
>JANONI010000104.1:0-1742 GCA_031420755.1 Bacteroidota bacterium | reverse complement strand
GTTTACCGTAACTGGTTCCGGTCTTAAATGCTACTTTCGGTAAATTTTTTGCGGACTCAAAATTATTCGGAAGATCCGGACGGTCGATTCCTGAGAGAATATCCGTTACCATAAACGCAGCCGCGTTTGAAAATACCCGTTGTGGTGTGTACGAAATATTCTGTGTGATTTTTTTATACGAGAGCGAGCGAAATACTCCTCCGTTGGGAAATATTGAATACGCGCGCGTTAATTCTTCCAATGTCACGCCGCACCCGCCCAGAATCAAACTTAATCCTAACTTTGATCGCTGCGATTCCAAAGAATGAATTCCCGCGTCTGTTAAAAAGGATATGAACTCCGGAACGCCTGCGTCTCGAAGCACATACACCATTGGAATATTTAATGAACGCCGCAATGCATCATCTGCGTACACAAATCCGCTGAACGAGCGATCAAAATTCTCTGCAACAAATCCTTCATCATCGTACGGCACATCAAGCAGTCTCGATTTTGTCGTAAGCGTACCTCGATCCATCTGTTGCGCATATAAAAATGGTTTCAGTGTAGAACCGGGTGAACGAAGCGCACGGACAGCATCAATCTGGCTTCCGTGAAGTGAATCCGAAAAATTTTCTGAGCCGACATACGCTGCAATTTCCGATGTCTTATTATCGATTACGATAACTGCTCCGTTGTTCACTCCGCGCTGTTTCCATGTTCGCATATGATTCTGAAGCAATTTTTCTGCGGAACGTTGAATTTTTAAATCGAGAGAACTGCGAACCAGATCATCCGAACGATACAGTTCTTTGATTCGAAGAGAAAAATGAGGGGCGAGTTTTGGAAGGGAATTTCGCGAAACAGTCGTACGAGTATTCAACAGAATACTTTGATCTTTTTCAGTAAAAATTCCGTCGTCGATGAATCGCTGCACAGTTGATATTCTTTTTTGATACAGTGCTTCGTTTTTTTTATCCGGTCGAAGACCGTTCGGATCGTTCGGGACCAGAATGAGATCCACTATCTGAGCTACATTCAACCGCTCCAACGGTGTTTGATAATATATCATTGCCGCTGTTTGCAACCCTTCGATATTGCCGCCAAGCGGAACCATGGAAAGATACATCGCTAGAATTTCATCTTTAGAATAGTACCATTCCAATTGGAATGCACGGAAGATTTCAATGACTTTATTCCCATACGTTCGCTCTTTTGGTTCAAGCATTCGTGCAACCTGCATGGTAATTGTTGATGCGCCAGAAATTCTTTTCTTTTTGTACAGATTCTGCACGACAGCTCTTGCCAACGACAACGGATTTACGCCGAAATGATAATAAAAATATCGATCTTCCTTAAAGAGTAAAATTTCTTTCAATCGAGACGGGATTTCATCTGCATGCGTTCTGATACGCCACATACCATCGGATGTACGGAATGCGTTGAGCACGGTACCGTTGCGATCATAGATAACGAGGGAGTACGGTTTTGTTTCGGGAAGTGGAAATGCAAAATTCAATGCAGTGATTGAAAGAACAAATGCGAAGAAACAAAGTAGTATGATGAGACTCTTGTTTTGCATGGATCAGGGGAGTTTTATAAAAAGACCAACACGAAGAACTTCTGATGGTTTAACATCTGCAAAAATAGGAACTGTAGCAAGGGATTATTTTGCCAAGAATTTCCCATCAACAGCAGCAACAAGCAAATCCATATCTAACGGTTTTGTCAGATTAAAATCGAAACCCATACGCAACGCAGCA
>JANONI010000103.1:0-2459 GCA_031420755.1 Bacteroidota bacterium | reverse complement strand
CCCCAGAAAATTCCAATCGCGAGGAAAATATTCATAATAACGCCGGCTGAAATGACGATCATTCGCTGCCAAACCGGTTTTCCACGGTATTCCCACGGCTGCACTTCGGTTTTCTGTGATTCTGTATCCAAACTTTCATCTATCATACCGGCAATTTTCACATATCCGCCTATGGGAAATGCCGCCAGCCGATAATCGGTATTTCCGTGCAGATCAATATCTTCTTTCAGTTTCCCGAATGTGAATCCGTTGATCTTGTTCCAGCCGAATACTCTGTTTCCCATTCCGAGCGCAAATACTTCTGTACGCATTCCGCAGGAGATGGCGGCAAGAAAATGTCCCAGTTCGTGAACGAACACAAGGATACCGATGGTGATTAAAAAATATAGTATTGTGCTTACTGTTTCCATTGATCGTTTGTCCTTTTATATATTGATTGTAAACAATGAACTCTCAAAAATTTATGAGAAGAGACATCTGGATAATCCCAAATCAATGTCATTCCCAGTCCCGCTGTTTTTTGGCGGGGCGAGGAATCTCGTTCTTCTGCTTAAATTCACTATGAGATTTCTCGCTCGCCCTTTGGGACTTCGCTCGAAATGACAATGCAAAACTAATCTTTCGTATTTCAAGAAAGTAACGCTCTTGTTTCTCTATCTGCTTCAACAATTTCTTCAAGCAAAGGGTTCGCTTTATTGGAATGTTTTTTCATTGCTTCACTAATAATATTCGGTATATCCATAAATGATATCTCGTTCTTCAAAAATTTTGCTACGGCAACTTCATTTGCGGCGTTCATCACTGCAGGAATCGTGCCGCCTTCTTTCAGTGCATCAAACGCCAATTGCAAACATGGAAACCGATCTCTATCCGGCTCAAAAAAAGTCATTTCACCTAATGTTGGAAAATGAACACGCGGGAATTTGGAAGCCGAACGCGATGGATAGGTGAGTGCATATTGAATTGGAATCTTCATATCGGGAATTCCCAACTGTGCTTTCACCGAACCGTCAACAAATTCCACCATTGAATGAATAATTGATTGTGGATGAATTACTATATCAATCTTATCCAGCGAAATTCCAAAAAGCCAATGCGCTTCAATCACCTCAAGTCCTTTGTTCATTAATGTTGCGGAGTCGATGGTGATCTTATTTCCCATTTTCCAATTGGGATGCTGCAATGCTTGCTCAAGTGTTACTCTGCGTAATTCCTCTTTGCTTTTTGTTCTAAACGGTCCGCCGGAAGCAGTAAGAATAATTTTATTTATTTTATTTGGCAATTCGCCCACAAGACATTGAAAGATTGCCGAATGTTCGCTGTCAACTGGAAGCAGATCGATTTTATATTTTTCAACGAGAGGCATGATGATCTCGCCGGCAACGACCAATGTTTCTTTGTTGGCAAGAGCAATTTTTTTCTTCGCTTCAATCGCTTTTATTGTCGGTCGTAATCCTGCGAAACCGACCAGAGCACTGACAACAACATCAACATCATTTCGCTGAACAATATCGAGCAATCCTTCTTCGCCGAACAGTATCTCGGTTTTCCCGGCGACCTGTTTTTTTAACTCTTTGGCTGCTCGTTCGTTGCAAACAACAACGCCTTTTGGTTTAAATTTCTGAATTTGCTGAAGTAACAGTTGAACATTATTATTGCCTGTAAGATAATTAGCTTTGAATTCTTTAGGAAAATTGGCGATCACATCTAATGTTTGTGTTCCAATGGAACCGGTGGATCCTAGTATAGCTATATTTTTTTGCAAACGAACACTCAGATTAATTGATTCTATTTTTAAAATACCTAAATAGTCTCTTGGAAGCAATGAATGTAAATATGGAAACCAATAAATCTATGAGATTCTTTGCTATTCAGATAGTCAAATTCTTATATTTATATAGTATGAAAATAATTCTTTATATAAGGCATCTGAAAAATCTACAATCATTGTCATTCCGAGGAGCGAAGAGACGAGCCTGCCTACCGGCAAGGCAGGGAATCTCGCTTATCAACTCAAAATCAAAAACGAGATTCTTCACTTCGTTCAGAATGACAAAAGACAATCAATTTTTCAGATGTTTCTATATAACATTTTTAATCGTTCTTACAACCGGACTGTACTCACAAGACCAATCCCAGAATATTTTGCGTCTTGCACAAGCGTTTGAACAACAGCAGGAATACGAACGAGCGTTACAGTTATACAGCGAACTTTTTGTAAAAGACACTTCGAACTATGTCTATTTTGATGCTCTCCGGAGAATGTTTATTCAGTTAAAACGATATGATGACGCAATTGCTCTCAGCATGAGGCGGCTTCGTTTCACACCGTTCGATTTTACTCTTCAATCCAATATCGGCAGTTTGTTTTCAATGGCAGGAAAAGAACAAAAAGCGGATTCCGTTTGGAATTTGATTCTTCAGTCTGCAAATAAAAATCAGATGTTCTTTCGTGCTGT
>JANONI010000102.1:0-19972 GCA_031420755.1 Bacteroidota bacterium | reverse complement strand
AATGTTCTTTGGTTGGATAAATATACAAATCTTTTGGAGAGAAGAAAAAAAGAATCTGTGATTACAGCAAATACGTTTTACGAATATAGCTCTTTAGTTGCTCTTACCAATCGATTCAAAATATTTTCGAATCAGATCCATATAATCCTTACTGTATCCTGCTTCCTGAGCGCGCTGAATATCTTTTTGCAATCGCGATTCATTGGTCTGCGCAGAAAGTTCAACAGGATTTCTTTTTTGCGGAGTGATGCCGGTGGTTGCTTTTCGTTTCTGTTCAAAATCACGTTCCCGCATTGAACGTTGTGCTTGAAGTAATCGCGACAGTATCCGCTCCTGTTGCTGTGTCGTATTCGGATTGACCTCATTCTGGCGTAATTGTTCCACAACTTCTTTCATCTCATCAACTATCTTATCCAGATCTCCCATCACTTTATTTTTTTCGGGCGAACCTTGCGACTCGCGCTGTAATTGCTCCAACGATTTTCGTACGGCATCTTGCTGCCGCGCAAGTCTTCCCATTTCCTGCATTTGTTGCTGCGACATTCCTTCCTGTTGTCCCATCTGCTGCGTTTGCGCGTTAATTTGTTGCTGCTGCATTGCCATATTCCGTAATTGCTGCATCAACGAACCGCCCCCTTGTCCCCCTTGTTGCTGCATTTGTTTCATTGCACCTTGCATTTGTGTTGCCGCTTTGTTCAGCGAAGCCATCGCTTCATTCTGCGAGGCACTAGCACTTTGTCCGTTCCGCTGTTCTATTCCGCTCATTGCTTGCTGCATTTGCGCCATCGCTCTT
Organism: Bacteroidota bacterium; assembly: GCA_031420755.1. Taxonomy (GTDB): domain Bacteria; phylum Bacteroidota; class Ignavibacteria; order UBA10030; family UBA8401; genus UBA8401. The sequence continues at coordinate 19,179 of JANONI010000102.1, read as the reverse complement.
CCAATTTGTTTCCCCATTTCCGGTGAGACAGCAAATGACTTTTGGGAAAGTTCCGCCATTGCATTCGCAATATTGTTCAGGTCGCCTTGAAGATTCTGCTGCTGTTGTGCCATCTCTTTGAATTGCTGGGAATTCGGATCCAGCGAACGCGATTGATTTTTGAGTGCCTCTTGTTTTTGTGAAAGCTGAAGTAAATCTTGCATTGATTTTCTCAACGCGTTCATGGTTTGCTGCATCTGGTTGTTCAGCATTTGTTCCTGTAGTTCGGAAAGCTGCTGCTGCATTTCGCTGATGCCGCTGTTTGCCTGTTGCTGAGCAGTCATTGCTTGTTCCATGTGCTGCGAGCGAAGCTGCTGCGAACTTTGTTTCATGGCATTCTGCATTTCTTTATCGTTCGCAGCTTCCTGCGCCGCATTCAATTTATCCGTCGGCATTTCTTTGGGGAATTCTCCCATCTTCTTCTCAAGATCTTTCAACTCTTTTTGAACTTCACTCAACTGTGTAGTAATCTCGTCTTGTTTCTGTGCAAGCTCGATCGCTTTTTCAGAATCGCTCTGTTGTAATTGCTGAGTTTCTTTGTTTACTTTTTCCTGCGCTTGTTTCATTTGTTCGGCTCGCTTCAGCAGCTCATCAATTTTTTGCTCGATCTGAATGCGCTTCAACAGGTTCATCGTTCGCTCAATACTTTGGCGGAATTGTTCTTCGTTGAACTGCGCCTGCTGCATCGCTTCCTGCAGTTGATCGGGCGAAACATTTTTCATCGCTTCCTGCATGCGTTTCATTGCTTTTTGAAATTCCGGAGAATTCATCTCGCTCAGCGTTTTTTGCAATTCCATATATTTCTCCAGCGTCTCTTTGGAAAGCGTGTTGTGCTGCTGAAGATTCTGCGCCATCTCATCAACTGTCTTACTTACATTGTCAATGTTCTTTTGAATCTTTTCATATTTCTTTAATGCTTCTTCGGCTTTGTTCTGTTTCTGCCAATCCATCTGCTGATTGCGTTTCATATCTTTGGAAAGTTCGTCAAGATCTTTTTTCAATTCTTGAGCATCCTTCAATGATTCTTCCAATGTTTTTAACGCATCATCATGCGTGTTATCCGCCTCGGCAAATACTTCTTCCATCGATGGTAGTCGTATCAGATACGTTTGGCTCTTTGTTGTTTTCGGACCGTTCACAACATCGTTATCCTGAACTTCAACGTAATATTCAACGACATCTTCCGGAACTAATCCGAGCAGCGACAAATTCCACAAATAATTTACAATTCCATTTTTTATATTCGCTGTGTCGAATGGAATAATTGCACCGAATGATTTTCCCGGTTTTTCATATTTTGATTCCACTACACGGAATGATAGTTGAAGTTTGCTGATTCCAAAATCATCATCAATTTTTATTTCCATCGGTAATTGCATTGCGTCGGTTACATCAATATTCTTTCCCGGCGAAACAATAACGACTGATGGAAACTCATCCGTCAACATATCAATCGTATATTCGATAATGTTTTGGTTCGTGTTTCCGTTGGCATCTTCCAATTCGAGATAATAGGATGTTGGATTGATCGCCGAAAATTCACCGCTGTAATGGTCTCCCTTTTTTCTCAATGGAATATCTGTCCTGTCTTTAAGCACAATTGTTGCCGCCGAAATATCTTTACTTGGCACAATGTTCCAAATAATTACCGTTCCCGGCAGCACAAGCACGTCTCCGATATTTTCCTCCAGTTTTTCCCTTTTTAATTTTGTATACGCCGGCGGAACAATCGTTACATCAAGCGAACGAATGAATGGACGATCTTCAACCGCGATGGAAAATTGATCACTCGTAATACCGTTCTCTGCGGAAAGTTGATATTCCATTGATTCTTTTATTACGGAAAAGAGATATCGAAATTTGCCTGTTGAATCCGATCGGAGCGTAATGTGTTCTTTAACATCCACTCCTTTTTCGGAATAAGAAAGTGTGATACTATTTGGTATCGTTCGTTCATCAATGGCTGAAATAATTGCTGCCTGAATTGTTACAGATTCGCCTTTCACAATATCAATATTCCCCGGTGTAACCGAAAACGAAAACTGTTGCGGCAGCATAAATTCTACATCATAATTCAACACTCTATTAAATGCATCGTGAAACGGTGTTCCGGGAATCACGGCAAGCACCGTAACGGTTACGCCAATCGCAGAAACGATCCGCGCCATGCTTCGCAGCTTCACGAATGAAACAGCACTTGCAAAATTTATCCCTGTTGTTGATTTTCCGAAATGTTCCAACGCTACTTCAATCAATTCCGGCGAACTGCCGGCATCACCATTCTTCAACATATCGGAAAGATCTAGTGCGTTCTCCAAGCGGTCTGCGATCTTTTCAAATGTTGCACCGATCATTCTCGCAATTTCCATGTCCGAATGTGGTTTTAAGATTTTCAAGATTCGAAGCAGCGGTTTCCACGTCAGCCAAACGCTCATTGCAATGGAAACGAACATGGTAGAATAGAAAAGAACCGTTCGTGTCTGCGAATCAAATTCAGCAAGCGATTCGCTGAAGACAAGTAACGTTCCGAGCAAGCCAATAACGAAAAATGTTTTCACTCCCGCGGTAAACAATTCCTGCCGATATAACGCGCGGCGAGTGTTGTCGATCCGTTCTTTAATCTGATGAACAATATGTTGTGTTTGCGATGTCAAATCATTTCTCTGTGTTCTCTGTGGCAAAAAAACTACTGCGTTAAACTCCAAACAATGATATTTGTTCCGAATTTCAGCGACTCTTCTCGTTTTTCTGGCGGATCGTTGTGTACTTCAGGGTCAGCCCATCCGTCGCTTGGATTTGATTCGTATGTATAATAAATCACCAATCGACCGTTGTGAAAAATTCCAAATCCTTGTGGCGATTTGTTATCATGCTCGTGTGTCTTCGGAACTCCATTGGGAAACGGAAACAGACACGAGTATAATCCATAACTATGCGGAAGTTCAATAAAATCATATTCCGGAAAAACTTTTTTCATTTCACGGCGGACCGCTTTATCCATTCCATAATCATCATCAATAAAAAGAAAACCGCCGCTTTCAAGATATGAGCGCAACCGTTTCACTTCATAATCGGAAAACATCGCGTTCCCGTGCCCTGTCATAAAGATAAACGGATATGAGAAGAAATTGTCATTAGAAATTTCTACAAATTCATATTTCGGATCGGTGTCAATTCCTGCGTTCTGTTTTGCGTATTTCAACAGATTTACTTCGGATGAAGGATCGTTATACCAATCACCGCCGCCGGAGTATTTAAGGCGTGCCATTCGAAATTGAGATTCGATACGCTTGGTTTGAGCGTTGATTTCGCTGATTCCGCCGATGATAACGCAGAGGCAAACAACACTTATTCTTTGCAATGGTGTCATATTGAGTAAAGATAGAAAAATACTGTAGGAAAGACAATCGTTGAAATTTTAATATGACAGTTTAAAATTGCACAACGCCGCCTCACGCACACACGAAATAACCATGAACAACAGACGTGTAAGGATTTTTTATCGAACTGAGAAAGTTTATACACCGAACCTTGACAAGCGACCGAATATTTTTATATTAGGTAGAGATGAAATCAAGACATTCATACCGTTCAAGTCTTCATTTAAACATTGTTTTACAACAACCAGATCGACCCGTCCGCGCACTTGATCTCGCAGAGGTGTCGATTTCCATCGCCCTTTTCCCGCGTCCGTAGCGAACACAAATTACATACACTTGCCTGTTGGAACAACGGGCTAAACGTTCTACTGATAGGATCACACAATCCTCCTTCACCATTTTTAGACGCAAAGAATATCATGAATACTCAAGATTATATTTTATTAGAAGAACAATTTGGCGCACACAATTATCGTCCGTTGGATGTTGTTATCAACAAAGCGGAAGGTGTTTGGGTAACCGATGTTGATGGGAAAAAATATTTGGACTGCCTCGCAGCATATTCCGCTGTCAATCAAGGTCATTGCCATCCAAAGATTTATTCGGCGTTTATTGAGCAAGCAAAAAATGTAACGCTCACCAGCAGAGCGTTTCGCAACGATAAACTTGCACTTCTCTATAAAAAACTTCACGACGTTACCGGATATGATATTTCATTACCGATGAATTCCGGCGCGGAAGCGGTTGAAACAGCAATCAAAGCTGCGCGAAAATGGGGATACACAAAGAAAGGAATCGCTGACGGACAAGCGGAAATAATCTGCGCGTCAAATAATTTTCACGGACGCACAACAACGATCGTTTCTTTTTCTACGGAAGATGCATACAGAAATAATTTTGGTCCGTTCACTCCCGGATTTCGTATTGTTGAGTTTGGAAATATTGATGCGTTGAAAAATGCGATCACAAAAAACACCGCCGCTTTTCTTGTTGAACCGATACAAGGTGAAGCTGGAATCATCATTCCACCCGAAGGATATTTGTGGGAAGCGGCGAGATTGTGCAAAGAGAATAATGTTTTGCTTATTCTCGATGAGATTCAATCCGGACTCGGCAGAAGCGGGAAATTATTTGCGTTCGAGTATGAGGGAATTCGCCCTGATGCAGTCATTATCGGAAAAGCATTGAGCGGAGGATTCTATCCTGTTTCTGCAGTACTTTCCACAAAAGAAGTGCTGGGTGTTTTTCAACCTGGCGAACATGGTTCAACATTCGGCGGAAACCCGCTTGCTGCCGCAGTTGCTATTGCCGCGCTTGATGTTTTGGTTGATGAGAAATTAATTGAACGTTCGTTTGAATTGGGAAAATATTTTCTTGAAAAACTCCGCTCAATAAAAAGTTCTCGTATTGTTGAAGTGCGCGGACGCGGATTATGGATCGGACTTGAACTTACTACCAACGCACGTCCATTGTGCGAAGCATTGATAAAGGAAGGAATTCTCTGCAAAGAGACACACAATACGGTTATTCGTTTCGCTCCGCCGCTTGTTATTACAAAAGAAGAAATTGATTGGGCGTTGGAGAGGATTGAAAAAGTGTTATCAAAGTAAATACAAAAGCCCAAGCAGTGTCTGCATGGGCTTTTGTTTAACAACTTGTCCGCCTCTCCATAACGTGGTCATTCAAACTGGCGGCGCAAATAATTTTTCGTCTGACTACTTCAACAAATAATCACCAAAATGCTTTACCTCTATATTGGGTGAATACGAAAATGATTTTCCTTGATAAAGAACAGAAGCCTTTTCTTTTCCTTTTAGCAGGGTGGAAATTCCTCGAATCATGTCCGGTTGAAATTTATTAGCACTTTTTACTTCAACATATTCAACTGATGATCGCCGATCAATTAAGAGATCTATTTCCACGCCATGATTGGTGCGATAGTAAAATAATTCTGAGTGTGTGTTACGATGAATTTCCTTTTTTGCAATTTCGGCAATAACGTAGTTCTCAAACAGATTTCCGTAGTGTGGATGTTGTTCAAGCATGCTCAGGTTTTCTATTCCAAGTAAGTACGAAACCAATCCCATATCATAAAAATAGACTTTCGGACTTTTAATGATCCTTTTACCAAGATTTTTGTAATATGGCGGAAGAAGAAAAATAATATATGAAGCTTCAAGTACCGATATCCATTTTTTAATTGTGGCAACGGTAACACCAATATCGCGGGAGAGATCAGACATATTCAATATCTGTCCGGCTCGTGCGGCTAACAAACTTATACATCTGCGAAAATCACGAATGTCTCCGATATTGCTTATTGCACGAATATCCCGTGTAAGATATGTATCCAAATAGGATGAAAACCAATTGGCACTCCGAACATATTTTTTTTCTACCATTTCCGGATAACATCCTAATGCAACTGATTTTATTTTCTGTCCCTTCGGAAGTTCCGAATATTCAAATGGAAGCAGCGTCAATAGTCCTATTCTTCCTGCAAGACTTTCGGAAACTCCTTTTAAGAACGCAAATTGACTTGAACCGGTAAGAACAAATTTTCCATATCGTTTTCTATCCCGATCAACGGCAAATTTTATGTGCCTGAATATTTCCGGAACAATCTGTACTTCATCAAAAACAACCTTATTGGAAAATTCCTCCATAAATCTTACCGGATCGGTATTAAACCGTTCGGTGGTATGATAATCATCGAATGTTACATAGCGATATGTTTCACCGAGAAGATGGCTTAACATTGTTGATTTACCGGATTGACGCGGTCCGGTAACTCCAACAACAGAAAAATCTTTCAAATATGTTGCAACAAGCGATTCCGCTTTGCGTGGGATGTATTTCATAGGTTGTGTAATTTTATAATTGCACTATAAAATTACACAAATCGCTTATAAGGCGCAAGCAACAAGCGGCTTTTATAACCACGGTACAATTGTAACTATGAAACCATACAATAAGTACTATAGTTGTAACTGTGTAATTTTAAACTCTAACTTTAAAATTACACAACCTGTAATGTTGGCGAGTATGGAGCACAAAAGCCAAGCGAACGTAGGCGTTTGTGGTGCTGCCTTTGAATATACGCAGCTTATGGATCGGACTTGAACTTAATACCAACGCACGTCCATTGTGCGAAGCATTGATGAAGGAAGGAATTCTCTGTAAAGAAACTCATAATACTGTTATTAGTTTCGCTCTACCGATTGTTATTAGGAAGAAAAAATTGATTGGGCGTTGGAGAGAATTGAGAAAGTGATATCAAAGTAATCAAACAAAAAACCTCCCCTGCGAATCGTTGAGGAGGTTTTAGTTAAGAGGGGTTAATTGAAACCTCTGTAAAAGCATCTTGCCGTACGGAACTTTGTTCGGAGGTTTCATGAAATTTATACCAATTTTATTTCCTTACTCAAAAGCCATTCAACCATTTTGTGCGGTTCATATGTATAGAACACTCGTACGTTCACACCGCGGATTTGGGCAAGATTTTCTCCAAATCTCAACCCTTGTGCGTCGTGCTTGGTGTGTGTATCCACAAATGCAAGGCGCAAACCTATGTTCTTTGCACTATTGTGGTTTTTGGTTACGACGACAAAGATATCGAATGTATCAAGATTTGGACCGGTCAAATGTTGTTCGATTAACACATTGGAACAGCGATAGAGAATACATGCTCCGTACACTTCTTCAAAATATGAAAGAACATTTGCCAGCGTACATTCCCCATAAACGGAAACATGCAAATAATCTTCTTTGTGTTCGATATTTAATGAATAACTCATAAATAGTCGTTTCTTTCTCTTCTGTTTGGTTGATAATAAAAAGATTTCCGGTTAATTTTTTATGATGATTTATTCGATCACAATACAGCAGAATGTTACTTTTACGTTCCAAAAAATTATAATTCGTCTTTATTATCGCTTTAGTCAATACTGTATTATCCTTGCATTTAGTGCCTCGCGCTGAAAATAAAAATGCACCGTTGGGTAACAATACTATTTAACTCAAATTTGTTAGTACGGAAAATTGCTAATGACCGCCATTAGAAAAAAAATGCTCTGTGTTCTTTTAATGCACCAGATATAAAATCAAATTCAATATAACTGAACCAAACCTGTAAAATTTTCTTACAAGTTTGTAATCGAACTTTAACAATGTATATCAATTTTTGTAACGGGCATTTAAAGTTTTTTGTTCTCAAATGACAAGTCTGGGTTAAAAAATAAAAAACCCGCGCTCATACGAAGTATCCTTCGGATCACGCGGGTTCTTTGTCTGTTGTCTGATATCTAAAAATCTGATATCTGTTTTATTTAATCCATAATCCGCCGCAAGAACGCCGGTTTATCCAAATCGTGTTGGGTTGATTCGATCGAATGGACTTTCGTGTCTTCCTGCGCAAGCATTGGATTGATCGCTACGCCTCGGCGCATGTATGTCGGCGTATCGAATTTTTGCAGATCACGAACTCCGGTTGGAATATGATCCACTTGAATTCCACGCGGGCGTGCTGCTGCAAACCGATCTTGCTGCTGCTGCGGTTTTGCCGAATTTTTGTTGAATCCTGTTGCAATAACCGTAACCATAATTTCTTCAGTAAGATTATTATCGATAACAACTCCGGCAAGCACTTCAGCGTCATTGCCTGCGGCTTCAGAAATAATTGCAATCGCTTCATCATATTCCTGAATGGAAAGATTCTGACCGCCGGTGATATTGACGAGCAATTTCTGTGCGCCTTTAATATCAACGCCTTCAAGCAGCGGACTTGAGATTGCAATATTTGCCGCTTCGGTTGCACGATTTTCGCCGGTTGCAATTCCTGTTCCCATTAATGCATCGCCCATATCACGCATTACTCGCCTCACATCGGCAAAATCGCGATTGACAAGTCCGGGAACCGTAATGATATCCGAGATGCCACGCGTTGCATTGTACAAAACGCTGTTGGCAACTTCGAATGCCTGTGTGATTGGTGTTGCTTTGTCAACAAGTGTCAACAACCGCTGGTTAGGAATAACGATTAATGTATCAACATGTTTACGCAATTCTTCAATTCCGTATTCTGCCTGCGCCATTCTCTTTTTGCCTTCGTGTGTGAATGGTTTTGTAACAATACCAACAACCAGCGCACCCAAACTTTTTGCTACATTGGCAATAACCGGAGCCGCACCTGTTCCTGTTCCTCCGCCCATTCCTGCTGTAATAAATACCATATCGCTGTTCGCAAGTGCTCGTGCAATCTCTTCTTTATCCTCTTCCGCGGCACGCTGGCCGATTGTCGGATCAGCACCAGCACCAAGACCACGCGTCAAATTTTTTCCGATACGAATTTTTGATGTTGATGAATTTCTTTCTAATGCCTGCACATCGGTATTGATCGCAATAAAATCAACGCCGCTCAATCCCCGCGTGATCATACTATGAACTGCATTTGTTCCGCCGCCGCCGACTCCGACAATGCGGATCTTTGCACCATTTTCTGCTGGGCTGTCGAATTCAATTGGCATAATTACTCCTTTTTGTGTTGGTGAATGTTAGTGTATGATTATTTATTAAAATTTTAATTTAGATTATTAGTATTCAGATTTCAGAAATCAGACTAAAACTATTGCTTTACTTTCTTTTGAAGACCGATAAGCATTGCGATAATTTCATCAGTCTGTTTAAAAATGTGATCATATTCATTTGCGTTAATAAATGCATTTCTTAAAGAAATATCCAAACAACAAACACATTCGTATGCTGAACGAATTGAATAATCAAGAAACCGTGAAAATTCTTTATCCGAACTATTTCCAGAACCCTCGGCGATATTTAGCGCAATAGAATCTACTGCTCTTCTGAATTGTTGAGACAGTGCAAACATTTCTTCTTTTGGAAAACCTTTCAACATTTTTCGTACTTCACAATTTAAATCGATTGCCTTATCATATACTTTCAATTTTTTGAAATTGTGCACACTCTCTCCTCCCTGAAGTTTGTTGTCAAGAGTCTGTTATCTGTCGTCTGTTATCTGTTATCTGTCGTCTGTCGTCTGTCGTCTGCAATCTGCTATCTTTTATCTCAAAGCTCATCAAACCAGCTTTTCATTCTATCAACAATGTTTCGTTTGTCGCCGCGAACTTTCGATTCTGTAACATTGGAAGCGACACCACGTGCACGATTCTTTATTGCATGAAGAACAAGACCAACACCGGTTGCATACATCGGGTTCTCAATTTCCCGGACAAATCCGCCTCGGAATCCGCGCGGAATTCCTAATTTTACCGGCATCCCAAGCACTTCACGGGCAAGATCCGTCGTACCTCGTACCAATGCACCGCCGCCGGTTAACACCACTCCGGCTGACAAATGTTTTTGATATCCGGACCGTTTTATTTCAAGTGCTGCGATCTCAAGAATTTCTTCCATACGCGGCTGAACGACTTGACACAACATGTGTGTATCGATCGTCATCGGTTCGCGTCCGCCGATTCCCGGAATGGTGAACAAATGATTTTCCGCAATTGATGAAATGTGCGTATGACCATATTTCAATTTTATGTCTTCCGCTTGCGTTGTTAAAATTCCAAGCCCGCGCCTGATATCATCCGTTACTTTACTTCCTGCAATCCCAATCACCGCAGTGTGCCGAATAGTTCTGTCTGCAAACACCGCAAGGTCTGTCGTTCCGCCGCCGATATCGATTAACACCACACCAACTTCTTTTTCTTCGCCGTCCAGAACGGCATCGCTCGATGCAAACGGTTCAAGCACAATATCGCTCACACTAATACCCGAACGTTGAACGCATCGGATAATATTTTGTGTTGCTGTTACCAATCCGGTAATGATATGAACTGAGGCTTCCATTCTCACTCCGGACATTCCAACCGGTTCGTACACTCCGTCCTGCCCATCAACAATAAATTCCTGCGGAACGACGTGAAGAATTTTTCTGTCGGAGGGAAGTGCAATTTTTTTTGTATCCTCAATCAACCGATTCACATCCGCCTGCGTGATCTCTTGATCCGCGCCGCTGATGGCGACAACACCTCGGCTTTGGAAACTTTGAATATGGTCGCCGGCGATTCCCGCAACAACGGATTGGATCTTCACGCCGGATTGTGCTTCCGCTTCGTGAATGGCAGTTTTAATCGATTCAATCGTGCGTTCAATATGTGTAATCACTCCGCGCGTCAATCCTTCAGATTTACTTCTTCCGATTCCAAGAATATTAATTTCATTGTTTGGGCTGACCGAAGCTACGATCGCGCAGATCTTCGTTGTCCCAATGTCTAATCCGACATAAATATGTTCGTTCATTGTTTTCCTTTTTATGTTTCACGTTGTAGAGGCGGCATGAATGCCGTTCTGCCATCTGCTATGAATTTTTCTTCGATACGACCACCTGATCGTCAAATCGAATATCGATGTAGTGAATATCTTTTGTATCACTGTTTTGTAAAAACTTCTGCCAGAACGCTTCCAGTTTCACCATTTTTTTTACCGCATCCCCTTTTCCAAAAATAATCGGCGCGCCGGTTTCGAACGAATACAGAACCACATCATGTCCTTTGCGCAGACGGATTTCTGAAATGGCATGGAATAAATTTTCACTCGTCATCTTCGATGCAGTAATAATCTCTAACGCTTCCCGAACATCGGCATCGATCAATTTTTGTCCCGTTTTAATTTTGTTCAGCGAATCAACTCCGCTGATCACCGGAATGTCATACGTTTTCAATGAAGCGATATACGGCAGCACCGTCCCATCATCGGCAATATAATATAGATCGTTCGCTACCAAGATCGCCGCCGGTTTTCGTTCTTCAATAATCACTCGTACTGTTGAAGGAGCATCGCGTTGCAGAATCGCTTTTTCAATAAAACTATTGGTCAAAATATTTTTTTGAATCGCTGACAGATCGAGCTGATACATTGGAATATTTGGCGGAAGATTCATCAACCGCACAACTTCATCTTTTGAAACAATACTGATTCCTTCAACCGACACTTGCCTTACCGGAACATGATTCTGCCATTTTGCTTTTACGCCAAAAACTGCAATCACAAGAACTATCAGCAACGTAAAATAGACGTACACACGTTTCCCATGGGTCTGCTGCTGTTCTTCAAATTCGATAGTGAGTTGTTCGTTTTCCATTTTGCCGCAGGTAAATTATTTTAGTTCAACCAAAAATTGTTCACCGTACTTCCAGATATCGCCTGCGCCCATTGTAATAACGATGTCTCCGCTTTTGGTGATCTGTTTCAAATATGCTGGAACATTTTTTTTATCCTGAACGTAATGTGCTTCTTTGTGTCCGTATTGTTTCGCGGCATTTACGATCAATGCTCCAGTAATTCCTTGAATGGGTTCTTCGCGTGCCGGATACACATCTGTTACAACTACGACATCGGCAAATAAGAATGCTTTACCAAACTCTTCATAAAAATCGCGCGTGCGCGAAAATAAATGCGGTTGAAACACACAGACAACCCTATTTCTCCATCCGGACTTCACTCCGCTTAACGTTGCTTTACATTCTGTAGGGTGATGCGCGTAATCATCGTACACAACAATCCCTTTCGCTTCGCCTTTCTTTTCCCAGCGGCGATACACGCCTGTAAACTTTTCAATTCCTGTTTTTACATTCTCAAATGAAACACCAAGATTTAAACCGACTGCAATTGCAGCCAACGCATTTTGCACATTATGTTTTCCGGGAATCTGTAATGTTACTTCTCCTAATTCTGTATATCCCTGTACAACAGTGAACACCGTTATATTTTCTTTATGATGAATAGCAACTGCCTGCACATCGGCTTGCGGCGAGTGCAATCCATACGTGATAATTTTTTTCTTGCTCAACTGCGGCAAAATATCCTGCAGTGCCGGTTCGTCAAGGTTCAACACAATAAATCCATAGAAAGGAACTTTGTTTGCAAATTGAATAAACGCCCCTTTGATATCTTCCAGATCGCGATAACAATCAAGATGATCGGTTTCAAGCGTTGTCAGCACGGCAATTGCAGGCGCAAGCGATAAGAATGAACGATCAAACTCATCGGCTTCTACTACAATAAATTCCCCTTTGCCAAGACGTGCGTTCGTTCCGCCGAGTCCGCTCAATTTTCCACCGACAATCACTGTCGGATCCAATCCGCCTTCCATCAACACCAAACTAGTCATTGATGTCGTTGTTGTTTTTCCATGTGTTCCTGCAATTCCAACGCCGTATTTCAAACGCATCACTTCAGCAAGCATTTCAGCACGACGCACGATCGGAATTTTTCTGCGGATCGCTTCTTGAACTTCAGGATTATCGTTGATCACTGCGGATGAATAGACAAGTGTATCAACATCCGCCGCGATATTTTCAGCTGTGTGCCCCTCAAATATAATTGCACCAAGTGATTGTAATCGTTCGGTTACATCGCTTATTGCGCGGTCTGATCCGCTGACTTTAAATCCTTGATCGAGAAGAATCTCTGCGATTCCGCTCATTCCAATTCCGCCGATTCCGACGAAGTGTAATTTTTTAATTGATGAAAACATGTGTTCTCTGTGCCCTCTGCGGCTATTTATTTACTCTGAATTGAAAACGCTTTTTTCTTTTTGGCACTTGCTCACCGATCTGCTCAATCAATTGCAATAGTTCTTTTTCCCGTTCATATCTTCCTAAACGAATGCGAAACACTCTTCGTCGATGTTTTGTTTTTATAATGACGACTTGGAAACGGCCTGCGGTTTGTACAGACCGTTCCTTGCCAACATGAATCCATTCTATATCGCTGATCGAAATAGCTCGTTTGGTGAACCGATGTTGAAAAACAATCTCTTTCTCAGTCACGATCAGTTTTCTATCGCGTATCGTATTTATAAATAATGTTACGAATGCAACACCGACAAAAAATACGATGACATATAAAATTGGATCGCTGAATACGAGCGTAAAATTATTCTCGAAGAATGTTCCTTTCACTCCGGCATAAATAATCAATGTCAGCAGGTAGATCAACGCCTGTTGATAATAAAAATCTAATTTATATTTAAATTCGTTCTGCATCATTCAGTTTTACTTTGTTCTTTATTAACAAGACATCTGAAAAATCTACAATCAATGTCATTCTCTACGAGTCGTAGACGAGATCGTAGATCGAACCATTTCATTGCAAAAACAACTTTTTGCGTAATATCGGTTACTAAACATTATTTAAACTCTTGCGAGCATTACTATTTTTTGCGCGATATCTTTTCCAGCGTTTGGTTTTCCAAGTTTCAAACTTTTTTCCCGCATTGTTTTCTGTTTCAAATCATTAAACAACAACTCACGAATGGATGGAAGAAGTTTAGTCTGTAATTCAGAATCAATAATCATTACCGCCGCTCCGGCTTCAACCAATGTTTCAGCATTCAATACCTGATGGTTTGCTGCTGCATACGGATACGGGACTAAAATCGCCGGTTTCCCAATGCGTGTTAATTCAGCAAGCGTTGTTGCACCGGAGCGACTCACAACAATATCGGCGGCAGCATATCCGCAATCCATTCTATCAATATATTTTATTGCCACAATATTGTTATGCTGTTGAATTGTTTTCGCCGATTGCCAATCTGTTTCGCCGGTCTGCCAAATAATTTGATAATCATGGGCAATAGCATCGTTCACTATTTCCGGCATCGCTTTGTTGATTGATGCCGCTCCAAGACTTCCGCCAAACACAAACACTGTTTTTTTCTTCGGATCGAGTTTGAAAAAAACACTTCCTTCGTTTCGCGTAACAGATGATAATTCCTCACGCGTTGGATTTCCGACAACTTCAATGGACGCTTTTGATGAAAGCCATTTCTTCGTTCCATCAAACGTGATAAAAACTTTCGAGACACGTCTTGCAAGTAATCGTGTTGTTACACCGGGATAACTATTGCTTTCGTGAACGGCTGTTGGTATTCCAAGAACAGATGCAACAAACAACATCGGTCCGCACACATATCCACCCGTTCCAACAACAACGTTTGGTTTTATTTTCTGAATGACAAAGAACGATTGTAACAATGAAATGATCACTTTTAACGGAAAAATAATATTGCTTATCGTCAATCTTCTGCTGAACCCGCTGATCCAAATTGTATGGAACTCAAATCCTTTTTGCGGAACAATGCGCGCTTCTATTTTATTTTTCGTTCCGACAAATACAATTTTTGCATTTGAATCTTTCTTAACTATCTCTTCTGCAATTGCAATTGCAGGATACAAATGTCCGCCTGTTCCGCCGCCCGCAAAAAGAACTGTCATAATTTTAATAAATTTTTCCGACCGATGGTTCTACACTTACAGCCGATCGTTCAATACATTCCCGTTCGCGCGGATGAAGATCGGTCTGCGATGAAATATTCAGCAGCACTCCAACTGCAAATGACGAAAAAATAATTGCCGTTCCGCCATAACTGACGAACGGCATCGGAACACCGGTTGTTGGAGCAAGCCCGAGCGTTACCAAAGCATTGGCAACTGCATACAATACGACCGATGATGTAATTCCGATTGCAAGATATTTTCCAAAATCATCCGGCGCATATTTTGCAATTTTTAATCCGCGCAGAAGGATCATCAAAAATAATCCCATAAAAATTATTGTGCCAATCAATCCATATTCTTCTCCGACAATGGAGAAAATAAAATCGCCGTACGATTCTGGCAAGAAAAGATCTCGTTGTTTACTTTGCCCCATCCCAACGCCAAAAATTCCTCCGTTGCCAAAACCGATGATTCCTTGCAGTAATTGATAATTCGCAGTTGATGTTACTGTTTCATCGCTTCCAAATCCGACATAGGTTAGAATACGTTTCATTCTGTACGGCGCGCTTACCATATAAATAAGCAGCGCCGGAATTAATGCGCACAGCGATAGAAACACATGCGTAATTCTCGCGCCTCCGACAAAGACTAAGGTCATTCCCAAAATAAAGATCATTACACCGGAGCTGAAATTTGGTTGAATCATCACCAGCAGAACCACCAAACCAATCCAAATCATCAACGGCATAAATCCTGTTTTGAAATCCGCAAGTTTCTCTCGTTTGTTTGACAGTAAATATGCGAGATGAAACAACAGCGCAAACTTTGCAATTTCAGACGGCTGCAGACTAAATCCGCCGATTGATAACCATCGCGTAGCACCTTTTACTTCACCGCCAACCAGCAGAGTTGCAGCCAATAATAAAATTGATCCGATTAACACCCACTTCGTTAATGGTTTATATTTCTTGTAATCCAAATTGATCGCAAAGAACATCACCACTAATCCGATAAGAATTTTTGCAATGTGTTTGTTCACCAAACCGCTGGCGGATTGCATTTTTTGCATTGCCCACGTTGATGATGCGCTATAAACAACCACCGTGCTCGCCACCATGAGAACAAGGACGACGAATAATGTTATACGATCAATATGATTTCTCTCAGATGCCATTTTCCATTAAGTGACGGACACTTTTATTATAATTGATTCACTAACTGTTTAAAAACTTTTCCCCGCTCTTCATAATCCACAAACCAATCAAACGACGTGCAAGCCGGAGAGAGAAGAACAACATCGCCTTTCGCTGCAATCGATGTTGCAACATCAATCGTCTTTTGCATTGATTCGATATTCGGTTTCGTTTCACCGATTGTTGCAACTTTTTTAACAGGAACTTTATCTTCAAAATTTTTAACAATAATATCTGCCGAATATCCTGTGGCAACAATCGCTTTAACTTTTTGTCTCACCAAATCATAGATTGTTGAATAGTCGTTCCCTTTATCTTTTCCACCCATGATCAATACAATCGGTTCAGCGTAACTTTTTAACGACATTTCAACTGCTTCAACAGTTGTTGCTTTTGAATTGTTGATATATTTTATTCCGTTCACTTCACGCACAAATTCTTCGCGGTGTTCAACGCCTCTAAAATTCCTCAGCGTTGATTTAATGGTTGCCGGTTTCACTCCCGCCAACTGAGCGGCAAGAGCAGCAGCCATTGCGTTTTGAAGATTATGTTTTCCTGTAATGGAAATTTCATCGACAGCAATTATTGATTGAACATCATTTCCAATCCTCGTCTTGAAAATTCCATCATCCTCAAAAGCACCGCATTCTACATTTCCCGCAGTACTAAACCGATAAACTTTTGACTTTGGACTTTGGACTTTTCTTTTTGTCCACTCGTCATCCGCATTGTAAATAAAAATATCATCCGCTGTTTGATTCATCACAATACGCAGTTTTGAATCCGCATATTTCTCCATTGAATTTTCATAACGATCAAGATGGTTCCGTGTGATATTCAAAATAACCGCTACGCTCGGACGAAACGTATCAATGAAATCCAATTGAAAGCTGCTCACTTCCAGAACAACAATAGTTTCTTGATCAACGTCCAGAACGAGTGATGAGAATGCCGTTCCAATGTTACCCGCAACAACGTGTTTTTTCTTTGCATCGCTGAAAATCCTTCCGAGTAATGTGGTGGTGGTGGTTTTTCCGTTACTTCCTGTTATAGCAATAATTGAACCTTTACAAAACCAACTTGCTGCCTCTATCTCTGCAACGATCTTTATTCCACGTTTCTGTGCTTCTATTACAATCGGTGCATTTGTCGGAACACCGGGGCTGATAACCATTAACGAACAATCGTACACTCGCTCACTGTGTCCGCCAAATTCACATTCGATATTTGCCGCGCGAAGTTCGGTAATATGCTGCTGCGTACTTTCGCTCGTTCCAAAATCACTGACGAACACTTTTGCATGTTTTGAATGCAGCAACGTTGCAACTGCAACTCCGCTTCGTTCCGCACCGATGACACTGATTTTTTTACCGGATAATTCCATTACAACAAGTTTCCAATTCACCGCCCGCCAAAAAAAAGGCGGATTTTCAACAGCATGCACGGAGTTCGCTGAGAATATTTGTTTCGCTTCACTGTGTCCTCTCCTCCTTCGGCGGACAAGTGTGGCAAAAAAATTACCGCACTTTAACTGTTGTCAATTTCAAGATCATCAGTAGAATTCCTGATGATGTAAAATCGCGTAACATTCTTCACTGCAATTTCTCCAGCACGAATTGTTTTATTTGTTCCGCCGCCTTGATCGCTTTTTTCGCATCGCTCTTTAACAATGTTGAATGTGTAGGATAACGAATATCCAATCCGCCGAACGCAAGAAAATCGCATGCCGTATCGAAAATCTTAAATCCGGGGATCACGCTGGCGCATTTATGATTCAACCCGATCAAGCTTCCGTTCTTCGCCGAAACGCCGTGCGATGCAAGGAACACGCGAAGAAATTGTTCCACCGCTTGCTGTGAATGATAGCAAACAACCCACGCCAAAAAAATTTCTTTTTCTTTCATTGCCTGCTTTGCCATAATGATGCTTTCTTCCGCTTTTTTGAATAACGCGTTGTTGTTCACATTCTTATTCATTCTATCATCGCACCTTAAATGTTGTCAAACTCAAGATCATCAGCAGAATTGCGATGATGTAAAACCGCATTACAATTTTCGGTTCCTGCCAGCCAAGTAATTCAAAATGATGATGGATCGGCGCCATTTTGAATATGCGTCTGCCTTCGCCATATTTTTTTTTCGTGTATTTAAAATACAACCGCTGAACGATCACCGAAACAGTTTCCATAAAAAAAATGCCGCCAAGAATCGGCAGGATCAATTCTTTTTTCGCCATCACCGTTAGCGCGCCAATCGCGCCGCCAAGTGCAAGCGAACCGGTATCTCCCATAAATATTTGCGCTGGATAGGAGTTATACCACAAAAATCCGAGCGCGGCGCCGACAAGCGCAATACAGAACACAATCAACTCGCCATTTCCGCGCAGATAAATGATGTTGAGATAATTACTAAACTCGATATTTCCAGAAACATACACGATAATTCCAAGCGTGAACGCAACAATCCCCGATGTTCCGATCGCGAGTCCGTCAAGTCCGTCCGTCAGATTCACCGCGTTCGAGCTGCCGACCAGGGTGAACACCGTCAACACCAACCCGACCGCCGCGCCCGCGTGGAGCGGATACTTGTAAAACGGCAGCATCACCACGCTGATCAGATTGTTGTGCCACACCGTCTGGCTGTCGGGAAAATGCAGCGTGCTCGTGATCGGCATTTGCCAGATGTACAGCGCCACGAAGACCGCCACCGCCACCTGCACCCACAACTTGACCTGCGGCTTCGCGCCGCCGCCGTGCTGCTTGACAATCTTGGCGTAATCGTCGTAAAAGCCCAGGCCGGTCAACACCAGCACCGTGAGCAACGTCAGTTCGACGAGCGGATTCCATTGCGCCCACAACAGCGCCGTCAGATTCAACACCGTGACGATCAGAATGCCGCCCATGGTCGGCGTTCCCTTCTTGCTGAGGAGGCGCGTTTTCAGATCGCCGGTCTGCTCCGCCAGGTCCGCGTATTCCTGGCCGAACTTGAGTTGCTTCAACCAGACGATGACTTTCGGACCGAGCCACCAACTCAGCAACAACGCCGTGATCGCCGCGCCCGCCGCGCGAAAGGTGATGTACCGGAAGAGCCGCAGCGGCGAGACATAGCCCGCCCACGGCGTTCCTTCCGCCCACTCCATGATCGCCTGGCTTAGATAAAACAACATTCGATTTAATTCCGCTTCCCACTCTCGCCATCAATTCAAAATGCAAAATTACAAAGGCCAGAGTCCCCGTTGACATCACGCGCCGTTCCGGTTTTTTTT
>JANONI010000101.1:0-5932 GCA_031420755.1 Bacteroidota bacterium | reverse complement strand
GGCAGGCGGGGCAGGCGGGTTGACTTTTAGCTATTAGCTTAATGATTCCAGCATGTTTTGGTCTTTGCAATTTCACCTGATGGATGAGATTATAAATATCTACAACCCTTACTCTTTAAGGCTAACTGCTGACACGAAGTGTGCTTCGCATAGCTAAAAGCTAACCGCTCAATTTAGGTATCACTTGTTAATGAGCTGTTGCAGATGATGTTTCATAATCAATCCCTTGTGCCTTTAATGCATTCTTTGCTTTTACCGAGAAGTATGCGAGATAAGCGAACAAGAAGATCGTAACAATGTATGACATGTGAATATTATTCAACGCATCGCTCAGCCAACCTTGGAACGGAGGAATAATTGCGCCGCCAAGAATCATCATAATAAGAAATGTGGATCCTTGACTGGTATATTTTCCCAAACCTGCAACAGAAAGAGCGAAGATACAAGGCCACATTACCGAACAGAACAATCCTCCGCTGATAAAAGCGAACACGGCAAGTTTTCCGGTTGTTACCATTCCAAGAACCATAGCGGCAATTCCGAACAACGAAAAGATCAACAATGTTTTTGCCGGCTTTTCCTGACCAAGAAAGAATCCAACAATTAATACTGCGATTGCAAGAGCGTATATATAGAGGTCGCTGACATCTGTTCCGCCAATAATATTTGCGCCGAGCACAACAGCAAACGCAATATATGGAACAATAACAGTAAGGATATTCTTCCACATCTTTGGAAGATTAAATACTGTGATTGCACCTGTCCATCGTCCGATCATTAAACTTCCCCAATAGAGAGAAATAAAATGAGCAATCTGCGATTCTTGGTATCCGCCGAATTCAGGAAGTTTTAACAATGCGCCTAAATTACTTTGGATTGTTACTTCAACGCCAACGTAAACGAAGATGGCGATCATTCCAAACACAAGCTGCGGATATTTTAACGCGCCAAGTCCGGCTTCAATTTTCTCATCCTGTGTAATTTTCGGCAAACTTGAAAACATAAAGAAGATAGCAACCGCAATAAACAATCCGGCTAAGATCATATACATTTGATTGACTGAACTGATGTCAACATCAACAGTAGTTCCAATTCCCCCAAAGAGAAAATAACTGACGATGAGCGGTCCAACTGTTGTGCCGAATGAATTGACACCACCGGCAAGATTCAAACGATGCGCACCGGTTCGCGGATCACCAAGTGCAATTACAAATGGCTGCGCACAGGTTTGTTGAAGAGAAAATCCGAGGGCAATGGCAAATAATGCGCTGAGAATCAGCCAATAGTTTCCGGTGTTTAACGCACCAATCATTGCAATTGCGCCGACAGCAGAAAAGAATAAACCGTATGCGATTCCCATTTTATAGCCAATCTTGTTCAGAATGTCAATCTTGATCAATCGCTCTATTAAATAGAGTGCGAGTGAGCCGACAAAATAGGCGAGATAGAACGCCAGATCGATCAATTGCGATTGAAATTGTGTAAGTTCGAAATGTTTTTTACAAAACGGAATAAATACACCGTTAGAAGCGGCAAGAAATCCCCAAAAGAAAAATACAGTAATCAACGTACCAAATTTAGACTTGTTTGCTGTTGAATTGTCCATTGTTATTTTAAAATTTGTGAATAAAATGGTTTATATGCTCGGCTACGTTACAACTTTATAGGGAAGAATTCAATAGATTTTATCGATGTAATTTGAATGGACGCTTATTTTTTTGTATTTTGAGTTATGGGCAGCTCCAAAATTTAAGTTTTTTTCGCCACGAAGACACCCGCCTGCCATAGCACGTTGTTTGTGCCTGCACACCGAAGCGTTTCGGCACACAGGTGTGCGGCGGGCAGGCAAAGGCACGAAGAAAACAAATAATAATGCGAAGCATCCTTCGGATAAACATTTTGCGGCTTCGCGTCTTTGCGGTAAAGTTTTTTTTGAATTTATAGAACTCCCCTTTATTATTTGATAACAGCAAACTTTCCAAATTTTAAAGATTAGGAAAGTTTTTAAAATCTAATTATGAATATCTTACAATCGATCATTCTTGGAATCATTCAAGGACTCACGGAGTTTCTTCCAATAAGCAGCACTGCACATTTGCGTATTGTTCCGGCATTATTAGGCTGGCGAGATCCGGGTGCGGCATTCACAGCGGTCATTCAATTTGGGACGCTTGTTGCAGTTATTCTCTATTTTAGAAAAGATATCATCACTATCACCGGGTCGGTTATCAAATCAATACAAACAAGAAACTTGTCGTACAATCGCGATGCAGTTTTAGGATGGATGATCGCTTGTGGAACGATACCGATCGTATTTTTCGGTTTATTGTTTCAAAAGAATATTGAAACAAATCTTCGCTCGTTGTATGTTATCAGCGCTTCGATGATCATTCTTGCGATTGTGTTGATGATAGCAGAAGCGGTCGTAAAAAGAAGAACCGCATTAAACATACGGCAAAAATCGCTCGATGATATTTCATGGAACGATGCAATGCTGATTGGTTTTGCTCAAGCGGTCGCGTTAATTCCCGGCTCATCTCGTTCCGGCACAACAATCACCGGAGGATTATTCGTCGGGTTGAATCGTGAAACGGCGGCACGATTTTCGTTTTTACTTTCATTGCCATCGGTGTTCGCCGCAGGAATTTTAGAATTAATAAAAGAACGTCACGAATTGTTTTCATCGAACATTGGGGTTGAAAACATCCTTATTGCAACCGTAGTTTCGGGAATTGTTGGCTATGCTTCGATTGCTTTTTTATTGAACTATCTTAAAAATCACTCCACATATATTTTTATTATTTATCGAATTATTGTTGGAATGGGATTATTATATCTCTTGAACGCCGGAATTTTATCACCATTATAATCAATAGGAATGTATGGAATTCATCAAAGAATTTTTTGAAAAGCTACAAGATATTAAGGCACTGGTAGCCTGGGCAGGATATGTTGGTCTATTCATTATCGTGTTTGCTGAAACGGGATTACTGATAGGATTCTTTCTTCCTGGTGATTCACTTCTTTTTACTGCCGGACTGTTTGCGGCGCAAGGATTATTTAACATCTATGAATTAAATGTTCTTCTGATTATTGCTGCAATCAGCGGCGATGCTGTTGGATATTACATTGGAAAAAAAGGTGGGCGTGCTTTATATGCGCGTGAGGATTCACGGTTCTTCAAACGAAAATATCTGCTGATAACAAAAGAATTTTACGAAAAATACGGCGGCTTCACGATCGTTGCGGCGCGATGGATGCCGTTTGCGCGTACGTTCGCTCCCGTTGTTGCAGGAATCGCGGAGATGCCGTACGCAAAATTTGCAACATACAATATCATCGGCGGAATATCATGGGTTTCAAGTATGACATTTGCCGGATATTTTCTCGGTCAAACATTTCCGTGGGTAACAGAAAATCTTGAGATTGTCATTCTTATCATTTTATTCCTTTCCGTTCTTCCGGGAATACTAAAATATTTACACGTGAAGTACGGCAGGAAATGATACAACAGTTCAGCCAACAAATGCTGAACATTACGATTGAGAGATTTAAAAGAAAAGTAGTTTACGGGCATCACTGATAACACCGATGAAACAGATTTGTACGGATTATTTGTATCCAATCCGAAGGATGCATACCATGCCTGCGGCAGGCAGGCGCAAGGATGCTTCGCAGATTTTTAGAAATGCACTTACGCAATCAATCTTTCTTCTAATATTTTTTTTATGGCAACAGTCGCCCCTTCAACAATAAAAGAATTCGATGCTTCGTCGTTGGAAAAAATTGCATACAACAGTGTCAAATCCATTCCGACACGGGAACAAAACGACCAGTATCGGCTTGGATATCATCTTTGGCAATGGCTTTCCGCAAAAGAAGGAACTCTTGAGCAGGCAGTGAAAAATTCCGGCTCACGAATTCTTATCTCCGAACAAGAAACAATCGCTATCATAAAACAAGAATTGCAGAAATCGGGGATCAATCTTTCTTAGAAATTGATGTTGCGAAAAAAAAAGAGTTTCATTATCTCTAATGAATAACTTTCTTCACATATTGAACGACGTGATCATGGCGTTCATTCCGTTATTTGTCGCCATCGATGTTCCGGGTGTTGTGCCGTCATTCCTTTCATTAACACAAGGAATGACCTTAAAAGCAAAACGTAAACTGATTATTGAAGCAACCATGACTGCCGGAGTGGTTGCGTTGGTATTTCTGATCTTGGGAAAAGTGATCTTCAGGTTTCTTGGTATCACGGAAAATGATTTTCGGATCGGCGGCGGAATTGTTCTACTGGTGCTTTCTGTTTCAGATCTGTTATTCTCGCGAGAAATAAAACGAGAAGAAGGTCAATCGGTCGGCGTTGTACCGATCGGAATCCCTCTAATTATGGGTCCGGCCGCGCTGACATCAATCATCATTATTGTTGATTTGTACGGTTATTGGATCTCGTTGGTTTCATTAATCGTCAATCTGCTCATCGTCTGGCTTACATTCCGCCATTCCGATTTTCTGATCAAGGTCATGGGAAAAAGCGGTTCACAAGCGTTTGCAAAAGTTGCCTCACTCTTCATGGTTGCAATCGCTGTAATGATGATCCGAGTCGGGATGCAAAACATTCTCAAATAATTTTTTATGTCTTCACAATACGCCGCACTCCTTCAAGAAATCCATACTGAAATTCTTCCGTTACAGCATCAGGGAATCGTAGCACAATACATTCCTGAACTGGCAAAGGTCGAGCCGAACAAATTTGGAATGCATCTGCGCACGATTGAAGGAAATGATTTTTCAATCGGAAACAGCGGTGAAGTTTTTTCCATTCAAAGCATCTCAAAAGTATTTGCGCTTGCATACACTATTTCGCTTGTCGGCGAAACGATCTTCGATCGCGTGGGAGTTGAGCCGTCGGGAAGCACGTTTAATTCGCTCGTGCAATTAGAGGTTGAAAAAGGAATTCCGAGAAACCCGTTGATCAATGCAGGCGCAATGGTACTCTGCGATGTATTGATCGATAAACTGAGTGAACCGAAAAACGATATGCTCACATTTATTCGAACATTGAGTGGAAATCCATCCATTGCATTCAATGAAAATGCGGCTGCCTCAGAAAAAGAATTTGGATTTCGAAATGCCGCATTGGCGAATTTCTTAAAATCATTCGGCAACATTCACCATACCGTTGATGAAGTATTGGATCTCTACTTTCACATCTGTTCCATAGAAATGTCGTGCAAGGATCTCGCAACAGCATTTCTGTTGTTTGCCAATCATGGAAAGATCGTTGCAACCGGCGAATCCATTCTTACTAAAAGCCAGACAAAACGGTTGAACGCGATTATGCAAACGTGCGGATTCTACGACGAAGCGGGGGAATTTTCATTTACCGTAGGCCTTCCCGGAAAAAGCGGAGTTGGCGGCGGAATTGTTGCGTTGCATCCGCATCGGTATGCAGTTGCAACATGGAGTCCGCGATTGAATGCCAAAGGAAACTCCATCATGGGAATGAAGGCACTTGAATTGTTAACAACGAAACTTGGTTCCTCCATCTTTTAATTTTTTTCCTTATGCTCTATTCCATACACTCACAGGCACAACAACAAACGCCAGATAATCCAACGCTCATTATGCTGCACGGTCGCGGTTCGGATGAACAAGATCTGTTTGGATTAAAAGAACAGTTCGATCCGCGATTAACAATTTATAGTCTTCGCGCACCATATTCATTTGCATGGGGAGGTTACACATGGTTCGATCTGTTTGAAGATGGAACCGTTGATGAAAGAAGTTTTCTTCAAAGCACAAATGATATTCTCACATTTATAAACACATTACAGACAACAAAGCTTTTTCTGCTCGGTTTCAGTATGGGCGCGGTCTTGTCGTATTCCATCGCACTTACAAAACCGAATGTATGCACAGGAATTGC
>JANONI010000100.1:0-3696 GCA_031420755.1 Bacteroidota bacterium | reverse complement strand
TTTGTGCGATGCGAAAGAAAGTAAATGAATATTCATCGTTTCAACATTAATAGGAATTCTGCCGACCGCTTGTGTCGCATCTGTATGAAACACAATGCCTCCTTCTGCACATACCTTTCCAATTTCACTGATCGGTTGTATAGTACCGATCTCATTATTTGCCATCATCACAGAAACAAGAATCGTCTCATCACAAATCGCATTCTTCACATCATCAACATTCACTTTTCCATTCTTATCAACAGGAAGATAAGTAACTCTAAATCCTTCTGCTTCCAATGTTCTGCACGATTCAAGAACACATTTGTGTTCTATCTGAGTCGTGATGATATGATTTCCTTTCGACCGTAATGATTGCGCTGCACCTTTTAGTGCAAGGTTGTTCGATTCTGTTGCACCGCTTGTAAAAATTATTTCTCTCGGCTGTGCAGTAATCGCTTTGCCAATTTTTTTTCTCGCAATTTCTATCGCTTCTTTTGCAATCCATCCGAAACGATGCTGCAAACTTGCTGCGTTGCCAAAATGTTCAGTGAAGAACGGCATCATAGCATTAAGCACTCGTTTATCAACAGGTGTTGTTGCATGATAATCCATATAGATAGGAGTTTTCACCATTAAACGATCTCTGAAACTTTCATTGTATTAAAAACATCTTCAAGACTATGTTGAATTTTACTGAGAGGATTTTTTATTGTGCAATTCTTGTGAATGGAACAATTCGCTTCCTCTTCGGTAAAACATTGTGCAATTCCAACGTGCGTCCCTTCGATCACAGAAATTATGTTCATCACGGAAATTTCATCGGCGCGGCGTGCCAGTGAATAGCCGCCCATTGAACCTTGAAAGGATACGACCAATTTCCCTTTGGTTAATTTCTGCATCACTTTGGCAAGCACATCAACCGGAATGGCATAGCGATCCGAAATTTCTTTCACGGTTGATATTTGATTGTTGAGTGATGCAATATGACGAATGGCGATCAATCCGTATTCAACTTTTTTAGATAACTTAAGCATTATTAAATAGGTCTTCCTTAGCCCTATATCATTCCAAAAAAATAGAAGAACTTAAAAATATTAACAATGTTGCGAACAACGTTGTTACATTCATTCTTCTAACTGCTTTAATATAGTAGTTTTTAGACTAAATTCAAAGATTTTCCTAAATAAAATTTATGCGAATCTTGGCGTAGAAATTGCGATATTATTGGGTGAAAATAATTCCAAATAGTTTTCATTCATAAAGAAACGCAATCACCATGACAACCAATCAATTCTCAGAAATTCTCGGCGATATAAAGCTTTCAAAAAAGGATCCCGATGGTTTTCACTCCATAGCAGTCATTGGTTTGGGTGTAATGGGTCAGGGAATCGCTCAATCAATCTCTGCAGCCGGCATAGAAGTAATTGCTGTGGAGAGATCCGAAAAACGGCTATCGCATCAAATTAAATCGCTGGATGAAACATTGGAGAACGATATTCACCGCTGGACAATGACAAAGAGTGAAAAACGTGCTATCCTCTCGCGAATAAAAGGAACAACCGATATTGCAACGATCGCGCACATTCCGATCGTCATTGAAGCGGTCGATGAAAATTTTGAACTCAAAAGAAAATTATTTCATGAGCTTGACCAGTTGTGTTCACCGGAAACAATTTTAGTTTCCAACACATCCACGTTGAATCTTTCAAAACTTGCAACATTTACGAAGCGTGCGGACAAAGTGATCGGGATGCATTTTTTGAATCCTGTTCCCAAAGTTCCGCTTGTTGAACTTGTCCGCGGAATGAAAACTTCAGATGAGACATTCAACACCATTCAAAAATTAGCACTACGACTCGGGAAAACTCCCATAGAAGTATTTGAGTATCCCGGATTTGTAACAACTCGTATCATCATTCCATTATTGAACGAAGCGATGTACATTTTAATGGAAGGCGTTGCGACTGCCGAAAGTATTGACACCGCAATGCGTCTTGGATATGAATTCCGTTATGGTCCGTTGGAACTTGCAGATATGATGGGACTTGACGAAGTACTGGCGTGGATGGATTCACTTTTCCACGAACTTGGCGAAGCAAAATACCGTCCTTGCCCGTTGTTACGACAAATGGTGAGGAAAGGAAAACTTGGAAAAAAAGTAGGCGAAGGATTTTTTAAATACGACGATCACGGAAAGAAAATATGAACATATTAGTTTTAAACTGCGGCAGTTCTTCAGTAAAATATCAACTCATCGAAGTCGATAAAAAATTATTCCTCGCAAAAGGAAGTATCGAACGGATCGGCATGAGCGGTGCCGTTCTCACCAACATTCGTGCAGACGGCGATGAGATCAAGATCTCGGGAGATATCCTTGACCATACAACGGCAATCGAATACATTCTTGCTGTTCTGTTAAGTAAAAATCATGGTGTGATAACTTCCAAAGCAGAAATTCATGCAGTCGGGCATCGTGTTGTGCATGGCGGAGAAACATTCACAGGTTCTGTGATGATCGATCAGAACGTCGTGAAAGGAATTAGAGATAACTTTGAGATCGCACCGCTCCATAATCCGCATAATCTTCGCGGCATCAATGCGTGCGAAACCCATTTGCCGGATATTCCTCAGGTGGCAGTGTTTGATACGGCATTCCATCACGATATGCCGCCGCACGCATACATTTACGGAATTCCCTATTCGTTTTATTCTCAATACAAAATCCGTCGATACGGATTTCATGGAACAAGTCATGAATATGTTGCACAACGTGCGGCGGAACTTCTTAGAAGGGAATTAAAAAAAACAAAACTCATTACTTGTCATCTTGGAAATGGATGCAGCATTGCTGCTATTGATAAAGGAATTTCCATCGACACGTCAATGGGATTTACTCCCCTTGAAGGATTATTGATGGGAACACGATCCGGCGATATTGATACATCGGTGATTTTATATATTATGGCAAAGGAAGGATTGAATTATTCCGAAGCGAATACGTTATTGAATAAACACAGCGGGTTGCAGGGAATCTCCGGTGTAAGCAGTGATATGCGGGAAGTTATTAAAGAAATGAATGAAGGAAATAAGAAAGCAAAACTTGCATTCGATATCTTCTGTTATCGTATAAAAAAATATATTGGTTCGTACATTGCAGCACTTGGAGGACTTGATGCGTTAGTTTTCACCGGCGGTATCGGCGAGAATTCTCCCGATGTTCGAAAAGCGATTTGCGAAAATTTGGAATATCTTGGAATCGAATTTGATAAATCGGCAAATTCATCCAAAGACAAAGAGAAGGCGATCACCACTGCAAAATCGCAGGCAACTGTTTTTGTTATT
Organism: Bacteroidota bacterium; assembly: GCA_031420755.1. Classification (GTDB taxonomy): domain Bacteria; phylum Bacteroidota; class Ignavibacteria; order UBA10030; family UBA8401; genus UBA8401. The sequence goes on along the minus strand of JANONI010000100.1, from coordinate 372 downwards.
CCGACCAACGAAGAATTGATGATTGCAATACAGACAAAAGAAGTAGTGAAGAGCGTAAAGAAAAAGATGTAGGACACCTCTGAGGTGTCCTGCATCTAACGTTTTCTAATAACAAATTCGGCTTAGAGATTCCTTCCAATCAATCGCACGGCAACAATCATCATCACAACAAGCAATGCTCGGATAATCCAAACGCTTTTAATTTTGTGAGATAATTTCCCGCCGACCTGTGCGCCGATAATTGCGCCAAGACCTAAATACGGAATGAATCCCCATTCAACTTCACCAATAAAAGCGTGGCTGCCGCCCGCAAATGTTGCCGATATAGCAAGGATGAAATGAGACGTTGGAATTGCAATGAACGGCGGAAAA
>JANONI010000099.1:0-18980 GCA_031420755.1 Bacteroidota bacterium | reverse complement strand
GTGTGATGTTGACGATGTAACACGAAAATTCATCGAAGATCGAGGTTATGGCAAATACTTTGCCCATCGGACAGGACATAATATCGGTGAAGAAGTTCACGGTAACGGTGCACATATTGACAATTTTGAAACGATGGATGTGCGGGAAATAATTCCTGAAACTTGTTTTTCCATTGAACCGGGAATTTATCTACCCGGTGAATTTGGAATTCGTTTGGAGATTGATGTGTTTATTTCTAAAGACAGAGAAGTGATTTTACTTGGTGATAAATTTCAAAAAGAGATTGTAAAGATCGAATGTTAATGTAGGACGGAGCGTTGCTCCGTCCAAAATGCGAAGCAACGCTTCGCCTTTGGATTGAAGAAGTATTTTTCAGTTCCCGCTTATTGGTTCTTGAAGATACTACACATTCCGAGGATGATGCCAGATACATTGCATATGGTTCAACTTCAAAAGGTCGCATTTTAACAGTAATTTTTACACTGCGAGGGAAACGAATTCGACCTATTTCTGCAAGAGATTCAAATAGAAAGGAGAAAGTGCGACATGAAGAAAAAGAACTATAAAAAAGTTCCGAAGTTTAAAAATGAAGATGAAGAACGAGAATTTTGGGCAACGCATGACACAACGGAATATTTTGATCTTTCAAAAGCTGTTCGTGTTTCATTCCCAAACTTAAAACCAACAACTGTTCTTACATCAATCCGCCTGCCCGCATGGCTGTTGGATTCTCTTAAAGGAATTGCAAACAAAAGAGATGTCCCAACACAATCGCTAATGAAAATATATTTAGCGGAGAAAGTAGAAGAAGAATTACGCAGTTCTGTTCGGCGGTAATTATTATTTGAAACCTTGTCAAGGTTATAGACGAACGCACGAAACCTTGACAAGGTTAAACAATCATTTTCTCTGCTTCAACACTCTCGTCCAATGCACTATCTGCTTCTTTACTTCATTCGGTGCCGTGCTTCCCGATGATTTTTTATGTTGAATACTCGTGTGTGGATCGAGCAATTCAAACACATCTTCTGAGAATTTGTGTGAGAATTTATGCAGCTCTTTTAGTGTTAGCTTTGAGAGTGATGTGCGTTGCTCAATGCAATATCCAACAATTTTTCCGGTGATCGAATGTGCTTCGCGGAATGGAACGCCTTGTTGCACAAGATAATCTGCAATTTCAGTTGCAGTTAAAAAATCATTCTTCAATTCTTCTTCAAACCGCTGTTTATCGAATTTTGTATGAATAAAGACGTGTGTCATAATATAAACACATTCACGTGTTGTATTCACGGAATCAAATAACGGAAACTTATCTTCCTGCATATCACGGTTGTAGGCGAGGGGAAGACCTTTCATCAACGTTAGAATGTTCATCAGATCGCCATAGACTCTTCCGACTTTGCCGCGTGTTAATTCTGCCATATCGGGATTCTTTTTTTGCGGCATAATACTGCTTCCGGTGGTGTATGCATCGTCGATCTTTGCAAAATTGAATTCCTGCGATGTCCATAATACAAGTTCTTCTGAGATTCGGCTTAAGTGCATCATAATTCCGCAGCAGACAGAAATAAATTCAATGATGTAATCGCGATCAGAAACTGCATCGATGCTATTTTCGAGAACACTATCAAATCCTAATTTCTTTGCTACACTTGCTCTGTCGATCGGGAATGATGTTCCGGCCATAGCGGCAGCACCAAGCGGAAGGCGATTTACTCGTTTATAACAATCGATAAGTCTCTCGTAATCGCGCTCTAACATTGAAACGTATGCAAGAAGATGATGCGAAAGAAAGATCGGCTGCGCACGTTGTAAATGTGTGTAACCGGGCATTATTGTTCCAAAATATTTTTCTGATTTGTAAAGAAGAACGCGTTGGAATTGAGCAACGAGTTTTTTCATTTCATTTATGGCAGTTCGGAGATACAGCCGTTCATCGAGTGCAACCTGATCATTTCGGCTTCTTCCTGTGTGCAGTTTGCCTCCCATCGGTCCAACTTTTTGGATGAGTCGTTGTTCAATCGCCATGTGGATGTCTTCTTTATCCCATGAAAGATCAAGTTTACCTGATTCAATTTCTAAAAGAATTTCCTTCAATGCTTTTCGAATTCGCCGCATTTCTTCAGAGGAGACTATTTTGCATTCAGCAAGCATTTCAACATGGGCGATACTGCCTTGAATATCTTCTTGATATAATATTTTATCGATGTCGATAGAAGAGGAGAATCTCAGCGCAGATTCGGATAATGCTGTTTTGAATCTGCCGCCCCATAACGATTTTGATTGTGCCATATAAAGACTCCAAAATTCTTAAAATGACAGACAAGTTCCAAAGGAGTGGAACTGTGTAAAAATTGTATTGCCGACCTCCGGTCGGCACCATAAAATGTGAAATAAATAAAAATAGTAAACCCGCCGTGCCGAGCTCGGCGTTACAAAGTTTTTACACAGTCTGAATGGCTTTGCCAAATGTCTGCCCTACTACTATGATTTTAGAATATACAAAAAAAAACCTGACTGATAAGTCAGGTTTTTTGAAACATTAGACTTGACAAATCTTAAAGAATTGGCAAGTCCCTAATTACTCTCGTACAACCCACACTTTAACTTTTGCGGAAACCTTTGAGTGCAATTTTACCGGCACTTCAAAGATTCCAAGTGTTTTAATCGGTTCTTCAAGTTCAATAATACGTTTATCGATTGAATACCCTTTCTCGGCGAGTGAGTCAGCGATCATTTGCGATGTAACGGCACCGAAGAGTTTATCATCTTCGCCGACCTTCATCGTAATGGTCAATGAAATACTGCCGAGTTGTGCTGCAAGTTTTTCGGAATCTTGAACGACTTTCACTTCTTTGCGAGCAAGCTGTTTCTTTTCTTGTTCAAGAGCATTCAAGTTTCCTTCGGTTGCGCGGAACGCAATGCTTCTTGGGATAAGAAAATTGCGTGCGAAACCGTTCTTCACTTCAACAACATCTCCGATGTTGCCTAATTGACTGTAATTTTGACGTAAAATAACTTTCATAGTCTCAGACCTCTTTCAATTACTTAATGGCTTCAGATGTGAACGGAAGCAACGCGATATGTCGTGCACGTTTAATTGCCTGCACGAGTTGACGTTGATATTTTGCACTTGTTCCGGTAATACGCTTTGGAATGATCTTACCTTGTTCATTGATAAACTTACGAAGTAATTTTTCATCTTTATAATCAATATAGATTGTTCCGGCTGCGGTGAATCGGCACGAACGCTTTTTCTTTTGTTGGTTATCTTTTTTGGCATCTCTGCGATTTCCATCGCGTCCGCCTTTACCATCTCTGCTGTTATATCCGCCGCCATCGCGTCTGTTGCTATTACCAAATGATGATTCTCGTTGTTTCATTAGACTGCCGCTCCTTTACTGGGTTCTTCAGCAGCAACAATAACATCGCTGATTGGGGTTTTCTGCCCGACTTCTTTTGCTTTCAATGCTTTCTTGTTCAATTCAATCGTCATAAAACGAATGACGTTCTCATTCAGCAGATATTGTCGCTCTAATTTTGCAACGATATCACCGGGTGCTTTGAATTCGTAGAGAACGTAGAAACCATTGTTCTTCTTTTTGATCGCATACGCGAGACGTCTGCGTCCCCATTTTTCTAAGGCGCGAATTTCGCCGCCATTCTTCAGAATGAAATCTTTGATCTTTTCGATCTCAGTTTCAACCTGTGCATCTTCAAGAGTGGCATTAATGATAATGACCGACTCATAGATCCTTGTTTGGTATTGCATTAAAAAATCCTCCTATGGACTATTGACCCCATCTCATAATGTTTGGATGGAGTAGGTTATGTTGTCAGTTTTTTTTGAAAAACTCATTCCGCATTTGTGGAAGTGAAAAAATTTCTATTGTATTGATTCATCGTTTTTTGAATTCCCATGTTAACCCAACTGATACACGCATTGTGCGCGTGGTCGAGAAGTTGGGGAAGGAGTTTCTCTTCTTCTGTATCGAATCGGGAAAGAACATAATCAGCCATTAATTCGTGAGTACGTTCAATTGGCACTGTTTTTCCACCAACACCAATTCGCAATCGAGGAATAAGATCATTTTCTAAATTGTATATGATGGATGATAGACCATGATGTCCGCCATCGCTTCCTTTTGGACGCAATCGTAATGTGCCGAATGGTAATTGAAAATCATCATAGACAATCAGAAAGTCAGCGATTGTTAGATTGTATTTTTGATGAATCTCACGAACAGCGGTGCCGCTGTTATTCATATACGTCTGAGGCATCACGAGTAATAACGAATCTTCTGACAAAGGAGCTTGATAACATTCAAACAACGCAGTACTATCAAAATGCTGTGCTTTGAATTTGTCAATCAAAAATTCAATGGCACGAAAACCAATGTTATGCCGAGTAAATCGGTAACGATTTCCAGGGTTTCCTAAGCCGACGATACATTTCACGGTCTACGACCTCGCAGAGAAGCAACTCTTTTGCCAAAGAACAATTCGATAAATTATTTTTTTGCCGGTGATGCTTCGCCTTCAATTGGTTTTTTTCCTTTAGCAATAACCTCAGGTTCAGCCGCGACTGTTGTCGCTGCTGCCGCTGCATCCGGTGTTGCTCCAGGAACTGCTACAACTTCTTCTTTAACTACGGTTGGAGGAACAACTGCAACTACCGCGCTTGCAGGATTATCAAGAACTCGAACATTGTTGATCTTAATATCTCGAACGTGAATAGAATCATTCATTCCAAGATCAGTAATTTCAAGCACAATCTGTTCCGGAATGTATTTTGGCAAACACGAAACACGCACTTTGTGCATAATGTGCTGTACTGTTCCACCATCTTTCACTCCTTTTGGATTTCCTTTTAAAATAACAGGAATCTGAACCGTCAACTCTTCGTTTTCCTTTACTCCCTGAAGATCAAAATGAACTGGACGATCGGAGATAGGATCGAACTGCACATCACGAAGAATACAGGTTTTGCTTTCGCCGTTATCCAATTTTAAATTGATAAGGTGTGTATTGGAGGTGTAGATTAACGGTTTCATTGCAAGCGGTGTTGCAGTGATATTGATATTCGTTTCACCGTGCGCATAATACACACCGGGAATTTTATCTGCATACCGAAGACGATTTGCCGCTTTTCCGGTTTCGTTACGCACAACTGCATTCAATACTACTTCTGACATTGTTATTACTCCTCACTTAGAACAAAGAAAATATATTAATTATCTAAACTTTTATCTTTATCAACATCGAACAGAGAACTGATCGATTTATTATGGAAACAGCGTTCGATCGCCGATGAAAAGACAGATGAAACAGACATTACTTCAATTTTTGGTGATTCAACTTTTAATGGAATCGTATCGCATACGATAATTTTTTCAACTTCACTTGCGTTAATTCGTTCCAATGCTTTTCCTGAAAGCAGGGGATGCGTGCATGCTCCATACACAGATTTAGCACCGGCTTTTTTCAATGCGGAAACGGCGTTGGTAAATGTTCCTGCCGTATCAATCAAGTCATCTACAATAAGAACATTTCTTCCTTTTACATCTCCTATAATATTCATCACTTCTACAACATTCGGTGCAGGGCGGCGTTTATCGATCAATATAAGTTCAGCATCTAAGCGTTTTGCATATGCACGCGCCATTTTAATACCGCCAACATCCGGTGAAACAACAGTAAGATCAGGAAATTTTTGTCTTCTCAAATATTCAACAAACACTACAGAAGAGTATAGATGATCTACAGGAATATCAAAGAACCCTTGTATCTGTGGTGCGTGAAGGTCCATACAAATAACACGGTCGGCACCTGCTGTTGTGATCAGGTTTGCAACAAGTTTTGATGTTATTGCTACACGCGGTTGATCTTTTCTGTCTTGACGGGCATAACCAAAATATGGGATAACGACATTAATTTTCCGAGCCGATGCTCGTTTTGCCGCGTCAACCGTAATCAACAGCTCCAACAGATTATCTGCAGGCGGAACTGTTGTTTGGATAATAAAAATATCTGCACCGCGCACATTATCAATAAACTTTACCCAAATTTCACCATCACTAAAATTCTGAATCTCTAGTTTACCAAGAGGTTCACCCAAATCGCGTGCAATTTTTTCAGCCAATGGACGATTTGCACGTCCAGAAAATAATTTCAGTTGTGGCATAGATTTAATCGGCTCTAACGATGGTTAAAGTACCATTTAGTTTATAAAAATATCAAAATTTCACCATATAGTCAATGTTTTTTCAATATAAACTTGAACTGTTTGTTGAACTGTTTGTTATATTGACATTCCAAGAACCTTTAGGTATTTTGAAACGCTTTATGAATGAAATTATTGAAGAACTCATTACTTTTCGAACACCATCCGGTGCCCCCTTACGCTGTGATCTTCGATGGGACAGAAAATTAATTGAAGCCAGTAGTAAAAAATTACCTGTTGTTATAATTTGTCACGGATTTAAGGCATTTAAGAACTGGGGACCATTTCCGGCAATTGGGCGGTATTTTGCCGGTCATGGTTTTGTTTCCATTGTCCTGAATTTTTCTCATAATGGAATAGGAGAGGAAGCAAAGAAATTTGTTGAACACGAAAAATTTGCGAACAATACTATCTCGCTTGAAATTGAAGATGTAAAAACAATCCTCAATGGGATTGAGTCGCAGAATTTTCCGCTACCATTTGTTGATAGCTCACAAATTGCCTTGGTAGGTCATTCGCGCGGCGGTGGTGTTTCGTTGATTACCGCAAAAGAGGACGGCAGAGTTAAAGCAGTTGCAGCGTGGTCAACAATTGCATTTTTTAACCGATATACCGATGAGCAGAAAAGACGATGGAGAGAAAAAGGTTATGTGCAATTACATTCCGTGAGCGACCAAAAATTATTCCGAATAAACACATCGTTACTTGATGATATTGAAAATAATGGTGAACGGTTGGACATTCTGACTGCGGTTGAAACGTTGAATAAACCATTATTACTTGTTCATGGAACCGCCGATATTCCTGTTAAGATTGATGAAGCAGAAAAACTCTATTCAGTTGCAAACAAGAAATTTACTAAGTTCGTGAAGTTAAAAAATGCAGGACATCTGTATGGTGCAAAACATCCTTACAAAGAAGAAAGTCCTATACTAAATCACGTTCTTGATATTACATCACACTGGTTACACACATACTTACAAACGGAGGATTCATGGAAGTAAAACGAAAAATGTTTTTTCTAGATTTAACAACGTCATCATCATCGACATTAGCTCAAGCTGGCTGGATAACAGTATTTGCAGCTCTCACGGCGCTCGGCGCACAAGTACAAATTCCACACCAACCGATACCGTTCACGCTGCAAACTTTTTTCGTACTGCTCTCCGGTGCATTTCTAGGAGCGCGCAATGGATTTATTGCACAACTATTGTACATTGCCGCAGGTGTAATCGGTTTACCGGTCTTTACCGGAGCAACATTTGGTTTAGTAAAAATATTTGGATTGACCGGAGGTTATTTAATAAGTTTTCCGATTGCGGCAGCACTAATCGGTTACCTTGTTACAGTGCGAACAGGATATGTATGGACAATCATTTCTATGTTTTTTGGTTTGGTTGTTATCTTCACAATCGGCACTTTGTATCTGAACTTTATCGCTTTCCAAAATATTCAGCAAGCACTCATCAGTGGATTTCTAATTTTTTCATGGTGGGATATTTTGAAATTGACTGCGGCGGCGGCAATCTACAATGAATTTTCAAAACGATATAAAAAATTGCCAGCGTAAACATTTTCGAGATCAAATAAAAAATCCTCTCATTGAGAGGATTTTTTATTTTAGATAATCAACGAGATATGGTTACCCATGAAAATGTAAAAATTCATTCCATCGCTTGTGCAATTCTGCGGTAGCAAGAACATCGCCGTAACAATACTCTGCAATATCGCGAAATCTTTTTTCCTCAAAAAGTTTTCGCATATCAAGACCCGTGATTCCTTTTGTCTTTGGACTTTCGATTCCGAACGATTTGCAATAGAAATCCAAACTAAAGCGACGTGTGACCTGATAAAATGTTAGTTGTTCAAGAAGATCGCAATGAATTTCGGAATCATACCGGTACGGCATCAGATTACGCGATGTTTTCACTCCGAGTTTTGCGGAACGAAGCATGATGAATGGACAATCAAAACTTCTTCCGTTAAACGTGATAAATTGTTCGTACTTCGGAATAATCTCCCAGAACTTCTGTAAAATATTTTCTTCACTTCCTGAAACAAAATGACATTTCTTGTCTTCGGAATAATATTCCTCGTTCTTGTCCGATTGAAAGAACACTTTTCCTTTTTGTGTGTCAGGATTATAAAGCGCAAGACAAAGAATCTGCGCCGTGAGCGGATGGAGGTTGAGATTTTTTTTCACATCTTCAATCTTTTCCTCGTTGTCGGCAAATCGAAGAAGATATGTCTGCGTTTCCTGATCGAATGATGCCAGCGGAAAGCCGAGTGTTTCAATATCAAAAATTATTCTGCTCATACTTGTGTGATCTTATATTTTTTTAGACCCCAGTTCGTTTCAGTTGCGGTGACCAGAATTACCGTATAAATTGGGATTGCAAGAACCATTCCCATAACACCAAGTGTTTCGTTTCCGATAAGGATAACTAAAAACATTGTTAGGGGATGGATACTCATGATCTTGCTGAACACGGAGGGCTGCACAAGCATTTGATCTATCTGTTGAACAACGATTGATGTAACGACGATTGGAATGAGCATTCGCAGGTCACCAAACTGCACTATAGAAATTAACAGTGTTGGAATTGCGCCAAGGAATGGTCCGGCAAAAGGAATTACATTTGTGATGCCGCCTATTAGCCCAAGAACTGTTGCATAATTGATGCCCAGATAAAAATATATTATTGCGTACAAAATTCCTACGACAGTTGATTCCGTGACCGTTCCCCGAATGTATTTGCTGAGTTGGTCCTCAATCTTGTAGATAATATTGAGCGACATTTCAAAATATTTATTCGGCATATTTCGAATAAGCGACTTCTGCATATTGTAATAGTCGGTCAATAAAAAAAATGTTATGAACGGAACGATACTTAATGTTGCTGCAGTACCAAGCAAACTGGAAAGAGCAGTTCCGGCAGAATTACCAATTGCAACAAGTGAGTTGCTTAATTGTTCACGGACTGCTTCGGATTTTAAGAATGGAACCTGATAAGAAATTTGAAGACTCAGATCATTGAGCATGAGTGTGAGTCTATCTTTACTAAAGGCAGATGCAATCTGTGTTACTTGTGAAGATATGACCGGAGAAAGAATGACGATGCCCAAAACTGCAATACTTCCTAATCCAACAAAAACTAAAAGCACAGCAAACCAACGCGCCGCGCCGAGATTTTCAATATAATCAACGATTGGTTTTAAGATAAATGTTAGCGTAAACGATACTACGAGAATTAGAAAAAGGTCTTCAAATGTTGAGAGTACGAAGATGGGAAGTGCGATTGCCATTGTAATGAGAAAAACTTTCCAATGACGGCTTCGGAAAAAGTTACTGTTTTCTTTCATTGATTCACCAATTGTGTTGTAACTTTACGAGAGAGAGATGCCTCATAACCGCGACGCACTAAATGTTCATAGATTCGTTTTTTTTGAGTATCAAGAGGAAGCGATTTAACCCTTTTATATTTTCGTTCTGCTTCTTTCAGTGCAAGCATATTTTCCGATTCAACCGTATAAAATTCAGGAAGAATCTTCTCTATTGTTGCCGTATCAATTCCTTTTTTGTAAAGCAAATGTTTCATGGAAAATTTGCCGACCGGTTTCAATCGCAATCTATCGCGGCAAAACATTCTTGCAAATTCATCATCATTCAACAAATTCATTTCATCCAAAAAAATTAATGCCTGATGACTATGCGAATCATCGAATCCTTTTTTCCGTAAATATTCTAGTATTTCATTCCTTGAACGCGGACGATACGAACGATATCGTAAAGCAATTCTTCGCACCGATGATTCGGCTTCCGCAGTTTCAATTTTGGTTCGTTCATCTTCCGAAAGAGTTTGTCCTTGATGAAGAACAAATCGCACGTAAACATCTTCACTGACACTGAATGAATATTTATCATCAACAAAAATTGAAAAACGTGTCTTATTTTTTTTCTGACGTTCTATTTTTGTGATAATCATAGTGAGAGAAAATTTTCCAAGTCTTGAAGACTTGGAAAATTTATGCAATGTTTATTTTGCTTTCTTCGGTTCTTTAGGAGGAGCCTGTTTTTCTTCGCTCTTGTCTGACTTTGAAGGAGCAGCTACAATAATTCCCAATTTGATGCGAACTTCAGTATCAACTTGTTTTGCCAATGGTTCATTCGCAAGTAAAAATGCTTTTACAGAATCACGTCCCTGCCCGATTCGTTCTTCTTTATACGAGAACCACGAACCGCTCTTGTTGATAATGTTTTGCTCAACTGCAACATCAATAAGGTCGCCGAGTTTGGAAATTCCTTCATTATAGAGAATATCAAACTGAACTTCTTTGAATGGAGGCGCAACTTTATTCTTAACTACTTTTACTTTCGTTCTATTTCCAATCACGTTTGTTCCATCTTTAATTGCTTCAATGCGGCGAACATCCATTCGAATGGATGCGTAAAATTTCAGAGCGTTGCCGCCGGTGGTTGTTTCCGGATTGCCGAACATAATACCGATCTTCATTCGCAATTGGTTTGTAAAGATAACGGTGGTTTTTGATTTGGAAATTGCCGAGGTAAGTTTGCGAAGAGCCTGCGACATTAATCGTGCGTGAACGCCCATTGTCGGGTCACCCATTTCGCCTTCAATTTCAGCGCGCGGAGTGAGAGCGGCAACAGAATCGATAACAACAACATCAAGAGCACCGCTGCGAACAAGTGTTTCCACAATCTCAAGTGCTTGTTCGCCAAATTCCGGCTGTGAAAGAAGAAGCGCAGAAGTATCGACACCAAGTTTTCTTGCGTACGCAGTGTCGAGTGCGTGTTCCGCATCGATGAATGCGGCGATGCCTCCGGCTTTTTGTGCCTCAGCAATGATATGAAGACAAATTGTTGTTTTTCCCGAAGACTCGGGACCATAAATTTCAACAACACGTCCACGCGGCACACCGCCGATACCAAGTGCTGCATCGAGTGAAATTGAACCTGTTGAGATCGCATCAATTTTCATGATCGGTCCATCGGTTAATTTCATAATGGAACCTTTTCCGTGTTGTTTTTCAATCTGTTCAATTGCAATTTTTAGCGCTTGAACTTTTGCTTCTTTATCTTCAGCCATGGCTTATCCTTTTATATAGATGTAGTTAGTTTTTTGAAAATTGATGTTGCAAAGTAATGTTTTACATTGTCTGAATCAAGAAACAATTATTGCGATTTGAGGCTTATTTTCCTTAACATAGATACCGCTCAATCGCTTCTTCCAGCACTTTATTCATGCTGGTGCGTTTTCGCTCGGCGACAAGTGCCAATTTTCTGTGCAAATCCGGTTGTGTACGCAACAATATTTTTCCGGAAAAAGGTTTATCTGGTTTTTCATTACGCTTTTTACAAAATTCCAAATAATCATCGATTGATTCGCGAAATGCTTTATCAATTTCTTTTACAGACTTACCCTGAAATGTAATGACATCCTTTAAACCGATCACTCTGCCATGAAAAAATTTTGCTTCTGAATCGTACTCAACATCCCCGATATAATCTTTATATACCATCATAATTGTATTCCTGCATTTACTAGAAATTGCCTCATATTTTCTAATGCACCTTTATCGATTTCTTTACGCGGGTGCGGTCGGTGAAAGACAGCGCGTATTCCGTTAAGAGCAATTCTCACTCGCGATCCGCTGCCCTCGTTAATTTCGGCACCCAAAGCAATCAACAGTTTTTCAATTGAAGTCCATTCAATATTTGAACGGATAGGATCGTCAAAAATCGAGTGTAATATTTTCTTGTGTTTATTTGATAACGCGATCATTAATAAGTGCTATCATAATGTAATAGCATAAATGTGAAAAATCAAGTAACAAAATGTAACGCAAAAAATGTGAAACATATTTTGGAAAAGTTCTATTAAAAATCACTTTAAAATTTTCAATATCCTTCTCCTTAACGATTTCAAGGCAGATTGCGATGCTCGCTCTTTGAATCTGATGTGGTTATGAACAAAATTGAATTTCAAGGCAAAGCTATATTCATGGAAATCCTGTTCGTAAAGGATTTGTTGAACAACCGGAACACTGGTTATTTTCGAGTGCAAGAAGTTTTGCTATTGGTGATCTTTCAATTTTAAAGATCGATCTTGTGGAACGAGTTACAGTTCTTTGAAAGGGAGGTGCTCACCACAACAAAAATTAATTTTGCCTATCTACGATACCATAGGTACGGCTCGAAGAGAGAACACCCTTATGTTAGCCGTATGTGCTACTGCTTGTTCGGAACTGTCATGTTTGAAGTTCTAATATAGGTTGTTCAAAGCAGTTTACAAAAGATGTCATCACGCAATTAATAAGTTAATCCGTCTGCCAAGTCCGTCTTCGAAAATTCTGTAAAGTGTTGAGAGTTGAATGTCGCACTTGCCGTTCTCTAATCGTGAGATGTAACTCTTTTTAGTTCCAATTTTGTCTGCAAGCTGTTCCTGTGTCAAGTTAGCTTTACGCCTCGCGTCTTTGAGTGTTTCGCTAATTACAAAATATTGTGCTCTCTCTTCAAACTCGTCACGTTTTTTAGTTCCAATCTTTCCGTATTGGATGTCTAAAATTTCGTCAAAGTTTTTAGCGTTTCTTACCTGCCCGTTCCGCAGGCGGGTTGCTTTGTTCTTTTTCATTTTGTTTGTCTTTTAAAGTGAAATATTTTTTTTTAAGTTTCTCTGCCAATTCAATTTCTTGTCGTGGAGTCTTTTGAGTTTTCTTTTGAAATGCGTTGAATAGAACAACTACGTTCCCTTTGTCAAAGCAACAGAATATGCGATACATGTTGCTACCTACTTCAACTCTGATTTCATAAAGTCCGTCTGTTCCCTCAATGTGTTTCAGAAACTTTTCCGAAACCTTACCAACCGACTTGATAACACGAAATACATAACCAATCTTTTCTTTCACGCTGTCATTCACCTCAAGGTAAAAATCCTTGAAATGCTGTCCATGAAATATGATTTTTCTTTCTTTCGTCACGGCACTAAGATAACTTAAAAGTGAACAAAAAACAAATCCGTCTAAAAATAAATTGTCAAGAATGTCGGTTGATGAGAACCCGAAGGTTCAAGTTAGCACTGTCGCCAAAGCATTGCTGATAACTACCGGAATGATTTCCATTATTTGAATCAAGAATGAATTTTATGAAAACTTAAGCAGTTTTCTTCGCAACATCTCTAATGCTGCCTGCGATGCTCGTTCCTTAAATCGTATTCTATTATCACCAAAATTGAATTTTATTGCAAATGTAGATTCGGCATCAGCATATCCAATCCAACAAAGTCCAACGGGTTTTTCAGGTGTATCGCCTGTAGGTCCGGCAATACCTGTTGCAGAAAGGGCAATGTCTGCGTTTGCGGTACGGCGTGCACCGCTTGCCATTGCCTCAGCAACTTCTTTGCTGACTGCACCAAAATCAGTAATCAATTTTTCGGGAACACCAAGTTCTTGTATTTTCAATTGATTGCTGTAAACGACAAAACCACCGAGAAAATATTCTGAGCTACCTGAAACATTTGTGATTCTATTTGCAATCAATCCGCCGGTGCACGATTCTGCGGTTGTCAGTTTTAATTTTCGTTCTTTCAATAAGAGACCAATGACATCTTCTAAATCTTTTTCGTCATCTGAATAAATATATTTTCCAACTTTGGAACGAATGAATTGTTCTGCACGGATGATCTTTACTTGTGCGGCTTCAATTGTTTTTTCTTTTACTGTTACGCGCAATCTTGTTCCCATTGGGCTGGGGAGAAATGCTAACGTAGTAGTTCCGTCCGTTCCAATCACTTCATCGACATCACCAATTTCATGGGAGAGCATCGATTCGCCAATTCCAGTTGTCTTTAATGTTCGATGGAGAACAACGGAATCAATATTTTTTTTCTCTAAGAAGGGAAGAATCCAACCATCAACCATGCTTTTCATTTCGTATGGAACGCCCGGCATGACAATAAAATATTTATTGTCATGCCCGCTGTTTGTTTGGCGGGTTCGTTCAAACATCAGTCCGGGTGCTGTTCCGAAAAGATTTGGTATTACTACACAATCTTTTGGTACAAGTGCCTGATCGATATTCGACTGGATGATTGTAATATTTTTTTTTTGCGCTAATGCTTTTATATGTTCAAGCACTTCATCATTCATAACAAGTTCTGTTTTGAAAAACTCGCACACAATTTTTTTCGTAATATCGTCGTGCGTAGGACCAAGTCCGCCGGTAACGCAAACAATATCAACACGATTGAAGGCAGAAGTAAATGCATCGGTAATAACTTGTGCGCTGTCGCCCACTGTTGTCATCCGTTCACAATAAATACCAATGCTGTTCAATTTCTCAGCAATATATGCTTGATTGGTATTGACAACCTGTCCGATGAGCAGCTCGTTACCGATAGTAATAATTTCTGCGGTCATTGAATTCAGAATAGTAAAACTTGAAAGGCAATTTGAAGAATAACATTCGTATATAAACCTGCAATAACATCGTCAAGCATAATGTTCCATCCGCCGGTGCGCTTGTCAAAATCGGCTGCCGGATATGGTTTGAGGATATCAAGTATTCTAAAAATTATAAAGGCGAGTAAAATATTAAGCATTGTGATCGGAATAAACCACAAACTCAGCCACATTCCAACAATTTCATCAACCGTTACCACGCTTGGGTCTTGACCATATATTTTTTCCATTTTGTGCGCTGCGAATCCGCCGAAGACGAATAGAATGATCGTAGCCGGAACGATGCTATACAGCGAAGAAAAATTTGGAATCAAGAAAAATGCCAGTGCAAAGGCAGAGCCAACAGTTCCGGATGCCACTGGTGCGTATCCGGTAAAAAATCCTGAGCCGATAATTTTTGTTACGAAATGGAGTTTCGGTTTTTCAGTTTGCGATTCGTTCGGTGTCTGTTCCATGTGATTCACTCGAAAATATTTTTTTGAGAATGATTTTATTTGTTGAAAGGTACACTATACCAGTCCACACTGTAAGTATTGTTGTGCTCATCATGAGAGCATACATCATAACCGGTGTTGCAACAAGATCGAAGATCCATCCAAATTGAGAATTGAACACCGGCGAAGTTCGAACGATATAGGTGACCAAAAAAAGATAAATTACTACGAGTTGAACAAATGTTTTTGTCTTTGCAAATCCGCTGGTATTAATTGGCGTATTTTTGTATTCAGCATAAGCGCGGAGCAGTGTCATTGCAAAATCTCGAATTACAATAAGAATCACCATCCATAATTCCGCGTACCCAATTGCAACAAAAGAAAAAAATGCGGCAGAGGTTAACACTTTGTCCGCTAACGGATCAAGAAATTTTCCCCACCGTGTAACAAATCCCCATCGCCGGGCGACATATCCATCGTACCAATCGGTGATGGCAGCGAAGATAAAAATTCCTAACGCAATTTGCTTGTTCACCGGATCGTTTGAAAAAAGAAAATAGACGAATACCGGCGTTAGTAAAATGCGGAATAGCGTTAATTGGTTTGGCGGAGAAATTGGAATTCGATACATACGTGTTGGACAAAATACTCCATTTTAAATCATCAATCAACAATTTACATTTACAATAATTAACGAAACCGTAATGGTTTATTGGAATATTTTTATTATTTTACAGTAACAACTTACTTAAGGAAAAAAATGAAAAAAATATTTCTTGTTCTATGTATTTCCGTACTTTCGGGCACATTATATTCTCAATCATTAGATATTTCGGGATATAAAGTTGTGCAGACAAATGCAGCTGCAACGTATGTTATTCCAGCAGGAACTATTATACAACCTGGTGGATATGTGATTATTGCACGAAATACTACTAAAGCAGGATTTGAAACATTTTGGGGTGTTACTCTACCAACTAACATAATATATTTTAATACTCTTGATGCAACGGGTGTGGCACCAAAAATTAACGGCAGCGAAACGTTTACGCTACAAAATGCAACGAATACAGTATTAGATGGACCGACTATCGGACTTCCGACAACTCTTTCGGGCAGAAATATATACCAAAGGAAAAGCTCTCTTCTTACCGCATCCGATGCAGCAAGTTGGAATATCGGTACGGCGATATCGCCTGGCAGTGGTATGATTAGTAATAATAGTGGGAAAATAATTATTAGCGAATTTGGGGATGATGCGGCAACTGGCAATTCAATTTATGAATTTGTTGAACTCTTTTATGATGTTACTCCGCCACCAACAGGAAAAGGAACAGTGGGAGTTTCGCCATCTCGCTGGAAGTATGACTCTCCTACGACGTTAAAATTTGTTGTAAAGACTCAAGCAGATACGGTGCGTGCAATAAGTTTTACGAAGCCTTCAACATTCAATTGGTCGACTGACAATATTGTTTTTCCCTGTTTCAACTGTTTTCGAAAAACTTCCGGCGATACGGTAACATTTTCAAACTTTATTCTACTGCCGGGTGATAGCATCACGATAGAAATTTCCGGTGTTATTGCATCGGATTCAACAAATGAATTTACATTCGGATTTAAAACCAGTTTGGACAGCATTTCATTTCTTCCTATTCTCACCCAACCCAAGACATTGGTGTACGGAAATCCTCGTCCGATGAGTATGGTGAAAGTGAAAGACGGCAGCGGCAATCATCTCTTTCTTGGCAAATGGGCAGTTGTTCGCGGCATTGTTACTGTGGGAAATGAATTCGGCGGTCCGACATTTTTACAAGATGCGACTGCTGGTATGGCGTTATTTGATTCATCAGTTTCCAATAATGTTAATCGGGGAGATGATGTTGTTCTGCTCGGATTGGTTGCTCCGTTCAATAATTTATTTCAATTTACTCCGTCCGTGTTACTCGAAAAAATCAGCGAGGGAAAACCTACCGATACGTTGGTGGTAACGATCAACCAAATTAAAACACAAACCGTTGACGAACCGCTCGAATCGCGGTTGATTCGTATCAATGGTATCCAAAAAGTGTTGACATCTGCGAACCAGCCAGCAACAATATGGTCAACATCGGGATCCGGCACGAACTACAAACTGATCAAAGGAACCGACACATTGGAAGTGCGCATTAGCGGAAGAATTAATTTGGCAAACCTGCCGACCCCGTCTAGTGTTTTTGATCTTGTCGGTGTCTTAGGGCAATTCCTGAACAACTATCAAATCCAACCGCGATTTATCGACGATATCATTATCGACGGCGCCGGACCGCGAATTACAACGAGCACTCCATATGAAAGAAATATCACTTCAACCGGAGTGACAATTTCATGGACGACCGATTCTCCGGGAAGTTCAATTGTCAAATACGGAACAACTTCTGCCTATGGTTCAGAGAAAATCGACACGAACAAGGTGATTCAGCACAATGTAGTTCTTACCGGATTATTGCCAGCCACACTCTATCATTTTCAAATTGGAACTGCGAATATTGTTGGTGTAACATATTCGCCGAACAATCTTTTGAGCACTATTTCGCAAAATTCAACAGGAAAGATAAATGTGTATTTCAGCAAATCGGTGAATTTTTCAGTTGCGAAGGAAGAGAGTGCTAAAGTTGCCAACTTTAGTACTGTTTTAATCAATAGAATTAATGCTGCGAATTTTTCAATTGATATGTGTGCATATAGCTTTAGTGGAACCGTCGGGGCAAATATCGCAACAGCATTGGTCAATGCTAAAAGTCGCGGAGTGAAGGTACGGGTGATCGGTGAAAAGGATAATCAGACGACAGCTCCCTGGACAACATTAAAAAATGCCGGTATTGTAGTCATCGATGATGGGTACGATCTGATTAATGCCGGGAACGGATTGATGCACAACAAGTTTTATGTGTTCGATTATCGGGACAAAATATCGGATACCGATGATTGGGTTATTATGGGTTCGTGGAATGCCACCGATCCGGGAACAAATAACGACGCTCAAAATATTCTTGAGATTCAAGATCAAGTTCTAGCGATGGCATACACACTTGAGTTTGAAGAAATGTGGGGATCGAATACCGACAGTCCTAATCAATCAACATCACGTTTTGGTGCAAGAAAATTAGATAATACTCCGCACCGTTTTAATATCGGCGGTGTACCGATGGAATTATATTTTTCACCATCCGATCGTGTAACATCCAAGATCAACAGTGCTTTAAGTTTAGCAGCCTCCGCTATCAATGTTGCGGTGCTCTCATTCACTCGCGATGAACTCGGACAAACTCTCATCGCCAAAAAAGTTGCTGGAAGGAAAGTCCGGGTATTAATGGATAACAATACCGACAGTGGAAATGAATTTGCTATTCTGAAAACAGCCGGTGTTGATATATTTTTGAAAGGAAGTTCTTTGGGAGGAATGCTTCATCATAAATATGCCATCGTAGATGCGGAAAATCCTTCCGTAAATAACTACGTAGTTACCGGTTCGCATAACTGGAGCAGCGCGGCGGAAAATACGAACAATGAAAATACACTGATCATTAACAGCAAACGAATTGCAAATCTTTTCTTGCAAGAATTCAAAGCGAGATATATTGAAGCGGGCGGAACTGATTCAATTTTAGTTTCGGTGAAAAAAGAAAATGAAATTTTTCCGAAAGAATTTTCACTGTCGCAGAATTATCCGAATCCATTCAATCCCACAACGAAGATTAGTTTTGCGGTTCCGGTTTCGGGACAAGTGAAACTGACTGTCTATAATATGCTTGGGCAGGAAATAACAACGATAGTGAATGAGTACCTTTCTGCGGGAAATTATACG
>JANONI010000098.1:0-21905 GCA_031420755.1 Bacteroidota bacterium | reverse complement strand
CGAAGCGTCAAGCAGTTTTTCAATTTTCGTAACAGCTGCAGATATATCAACATCCGGCGCAGTGGATTTTATTTTTTCTGCAATGGTAAGGATAACATCCCGTCGCGGCTTATAATCGTTTGCCAATGCATCGGGCAGGATAGCTTTGAATAACCGTTGGACCAGGTTCGCTAATCCCATAAACTGCTTTTTCGTCGCTTCGTTGACTATCAATGATTCAGCCGCATCATCAAGCAGTCTTATTTTATTCAAAGCGTCTGCGGAGTTGAATATCTTCAGCACTTCAACCAGTGTGGAATTCTCAAACGCCGTATATGTTTTTGGAAGAACGCCTCTCACCGCTTCATTCTCTTCTTCAATCAGCTTCATTGCGCTGTTAATCGCTTTACCAATATCTTTATCTTCGGCAATCGTCAGCAAATATGAAAACCGCGCCTTCTCCGGTATATACAACACGCCCTGCGCTTGATAATCGATCTTTCCTGTTGTGCGGCGGGAAGCCTGCCCGACTGCGCCGTTCAGGCGGGATTTTTTCTTTTGAAGAGTTTCGGTAGCAGTGGTGAATTTGAATTCAGCAAATTTCAGAAAGATAAGTCCGAGAATAGGAGTTGAATACTGCGAAGAATTAAGGTGGGAATTAGCGCGAAGTTCATCCGCTGCTTCCCAAAGACGTTTTTCAAGTTCAATAAATGGGGACATAGATTTTTAATTGTAATAGAAACAAAAAATCCGCAGTTCGACATTAACGCCCTCCCTGCGGATCCATTCTTGGTTGCAATGTAACTTATTTATTGTGGGTATTCAAGAAAAGTAATGCTGAGTTGAGTAGTTTCCAAAAACCCTTTCTTCTCTTCCCTGCATCATACCAGTAACTTTGTTCAATATTTTTTTGTTATACAATTGGGTCGAGAAAGGAATCGGGTTCTATGTATTGAAGATAAAACAAGATTTCTCTCCCGACAAACAACGTCGGGATCGAAATGACAATGATGGAAGAATTTTTGACCGATTCACATCTATAAATTTCTTCTCTCTTGAAACTTGAGCACAATTCTTATACATTCTATATACAAAGGAGTTTTATTTCATGCTGTCTGACAACATCAATCTTCTCACTGCTTTTATTTTTGGTTTACTCTCATTTATTTCTCCGTGCGTACTTCCAATAATTCCCGGTTATATCTCTTTTATTTCAGGACACACACTTGATGACATTAAAGGTGATAACAAATCCGCTGCACACGCTGTTATGATTAACTCATTAGTTTTTATTGCCGGATTTACCCTTATCTTTGTATTAATGGGTGCCGCCGCAACATCAATCGGTCAATTATTGAATGATAATCTTAACCTTATCAGCAAAATAGCGGGTGGAATTATTATAATTTTCGGTCTTCATATGATTGGGATTTTCAAGATTGGTTTTCTCAATTATGAAAAACGATTTCATTTACAAGAGAAAAAACTCGGCATTTTAGGTTCATTTACAGTTGGCGCGGCTTTTGCATTTGGTTGGACACCATGTATCGGTCCTGTATTAGCAGGAATACTTGCCATTGCCAGTCAACAAGATACAGTGCTGCAAGGAATCGTGTTACTTTTTGTCTATTCGTTAGGATTAGGAATTCCGTTTTTCTTAACAGCGATTAGCATTAATAAATTTTTTAATGTCTTCAACCGTATAAAGAAACATTTTCATACAATTGAAATTATCGGTGGTGTGATGTTGGTAGCGGTTGGTATTTTAATGATCACAAATTATTTAACAATCATTGCAAGTTATTTTGCAAAATGGTTTCCGTTTTTGTCAGCCATAGGCTGATTCACTCGTTTAGATTTCGACCTTCACGTCCAAATGACCCCTTTGGCGAAGCCATTTCTTTGGAACGGGGAAGTAATCCTTTGGATTGGCAGAAATGAGTTGCAGTAAATATATGATATTTTCAAAAAAAAAATTTTGGGATGTGGACGTACGCGATCTTAACAAGATTCAACATGCGCGATTTATAATTTCTCGTATCGCATCATATGGAAATTCAGAGGATTGGCAATCGTTACTTCAAGAATATGGTGCGGAGACAGTAAAAAATGAATTGATCCAAACTCGTTATCTTGATACAATCACACTCGATTTTTGCAGTCGCTATTTTAATATTCCCAAGGAACAATTTCGATGCTATACTTTGACGCGGTCAAACCAGCTACATTGGAAGTATTAAGACTCGTATCGCGTTTCCCCGAGTTTAAGAAATATTTTCTCGTTGGCGGTACAGCTTTAACGTTGCATATCGGGCATCGCATTTCAGAAGACATAGACCTTTTTACTCTGGAAGATTTTGATTCTGAAAATCTCTATATTGTTCTAAAGCAAAAACTTACAATCACAGACTATAAATATTCACATAACACGTTACGATTTTGGGTTAACGATATCAAAGTGGAACTGTTAACGTATTCATATCCTTTACTCGACCAAATACTTGTTTCAGATGCAATTCGTCTTCTTTCGATTAAAGATATCATTCCAATGAAATTATCCGCTATCGAAAGCCGTGGATCTAAAAAAGATTTCTTCGATTTTTACTTCCTACACAATTTTTTTCCACTGAAGGATATGCTTCAGTTGTATAGTCAAAAATTCAATCACAAGAATACACAAAATATCTTAAAAGCACTTTCCTACTTTGATGATGCAGAAAATGAACCTAACCCAATTATGCTTCAACCCCTTTCATGGGATAAAGTAAAAGCTACTATTGTATCAATTATTAAAAACTATAAATAGGAATATATGGAAAAAGAAACACGCGTACTAGATGAAGTAACTATCCGCTTTGCCGGAGATTCCGGTGACGGAATGCAGTTGACCGGCGGACAGTTCACAAATACATCTGCTGCAATGGGAAATGACCTAAGCACGCTGCCCGATTATCCCGCAGAAATTCGTGCACCTATTGGCACGACATACGGTGTGAGCGGATTTCAAATTCACTTTGGTGCAACCGAGATCAACACACCCGGAGATCATTGCGACATACTTGTGGCAATGAATGCGGCATCGCTCAAAGTAAATCTGCGCTCACTTCAGGAAAATGGGATCATCATCGTCAACACCAATGGATTTGGCGACAAGAATTTAAAACTTGCCGGATATTCACAAAGTCCGTTGGCGGACGGTTCGCTCTCCAAGTATCAATTGTTTCAAGTTGATATCACTAAACTTACCAACCTTGCTTTAGCCGATATGAATTTATCGCAAAAGGTCGTTGATAAGACAAAAAATTTCTTTGCGCTTGGTATGATGTATTGGATGTTTAACAGAACATTAGAAAATACAACGCAATGGATCATTGAAAAATTCGAGAAAAAACCTGAATTGGTTGAGGCAAATTCTCGCGTCATGAAAGCCGGTTGGAACTATGCAGAAACAACGGATGTCTTTGCAATAAAATATGAAGTGAAACCTGCGCCGCTCACTCCGGGAAAATACCGAAACATTAATGGCAACCAAGCCGCCGCGTTAGGACTTGTTGCTGCTGCACATAAGGCAAATTTGGATCTCTTCTTAGGAACATATCCAATAACGCCTGCCAGCGATATTCTTCATGAACTATCGACATTCAAAAATTTCAGAGTAAAAACATTTCAATGTGAAGATGAGATTGCAGGAATTACAAGTGCAATTGGAGCATCATTCGGCGGTGCATTAGCCGCAACTACAACAAGCGGTCCCGGTCTTGCGTTGAAAACAGAAGCAATGGGTCTTGCAGTTATGGTTGAATTGCCGCTGGTGATAATAAATGTGCAGCGTGGCGGTCCGAGTACCGGTCTTCCAACCAAAACGGAACAAGCAGATTTGTTACAAGCCGTGTATGGAAGAAATGGCGAATCGCCAATACCGGTTATTGCTGCATCAACTCCCAGCGATTGTTTTACGATGGCATTTGAAGCTTCACGCATCGCATTAAAATATATGACTCCGGTAATATTGTTGACCGACGGTTATTTAGGAAATGGTTCAGAACCATGGCTGCTGCCGCAAGAAAAAGATCTTCCTTCACTCGCACCAAAATTTCGAACTGATCCTGAAAATTATCTTCCCTATCTGCGTGATGACGTAACTCTTTCACGTGAATGGGCAATTCCCGGAACTCCAGGACTTGAACATCGCATCGGTGGATTAGAGAAACAAGATAAAACCGGCAACATCAACTACGAACCTGAGAACCATGATTTAATGGTAAAATTACGTGCTGCAAAAGTTGAACGAATTGCGAATGATATTCCGTTAGCAACTGTTGAAGGTCCGGAAAGCGGTGATGTACTCGTTGTCGGTTGGGGCGGAACGTATGGAACAATTAAAGTTGCTGCTGAACGAAAACGCAAAGAAGGAAAATCTGTAGCACATTTACATCTGAAATATATCAATCCATTACCAAAGAATGTCGGTGAAATTCTTTCGAAATATAAATATGTGCTCGTTCCTGAGATCAATCTCGGACAGCTTATCAAAATATTACGTGAGAAATTTCTGATTCCTGCAATTGGATTAAATAAGGTTCAAGGTTTACCGTTCCGTTCAATTGAAATTGAAGAAAAAATAGATGCTGTGTTAGGAGGAAAATTATAATGAGCATTCTTGTAGATGAAGTTGTCAATCAATCAATGGTATCTTCCATAAAGTACAGTTCAAAAGATTTTTCTTCAGATCAGGATGTGCGATGGTGTCCGGGCTGCGGTGATTATTCCGTCTTGGCACAAGTACAACGCATTTTGCCTGAGCTAAACTATCCGAAGGAAAAGGTCGTTTTCATTTCCGGAATCGGTTGTTCAAGTCGTTTTCCATACTATATGGATACATACGGATTTCACGGCATTCACGGGCGTGCCACTGCCATTGCATCCGGTTTAAAAATTGCACGACCTGATCTTATGGTATGGGTTGCAACCGGAGACGGCGATGGACTTTCGATCGGCGGAAACCATATGATCCACGTGTTACGCCGCAATATTGATATGAATATTCTTTTGTTCAACAATCAAATTTACGGATTAACAAAAGGTCAATATTCACCAACATCGGAAACTGGAATAGTGACAAAGTCCTCTCCTGATGGTTCTGTCGATATGCCGTTCAATCCGGCAAGTTTAGCGCTTGGTTCCGGAGGAACATTCGTTGCTCGTTCATTAGACCGCGATCCGAAACATATGCAAACAATTATCAAACGTGCGGCTGAACATAAAGGAACATCGTTTATCGAAATCTATCAGAACTGCAACGTCTTTAATGATGGTGCATTTTTTCAATTCACAGAAAAAGAAACGAAATCCGACAGTGTTGTATTCTTGGAACATGGAAAACCTTTGGTGTTCGGAAAAGATGGCGACAAAGGAATTAAATTAGATGGATTCTCACCAACTGTTGTATCATTAAAAGGGGGCAGTCATTCCACAAATGATCTGCTCATCCATAATGAAAAAGATTCCACACTGGCGTTTATCCTTGCCAATATGACCTACAATGCGGAACTTCCCCGCCCTGTTGGAATATTTCTGGCAATTGACCGACCGCGATATGAAGATGAAATGGAAAAACAGATCGATTCTGCAATTTCCAAACGTGGAAAAGGACAGCTTGATAAATTATTGAACGGCGGAGATACGTGGGTCATTCAATAGATGTAACTCATATCTGATATTCGGTAAAAAAAGGCGTGGATTGATTACACGCCTTTTTTTTATTACTTTGAAATCAATATCTGAGGAGAGGAAAAAATGGAAGAAAAAATTTTACAAGCAATCTTAGAAGAAATTAAAGGACTTAGAAGTGATACAAATGCCAGATTCATTTCACTTGAAAACCGTATTGGCAATGTTGAAGATGGTATTACCATTAGCAATCAACAACTTGATTCTCTGGAAAATAAAGTGGGTGAATCCAATAAACGACTCGGTTCACTTGAAAATAAATTTGAAGGATTCAAATCATCAGTTGAAGTTCTACAAATTGGAGTGAATCAAGTTCGATATGAACTTATCGGAATTAAAGATATTCTTGGAACAAAAGTAATCTGGCAAAATGAGACTATCACACTCGAAGTTAAAGATGGAACAAAGATTTACGGTACAATTCATAAAGGAGAAAAGTAAAATTTGCAGGAGCAGTTTTTGATGCCCGATTTTGATCGGGTAGTTTTATTTTAACGGAAGCGACTTCTTTGGGCCAATTCATTTTTTATAAATAAGTGTGGTTTGATTATACGTCTTTTTTTATTACTTTGAATTCAAAATCTGATGAGAGACAAAAAAATGGAAGAAACTATTTTACAAGCAATCTTAGAAGAAATTAAAGGTCTTCGTAAAAATACTGAAGGCGTTAAAACTGAAATTCAGGGCTTGCGAGAGGATACAAATAAACGTTTTGTTTCTCTTGAAAATAAATTTGAAGGATTGAAATCATCAGTTGAAGTTCTACAAATTGGAGTGAATCAAGTTCGATATGAACTTATCGGAATCAAAGATATTCTTGGGACAAAAGTAATCTGGCAAAATGAGACTATCACCCTTGAAGTTAAAGATGGAACAAAGATTTACGGTACAATTCATAAAGGAGAAAAGTAAAATTTGCAGGAGCAGTTTTTGATGCCCGATTTTGATCGGGCATTTGTATTTTAAAGATCATTCTCATCTTTGAAGCCGACCCATTTTTTCATATTTTGTATAGATGAAAGAACAATTTTCCCAGCTAAAGCAAATATTTAATACAAAACATTCATTTGTTATCACGACCCATGTTAACCCAGATGGAGATGCAATTGGAAGCGAGGTTGCACTTGCCAGTTTTCTTCGCAACAAAGGAAAAAAAGTAAAGATCATCAACCAAAGTGAGACACCAGATAATCTCTTGTTCCTTACAAAAATCTTTCCGGTTGAAACGTATTCATCAAATCAAGATCGTCATATTCTCAATGCAGATTGTTTTTGCGTTGTTGATACCAACTCTCCGAAACGTTTCAGCGCAATGGCAGAAATTGTAGAAAAAAGCAAAGCGTATAAAATTTGTATCGATCACCATCTTGAGCATGATCCGTTTGCAGATCTTTATGTGATTGATACGGAAGTTCCGGCGGCAAGCGAACTTCTGTATCATATTTTTACGTACGTTGATGAAACATCAATAACAAAACCAATCGCCGACGCACTGTATGCAGGTATTATGACTGATACAGGATCGTTCAAATTCTCCAAAACAGATTCTGAGACTCATACGATTACCGCAGATCTGCTTTCGCGCGGTGTTAATCCTGATGAGATCTATCAGGAAATATTTGAAAATGGTGTTATCAATAAACTTCATCTTTTAGGAAAAGCGTTGGAAAAGATTGAACTCCATGACAACGGAAAAATATGTACGATGGTCATCCCCCGCTCGGTCTTTTCTGAAACCAACACTAAAGAAGCAGATGTAGATAACTTTACGAACTATGGGTTATCCATAAAAGGAGTAATTGTTGGCTTAGTATTCGTAGAATTAAACGATGGAGTGAAGATCAGTTTCCGTTCGAAAGGAAATGTTGACATCAACACCCTTGCGAAACAATTCAACGGCGGCGGGCACAAGAATGCCGCAGGCGCACGGATAAAGAATATGTCTCTGCAGGATGCTGTTCAAATAGTAATAGAAAAAACAAAATTAATTTTAATGTAAACCTTGCGAAGGTTTTGTAAAATTTAAAATAACCTTCGCAAGGTTTTGTGTGTTTGTTAAAAATATGAGGAGTATTTTTGTGATCATCAAATCAGTTCAATCTGCAATTGGTTCTATTTCGTCGGAGTTTATTGCTACATTTGTTTTTCAAGATGAAAAACTATTCAGGCGATCAGCATCGGTATTAACAGAATCATTCGGCGCATCCGTTGAAGCAGCATTTGCATCAAAAGATTTTTCTGCAAAGGAAGCCGAAACACTTTTTGTTTATTCAAGCGGTAAAAAAACTTCACGGTTATTTATTGTTGGATTGGGTGATTCAAAAAAAATTACCATTGAAAAGATACGCAGAGCTGCAGCAACCGCAGCAAAAAAAGCAAAAGCGCTTAAAGTAGCTTCCGCAGTATTCGATATTTCAGCGTTTGAATCCGTTCGATCATTTCCCTCGGAAGAAATTGCGGTTGCAATATCAGAAGCCTCTCTCCTGTCGTTGTATAAATACGACAAATATATTTCACCAGAAAAGAATGGAAAAAAAATTACCACTATTAAACTTTGCACAACTTCAACAAACACAAAGGCAATCCAAAACGGTATTCTAACAGGACAAATTATTGCTGAAGCAACAATCCACGCTCGGAATTTGACAAATGCTCCCGGAAGCGAGATTTATCCTGAAACGTTAGCGAAAGAAACAATTCGGCTTGGGAAAAAAGCAGGATTTTCTGTAACAGTGTTCGACAGAAAAAAAATTGCCAAACTTGGAATGGGCGGCGTGATTGGTGTGAGCAAAGGAAGCGAAAAAGAACCGAAATTTATTACGCTGGAGTACGGTAAACAATATAAAAAAAATGGAACGATTGCTCTTGTTGGTAAAGGCGTTACCTTTGATACCGGAGGAATTTCTATAAAACCATCCGCCGGAATGGCGGAAATGAAAATGGATATGGGAGGGGCTGCGGCTGTCATCGGAACATTTGATGCAATTTCTCGTCTGAAAATAAAACGGCATGTTATCGGACTCATTCCTTCCGTTGAAAATATGCCAAGCGGATCTGCGGTAAAGCCGGGAGATATTATCCGCCATTATAATGGTAAAACTTCTGAAGTTGATAATACCGATGCAGAAGGAAGATTGATACTTGCTGACGCACTTTCTTATGCTGCAATATTCAAACCAGATGTCGTGATTGATCTTGCAACACTGACCGGCGCGTGCGTCGTTGCCCTTGGACATTTTGCAAGCGGAATGATGGGGAACGACCAACAAGTTATAGATGCGTTATCTTCTGCAGGAGATAAAACTTACGACCGCGTTTGGCAATTACCACTGTATGATGAATATGAAAAATTGATCAAAAGCGATGTTGCTGATGTTAAGAATGTGGGTGGACGGTGGGCAGGCGCAATTACTGCCGGCTGGTTTTTAAAGAAGTTTATCGGCAACTATAAATGGGTTCATTTAGATATTGCCGGAACTGTTATCATAGAGGAGAATCAAGACTATACGCCTCGTGGCGGATCGGGTGCCGGGGTGCGGTTGCTTGTAGAATTTTTGAAGAATTGGAAATAATAATGGCATATCAAAAATTTGAAACGGAAATTGTTGTACGACCCGACGATATTGATATGAACAATCATGTTCATAACTCAAAATATTTTGATTATGTACTTGCTGCTCGTTATGATCAAATGACACGATGTTACGGCATGGCAATGGAACAGTTTATTGCACGCGGATTTGGCTGGGTTGTTAGCGGCTGCACAATGTATTTCAAACGCTCAATGAAACTCGGCGATATAGCAATTGTAAAGACACAAATTCACGAAGTACGAACGAATGGAGTGAATGTGTTGTTTGAAATAGTAAGAAAAGAAACGAACAAGATCTGTGTAGATGGTATGTTCGAATACACAATGATCAATCTTCAAACAGAACGATCAGAGATAATTCCTGACGACATTATTCAAAAATATAGTATATAGAGACGCTATGAAAAAACTATTGTTCACCATACTTATCGCTGTTGGAATCATTTCGGCAGGAACGCCTGCCGCGATTGAGAATTTTTCTTTGATTGATTATAATGGGAAAAAAATCTCACTCGCGGATTATAAGAACTCAAAAGCCATAGTTCTTATTTTTATCTCGACACAATGTCCTGTTTCCAATGCATACAACGAAAGAATGGCTTCACTGCACAACGATTATAGCACTAAAAACATTGCACTACTCGGAATCAATTCCAATAAAGCCGAAACACCTGAAGAAATAAAAGAGCACGCCCAAGAACAGCGTTTTGGCTTTACCATTCTGAAAGATGTCAACAATATCATCGCCGACAAATTTCAGGCGAGCCACACACCCGAAGTGTATATCATTCATCCTACAACATTTGCTGTTTTATATCACGGCCGAATTGATGATTCGCAGCGTGAGACAAAAGTTCAATCGAAGGATCTCCGTGCTGCGTTGGATGAGATCATTGCCGGAAAATCAATTACAAATAAAGAAACAAAAGCTTTCGGCTGCTCAATCAAACGTGTGAACTAATGATATTATATTTTCAGAATCGAAGCCGGGTATCGCTCGGCTTCTTTTTTTTATTGTTTGCCAGTTCGTTTTCCATTTCTCAAACTGTCGCACCTATCAACGGAAAAAAATTAGATTCGTTGATTGCAAACAGAAATGATAATATTTTATTGGTGAACATGTGGGCAGCGTGGTGCGAGCCGTGCAAGGAAGAATTTCCCGATCTCATAAAACTGTCATCGGAATACAAAAAAAAGAAGGTTCACATTGTAGCGATCAGCGTAGATTATCCCGATGAAGTGGATGAAAAAATTATCCCGTTCCTCAATTCGTTGCGTATTCCATTTCCAATATATGTAGCCGATTTCCCTTCGCAGGATAGTTTAATCAATAAATTTAATGCTGAATGGTCGGGAGCAGTTCCCGCAACATTTATTTTTGATAAAAAAGGAAACCAACAAAAATTCCTTTTGGGAAAACAAACATACCATCAATTGAAAAATGCCGTTGATGATCTCCTTCATCAACAATAACTTGAGAAAAAAACAGTACGAATGGTCAATTTTATACCTCTGGGTGGTGCAAACGATATTGGCGCATCCTGTTATTATTTGAATATTGAAGGTACTGGTATCATTCTGGATAGCGGAACCCATCCCCGCAAATTTGGAATTGATTCTCTGCCTCAATTTGATTTCGTAAAAGATCTGAATGTTGATGTTGCGTTGATCTCCCACGCACATCAAGATCATATTGATTCGCTTCCCTATCTTGTCCAGCGGCATCCATACATTCGAATCGTTACTACACCGCAAACGCGGGCTGTTGCAGAAATCACGCTGCATAATTCCGTCAATATCCTTCGGGAAGAATTAAAGGATGAAATTACCATTAGAGCGTACACACACGAAGAGATCGATCTGCTCATTCAAAGTATCGAGTGGCGGGCATATGAAGAACAATTTACAGTGAATGGTTATCGTCATTCCAGCAATGAACCGATACAAGCATCATTTCACGATGCGGGGCATATTCTTGGTTCGGCGGGAATTCTTGTTGAGTACAATGGACGCTCAATTTTCTATACAGGCGACATTAATCTGAATAAACAAGCGTTACTTTCCGGAGCACAACTGCCAAAACAAAAGGTTGACGTTGTTATTCTTGAATGCACTCATGGTGCAACAGATTCAACGCATCTTCCATCACGGCTCGAGGAACAATCTCGGTTCACAACATGTGCCAATAGAATTCTCAACAGAGACGGTTCAATTTTGATCCCGGTTTTTGCACTCGGAAAAATGCAGGAAATGTTAACGACAATTTGGAAGTTGATGCAAAAAGGTGCGCTTGCAACAACTGATATTTATACAGGGGGTGTCGGCAGAAAAATTTCGACGGTGTATGATAAAAACCGATATACCGTTTCTTATAATGACACCGATCTTATCCTTTCCGATATTCCACAAAAAAACCTATACGACATAGAACATATTGATGATCTTCTACGAGAACAATGTATTGTTCTCGCCGGCAGTGGTATGATTATTGAAAATACACTTTCATATAAGTTAACGCAGCGTTGGCTCTCCCAGCCAAAATCAGGCATCTTCACTGTCGGGTATATGGATCCCGAAACACCCGGCTACCGTGTTCGGCATTCACACAAAGGCGGTTTAATCCAATTAACCAATGCTCAAGAACCTCAAAATGTTTCGTGCGATATCGAACAGTTCCGTTTTTCTGCTCACAGTAATAGAAACCAATTGCTTTCAATTGTTCAACAACTTAATCCTTCAACCGTTATTCTTGTCCATGGAGAACATGAATCAATTGATTGGATGGGATATTCGATCATGAAAATGTTCCCGCATATTAAAGTACGTGCTGCTGAGATCGGAAAGCAGATTACACTCTTTGAATAAAACTTCTTCATCATTTCACTCAATTTTCTTATCTTTCGTATACAATTGATGACAACTCCTGAGTCGTCCGGAAACACACAAAAAAATTTACGACACAAAGGTGCGGTATGGTTTTTAAAATGATAAAGAAAGTTTTTGCAGTGCATTGTTGCATGCTATTTTTGTTTCCGGCATTGCTTCAAGCGCAAGAAACGGTAGTGCGTGAGCAGACCTCAGGAAGTGTTGTGTATTTTGAGAGTCACTATCTCCGCACTGATGTAATCAATACTGTAATTATTCCTTTCAGAATCCGGGCAGATTTTTTTGTTTTCACTAAATCCGAAAATAGCAACACCGATACTTTTTCTGCGGGCGGAGAAGTTTCGGTTGAATTACTCGATTCGACAGGAATGTCGATTGCCCGGAATATTCGTCAACTACACTTAACCTCGAACAATAATTCATCGTTATATCTTCGTACATTGTTCAAGCAGGATTTTTTTTCATTCCAAGTACCTGAGGGGCGTTATAACATAGTTTTCAAATTGGAAGATAAAGAATCTAAACGCAGTTTTACCAGTTCTAAAGAACAACTCCTTATTCCAAAAAATTCAAACACAGTATCTTCGATAATCCCTGTGCAGAATTTCAATCAAAATTTTTTTCAATTGTTTAACCTCGGAAGCGATGTAATTTTCTCTCAAAATTATGGATTTGTATTTCTCTCTAAACATAAATATGCATCTGCAACATATTCCCTTTCGAAACTACAACCGGATGAAGATAACAATGAAATTATTGATTCGGCGATCAATGTTCCCATCACATCGTTTGAACAAAGAACTCTTACCCCTTCGCAAATTTCCGATACTATTCGATTGAATTTGAAGAACAATGAAAATACAACGGTGAATTATATTTCATTGAATGGTTTGCAATTACGACAATGGCGATACGAAATAAAATTCACATTTCCGGATTCTTCCCAAGTTAAAACCCAATTTGGCGCACGCTGGCTTGATATGCCGGTGTCACTGTACGATCTCGATCTATCCACAGAACCGCTCCAGTTCATTTTGACAAAAGATGATTATTCGGAACTTCGACGCGGCGGAAGAGAAACCCGTATTCGAAAGTTTGAAGAATTTTGGAAGAAAAAAGATACAACACCCTTTACCGCATACAATGAAGTTATGCACGAATTTTATCGCAGAGTAGATTTTGCCTTCACAGCATTTAGAACATTGCGCGAAATGAACGGTGCAATAACAGACAGAGGCAAAATATACATTCTTTTCGGTAAGCCAACGTTAACCGAAAGGACTTTAAGTCCGGGCGGATCTCCAAAAGAAATTTGGAAATACAGTTCACTTAATAAAATTTTTACATTCGAAGACCCAAGCAAACAGGGAAATTATAAACTCGCAGAGAATAAATGAAACCAACTATTGCAATCACCATCGGAGATTTTAACGGAATTGGTCCGGAAGTAACTCTGAAAAGCATTGTTTCACCGAAGATCAAAAAGATTATTCAACCGGTACTTATCGGATCGTTTGATATTTTTCAACATTTCGTAAAAGTGTTGAACCTTGACGTTGAACTGGCAGCAGTTGATAAACTTTCGACAAAAATAAAAAGTGGAGCAGTTCCTGTTCTAACAGTTCATTCTGCCACAACAAGAAATATTCAACTCGGAAAAATATCTCCCGATTCCGGTGTCTGCGCAGGGATGGCAATTGAACATGCGATTAAATTATGCATGGCAAAAGAGGTTGATGCAATGGTAACGGCACCGGTTTCAAAAGAAGCACTTCATTTTGCAGGATATAATTTTCCGGGACAAACGGAAATGCTTGCAATGCTCACTCGATCTGACCGTGTAACGATGATGTTACTCTCTAAAACAATGCGAGTTGCATTGGCAACTGTTCATATTCCAATCAAAAAAGTATCTGAGAATTTATTTATTGATCGGCTTCTCGAAAAACTTGAAACGGTTAATTCTTCCTTAAAAAAAGATCTTGGAATTAAAGCTCCATCAATTGCCGTTCTTGGATTAAACCCTCACGCTGGAGAAAATGGAGCAATTGGCAGCGAGGAAAAAGAAATCATAATTCCTGCAATTAAAAAGGCAAAAGAAAAAGGAATTAATGCCGTCGGTCCATTCCCAGCAGATGGATTTTTTGCATCGGCTGCATATAAAAACTACGATGCCATTCTTGCCATGTTTCACGATCAAGGTTTAATTCCGTTAAAAATGACAGGATTTGACGAAGGAGTGAATTTCTCGGCAGGATTAAAGATCATTCGCACATCGCCCGATCACGGAACGGCATTTGATATCGCGGGCAAAAAAAATGCAAATCCGGGAAGCATGATCTCGGCACTTCAACTTGCAGCATCAATCATCGAACAACGGAAAAAATAATGGTAGTGCAATTAGACGATATACGCGTTTCGTTCGACCATCATACTGTTCTGAACAATGTTAATTTTGTCATTGAGTCCGGAGAATTTGTTTCATTGGTTGGTGAATCCGGATCTGGCAAAAGCAGTTTACTGCGACTGTTGTACATGGATCTGTTTCCAACTCGTGGAGTTGTTTCGGTTGGTGAATTTTCTTCAAAAACAATTACTTCTGCACAAATACCATTCCTGCGAAGAAAACTTGGAATCGTCTTTCAAGATTTTAAACTGTTGGACGATAGAAATATTTTCGATAATGTAGCATTTGCACTTCATGTTACAGGAGCAGGTGCCAATGAAATAAAGAAGAAAGTGGTTACCGTTTTAACACAGGTCGGATTGAGCCATAAACGAAATGCTATGCCGCATCAATTATCGGGAGGCGAACAACAGCGCGTCTGCATTGCGCGGGCATTGGTCAATGAACCATTTCTTATTTTAGCAGATGAGCCGACAGGAAATTTAGACCCTGGAACATCTCACGATATTCTTAAACTGCTCCTTGATATTAATGCAAAAGGAACGGCAGTACTGATGACCACACATAACTACGATCTGGTAAGAAAAGCTCAGGGAAAAATTTTACAAATTAAAGATGGAAATGTTCGGGAAGTACAGTTGAAACAGTAATAAAAAATCCCCCGAAGTCTGTGCTTGTCCGCCACCACGTCCAAAGGACCCAGACTGTGTGAAAAGTCAAAATTTACGATATATATCCCCGAAATCTCACCTGTCCGCCTTTGGTGGAAAGATTTCTGGGATATTGACGCTTAAATAATAGTTTTCACACAGACTGACCCCTTCGGGGAAGGAATCCTTTGGATCGGATCGGTCGAAGACTCCCGGGAAGGTAGATCGACTCGCTTACAGCCCGTAGGGTTGAGCGGAAAACTTCCCAGTAGTTTAACATACAACCTTCGTAAGGTTTTACTTTGCCCATAAATCTTTGACCAGATTATACCCAAGCACAGAACTGACGATCAATAATATCAAACCAAAAAATCTCGTAATCTTTCTGATTCTATCAATTTCAAATTTCACCTTTTGTTTTTCAACCAATTCAACTAATGTAAAGAACCAAGCAGTTACTCCAACACCCGTACCTAAAGCAAATAATGCGTTGTCGATCATTGTTGCCTGAATGATATTATACCCGTGAACCATTCCGGCGATCGTGATCCAATATGCTATAAATGAAGGGTTGGAAAAGTACAGTGCCATTCCTAATAAAAAATAGCGTTTAAATCCGGGAGCATCTTCTTCGTTTGGCTGAAAATGTGCTTCGGGTAATTTCCCGAATGTTGTTTTTATTCCGTAAATAAAAAAAATAAGAAAGGTTGATATGCGAAATGTAAGAACAAGAGAAGGATGCGAGATCAGCGAACCAACTCCAAAAACAGCAGCAGAGCAGTAAATTACATCCATTACCGCTGAACCCGCACCGATCATTAACGCCTGAGCAGTGCGGTTATGCAACGCTTTCATCACCACCGCAAGATTTATTGGACCAATCGGGATGGTAGTCAAATATCCGATGATAAAACCAACAACAAAAGCGATCATTGCAACTCAATTTGTGAATACGTTAGTAGATAAGGAAGTTTAGAGGAAAGTGCAAGAGTAAATCTCAGTTGTCCGAAGGACACTTCGTGTCGAAGACTCGTAGAGCAAATAACCTTGCGTATGCATGTCCGAAGGACTCCTTTGGAGCTTCGCATCGCAAGGTTGAGCATCCCTAAGCATGCCGTTCGTTTTATACGATTTGCTATAAACGAACGGTATGCTTTCCCAACTCAGAATTTCTACAATGACTTTCTATGCAGCAACTTCCGCAGGTGTAAACATTTCTTCTTCAATATGTCCTTTTTCTTTTACCGATTGAAGTAGATCAACGATCGGCTGTGCTTCAATATAGATCATCAAGTGATTTCGAAGTTTAGAAGCATTCGCTTCGCCCTTCAAATATCCGATGTAAAATTTTCGCATTTCGATCACTGCGCGTCGTTCCCCTTTTCGCTCAACGGAAAGTTGCAACAGTTCTACACACTTATCGATCCGTTCTGCAAGTGTCCGTTTTGGATTAATTTCTCCGGTTGCAAAATAATGTTTCGTATCTGCAAAGATCCAAGGATTGTCGATCGCACCGCGTCCAATCATCACGCCGTCACATCCGGTTTCATCAAACACTTCTTTAATTTGTTTTGGCTCAACTAAACTTCCGTTGATAAAAATTGGAATAGAAACTTCTTTTTTAACTTTTGGGATCCATGAATAATCAGGATCACCATTGTGCCCTTGAGATCGTGTTCGGCAATGGATCGTTAAACCTTGAACTCCAATTCCCTCCAGCATTTTTGCAACTTCAACAATTTTTATTGAAGACTCATCCCACCCTAATCGTGTTTTTACAGTCACCGGAATTTTGGTTGCTTTAATAACATTTGAAACAATCCGTTCCATTCTTGGAGTATCGTTCAACAATCCCGCACCAGCACCGCGCCCGGCAACCTGTTTCACCCAACAACCTGCATTAATATCAATAATATCCGGGTTGAGAGAATCAGCTAACCGAGCCGCACCTTCCATTGCATTTTCATCACCACCGTAAATCTGAATTCCAAACGTGCGTTCTTCTTCAAGAAATCTCATCTTCTCAAAAGTCTTTTTGTTATTACGTACCAATCCATCGGAATTGACAAATTCCGTGTACATAATATCCGCACCAAGTTTTTTGCAGACAAGACGAAACGGCATATCCGTAACATCTTCCATTGGTGCAAGAATTAGTGGACGATCAATATTTATCTTTCCAATTTTCATGTTTTACAATGTGCCACTCACTTTGAAAGTGAGTGGCACATTTCAATTTGATTTAATGTGTTGAACAATAAATTCTGCAAATTGTTTTGTCCCAACGGTAGAATTCGGATTCAAATCGCGAGTAACTTCTTTTGGGTTCTTCAATGTTTCACGAATTGCATTGTACACTTTATCCGCAGCAGTTTTTTCGCCTAAGTGATTCAACATCATCGCTGCCGCAAGAATTAACGCAGATGGATTTGCAATATCTTTACCCGCAATATCCGGTGCGCTGCCGTGAACCGCTTCAAATATTGCGGCATCTTTTCCGATGTTCGCACCCGGAGCAACTCCAAGTCCGCCGACTAATCCCGAACATAAATCAGAAAGAATATCTCCAAACAAAT
This sequence comes from Bacteroidota bacterium, assembly GCA_031420755.1. Lineage (GTDB taxonomy): Bacteria > Bacteroidota > Ignavibacteria > UBA10030 > UBA8401 > UBA8401. The sequence continues at coordinate 4,085 of JANONI010000098.1, read as the reverse complement.
TTGTCGTTACAATAACGTCGTACTGATTTGGGTTTAACACAAGCTGCATCGCCATATTGTCGATGATAACATCGTTGCATTGAATGTCCGGAAATTCTTCGGCAACTTTCTTTCCCACTTCAAGAAAAAGTCCACCGGTGAATTTCATAATATTCGCTTTATGCACGATTGAAACTTTTTTCCGGTTGAACTTCCGTGCATATTCAAATGCTGCGCGAACAATTCGCTCGCTTCCGTATCGAGTAATAATTCCGATTGTTTCCGCAGCACTTTTTTGTGCGTCAATATAATGTTCAATACCAGAATAAAATTCTTCAATATTTTCGCGAAACATGACGAGATCAACGTTGCTGTATCGCGACGGAACGCCTTCAAATGATTTTGCAGGACGAAGATTTACATAAAGATCGAATTCTTTTCGAAGCGCAACGTTTACACTGCGAAATCCTTTCCCCAATTGCGTGGTCAATGGACCTTTTAATGCAACTTTGTTTTGTGAAATCGAAGCAATCGTTTGTTCGGGAATTGGATCTTTGTGCTTTTCGATTCCCGCCAGACCAGCGTATTGTTCGTCCCACTGAATGTTCACACCCGTTGCTTCCAACACACGCACTGTGGCTTCTGTAATACTTGGTCCAATTCCATCGCCGGGAATAAGTGTAATAGTATACATTGAACTCCTGCAATTCCGAAAAATTTAACAAATATAAGAAAAATTGACCTACGGACAAAGAAGATAGTTAATGGAAAAATCGTCTTTGTTAAACGGCAAAATTTCGGTACCTTCATGTAATTATTAACAACAGGTCAACCCAATTTTGAAAAAATATCTATCGTTTATTAAAATAGAACACACACTTTTCTCTCTTCCGATGATTTACAGTGGAGTGTTCCTCGCGTCGAAAGAAAGACCATCCACACTATTACTCATTTTAGTGCTGGTAGCCGCTGTTGGTGCCAGATTAGTTGCAATGACTTTGAATAGAATTATCGACCGCGAAATTGATAAGCATAATCCCCGCACGATCAATCGCGAACTTCCCAGCGGTAAAATGAACTTAACACAAAGCTACGGAGTTTTGCTTGTAGGTTTAGTGCTGTATCTAATTTCAGCAAAAATGATCTCTGACTTTTGCTTCTATCTTTCACCAATTCCTTTAATAGTGTTTGTGGTCTATCCATACTTAAAAAGGTTTACTCCGCTTGCACATTTTGGAGTGGGAATGGGATTGGCAATGGGACCGCTCGGCGGATTTTTTGCAGTAACGGGTTCGATTGACCGATTTGGAGAAGCGTTGCTGCTTCCACTCTTCAATCTTTTTTGGGCAACCGGATTTGATATAATCTACTCAACATTGGATGAACAGTTTGATAAAAAAGCAGGATTATTTTCATTCCCTTCTCGGTTCGGGAAAGTTAGAGCATTACAAATTTCCGGTGCGCTGCACATTTAAGCATTCTTTGTTCTCATTGCGCTTGTTGTGATATCATTGAAAGCGTTGATAGCATTACCGTTCCTTTTATTGAGCGGATTTCTTCTCTGGCTTGAACAGCATAAAGCGGAAGATGTGGAGTTGGCATTCTTTAAGATCAATATTGTGGTTGGGTTTAGTATTCTTGTAATGATATTGGTTAGTATTTAATTAAACGCTCTTAGCGTTTTGCTTTTAGCAGTTAGCTAAGAGCCAAAAGCTAAGAGCAAAGAGCCGAAAAATGAAAATAGTCTTAGGCATTACAGGAAGTTCCGGCGCAGTATACGCGTTGGATTTTCTTAAAAAATCTCAGTCGGATAAATTTCTCGTCGTCAGCAAATGGGGAAAAGTATTGCTCAAAGACGAATTGAAAATGACTGAAAAGGATTTGTTGCCGAACGTTAAACGGCAATTTTCTGATGATGATCTTGCAGCACCAATCGCTTCCGGCTCAAATTTTTTTGATGCGTACGTAATTCTTCCCTGCTCCACATCGACAATCGGGAAAATCGCATCCGGCGTTGGTGATACGTTAATTACTCGTACAGCGCAAGTTGCATTAAAAGAACGATACAAGTTGGTTATTTGTGTTCGTGAAACTCCGTTATCGACATTAACGCTGGAGCAATTGAGCAAACTTTCAAGCTATGGCGCGATCATAATGCCAATATCATCTCCACTCTATTTCGTTCCTCAAAGTGTTGATGAATACGTTGGCGCTTTTACGGATAAAGTTCTTGGTGCAATTGGCGAAAAACGCGGACGCGGCTGGAGAGCGGAAGAACTGGAATAACAATTGACAATTCTCTTTGCGTCTTTGCGGTTAATAAAAAAATATTATGTTTGATAATCTACAAGACTTTGTAAAACATCTCGAAAAGAACGGAGAACTTCATCGCGTTAAAGTTGAAGTCGATCCCGAATTGGAAATTACCGAGATCGCAACACGCGCGTTGAAACTTGGCAAGCCGGCAATATTTTTTGAGAATGTGAAAGGGGCAGACTTCCCTCTTGTCATCAATATCCTTGCGAGCGAGCGGCGCATAGAACTTGCGCTGAACAAACATCCCGATGAACTTGGCGAAGAACTGATTTCGTTCGCAGAAAAAATGATGCCGCCGTCGCCAAAGATCTTGTTTCAAGAATCGGCAATGATCCGTCGTTTATATAATTCACGACCAAAAAATGTAACTATCGCGCGTTCGCAAGCGGTGATCGAAGAACCAAATCTATCTGCACTTCCCATTTTAAAAACGTGGCCCGAAGACGGCGGACGGTTTGTTACACTTCCACAAGTGATCACCTGCGATCCGAAAACCGGAAAACGAAATATTGGAATGTATCGTATTCAAAAATACGATGATCGAACAACAGGAATGCATTGGCAGATCGGAAAAGGCGGCGGCTTTCATTACCACGAGGCTGAAAAAATGAATCAGCCGCTCGAAGTTGCACTTGTTATCGGAAGTGACCCTGCACTTCTTCTTGCAACTGTTGCCGCACTTCCTGAAGGAATTGACGAAGCAATGTTCGCCGGATTTTTGCGCGGCAAACCAACTGAGTTTGTGAAAGGCCGTTCAATCAATATTTCTGTTCCAGCAAATGCAGAATTTGTGTTTGAAGGAATTGTAAAACCAAAAGAACGAAAACTTGAAGGACCGTTTGGAGATCACTTTGGTCACTATTCCAACGCAGCAGATTTTCCGGTGTTTCATATCCATACAATGACACGGCGTAAAGAACCGATTTATCCTGCAACCATTGTCGGTATTCCTCCAATGGAAGATAAATTTATCGGTGATGCAACACAGCAAATCCTTGCGCCGCTCGCCCGATTGATTCATCACGAAGTAAAAAATGTTTGGGCGTATTACGAAGCAGGATTTCATAATCTTCTAGTCGTTTCGGTGAATGAACGCTATCAAAAAGAAGCGATGAAAGCCGCGCTGGGATTAATGGGAACGGGACAACTTTCGCTCACAAAATGTCTGATCACTGTTTCGGAAAATGTTGATGTCCGAAATTTCAATGATGTGATGAAAGCAATCCGCGATAATTTTGATCCGCATTTTGATTTTGTCATGATTCCAAAAGTTCCGCTTGATACGCTCGATTTTACATCATTCAAAATGAATCTCGGCAGCAAGATGATTATTGATGCAACGGAAAAAAGAAAACCGAAACAAAAAGTGAACGTGAAAAAATTGAACGAAGTTGTGAAAACACTTTCTTCGTATGACAGAAGAATCATTGATGCGCGGCTTATCGAAGGTTCGTTCTTATTGGTTAAGGTGAAGAAAGATGGTGATGCTGTCATTAAAAAAATTGTAAAGCATCCCGATCTTGAAGGAGTGAAGATCGCCGCAACAGTCAGTTTCGACGTAGATATTAACGAACAAGAGAGTTATATTTGGGGTGTCTTTACACGGTTCGACTGCGAACGAGATATTATTTTTACCGAACAAAAACTTATCGGCATCTCCCCCATCTATAAGGGAATTTTGGGAATTGATGCTACGTGGAAAACCGGTTACCCAAATCCGTTATCAATGGATGAAGCGATCGTGAAAAAAGTGGATGAGCGTTGGGATAGTTACTGGAGATAAAAAATGA
>JANONI010000097.1:0-23780 GCA_031420755.1 Bacteroidota bacterium | reverse complement strand
TAAAGATCATCAAGGCAACTCCGGAGTTACAGCATATTCCGATCGTAGCATTTACGGCACAGACCAGAGCCGAAGATAAAGTTTTAACAACATCGATCGGTTGCGTAGAGCATTACTCTAAACCGATGGATCCCGAAGAGTTGACTCGGTTGATCCGTAAATACGTAAATATTTAAACGCAGGATATATGTTCCGAAAGAAAGTTTATTTTAAGGTTCTGGGATATTTTGGGTTTTTACTCATTGTGCTCGTTGCGATGGCGTGGATTACAATCAATAGGCAGGTGAAAATTGAAAAAGAATATCAATCATCCAGTTCTGAGGTGCGGTTCCTTAGTAAGTTGGAGAAACTTCGAATGTCCATTGTCGATATTCCCGAATATATTGATCACTATAATAAGTCCAAGAATCCTCGATATAAAGAAATCGCTATTAACAGACTTAGGGATTTTCCATTATTAGTAGAAGATTTAAAAAGCAGTACTGTCGATTCTCTTACGATCAATTATCTCTCTCAACTGGAGTCGCTGTTCTTTGATTGGACGACGTTTGTTGGAGAGAAACGGTTAAAGATCGCTGATGGATTAGTTGTCAAGGATTCCGTGGAAATAATTCTTGCTGAGATCAACAGAATAGAGGTCGAGAACAACTATCTTGCTCAAGCGCGCTCGTTGAGGGGAGCAATCTTCGAAAAAATGCTGTTATCCCAATCGCAACGAATTGACTATGCACAAAAACTTGGAAGCGAACTTACACAGTTCATCATTTTTATCAACATCCTTTTTGCAGTCTTTGCAATTGCCTTGGGATTTGTTTTGAGCCGCTCCATCACCCAACCACTTGATCAGTTGCGTGAAGGTGCGCGGAATATTATGGAATCAAAATTTGTTACACTTGATATTCAGCGCATTGATGAATTTGGTCAGCTCGCCGGTGAATTCAACAACATGTCGAACATGTTGAACGAAAATTATACCCGCGTTAAAGGATATTCCGATATGCTGACGACACTGAACCGAAATGATACGTTCAGCGGTGTTGTAACGGAAAGTCTTGATCTGTTGTGCCAGCAAACGCATTCAGGAACCGGGGCATTCTATATGTACGACAAGAATACCAACAAACTTTCGGTTGCCGGAAAATTTGCAATGAGCAACGACAGCAGATCGCAGAACTCGTTTGCCATTGGCGAGGGAGTGGTCGGTGAATGTGCGAAATTAAAACAATCGCTGGAAATTTCGGATGCTGTTTTGAATTCACCATTTCCCATTGAGACAGGAATTCACACATCTATTCCGGCGTACACCTATGCGTTTCCAATCTTATTTCAGGAAAATCTAATCGGCGTTCTGGTATTCGGTTCTATGCAGCAATTTACCAGACTGACGCGCGATCTGCTGGAGAGTGCTCTTCCTCAAATTGGTGTTGCATTAGCAAACGTTCAAAATTACGAAGCAACTCAAGAACTTTCGCGCGAAATTTCAAAGAAGCACAATGAGTTGAACACGAAGACGCAGGAATTGGAAAGAGCATATCGCGTTAAATCCGATTTTCTTTCCAACATGTCTCACGAGCTTCGAACGCCGTTAAATTCCATTATCGGATTCTCATCAATCCTGCTTGGCGAGAACGGCGATCCGTTGACGGCAGACCAGCGCAAAGCGATGGAAAAAGTGTTGAAGAATGGAAAACACTTGCTGCATCTCATCAATGATATTCTTGATTTCTCAAAGATCGAATCCGGAAGAGTGCATATGAGCATTGAAACAGAGTCGGTTGAAGATGTTGTGAACGGCGCGGTGATGACTGCGGAATCATTGATCAGGCAGAAGAATATTCAGCTGCACAACGATCTTGAAGCGAATCTGCCGATGATCAGTTCCGATATGCTGAAGATAAAACAGATTCTTGTGAACCTGTTGAGCAACGCTACAAAATTTACCGATGACAATGGTACAATTGTTATTCGCGCACGATTTGAAGCACCAATGATGAAAATTTCTGTGATCGATTCCGGAATAGGGATCGAATCAAAAAATCTTTCAAAAGTTTTTGAAGAGTTCTCGCAGATTGATAACAGCCATTCACGAAAATATCAAGGAACCGGACTCGGTCTGCCGATTGCACGCCGGCTTGCACAATTGCTTGGCGGAGATCTCTCCGTTGAAAGCATGGTTGGCAGAGGCTCTACTTTTACGCTCTCTATTCCGGCTACGTATAAGAACAATGACAATGCTGATGTTGTTACGTACTTGCCGCCGACGAAACCAAAAGAATTGCCTGTGGCGCAATCGATCCAGCAGCTTGAAATTCCTTTAGTAAAGAACGGCGAGACACGCGTGCTGTGCATTGACGATGAACCTGATGTGATCGAAATTCTGCGCAACTATCTTGTTCCGGAAGGATTTACGGTCTTCGGTGCAAACTCCGGCGATGACGGAATAAAACTTGCAGAAAAGTTGCTGCCATCGGTTATTACGCTTGATATTATGATGCCGAAAAAAGATGGATGGCAGGTGCTGCGTGAATTAAAAGCGAATCCGTTGACACAAAATATTCCGGTGCTTATCCATTCCATGGTTGATAATGTACCGCTGGCATATTCGCTTGGCGCGATTGATTATTTGCCGAAACCGGCCGATGTAAAACTTGTACTAAAAATGGTGCGAAAAGCAGCATCGATTGATGATAAATATATCTTAGTGGTTGATGACGATGACGATTTTCGTTCACTGTTGGTAAAAGTTCTGAAAGATGAAGGGTTTTCCGTTCAAACTGCTGCCAATGGGCAAGCTGCATTAACGAAAATTGACACCGGAAGACCATCGTTGATCTTGTTAGACTTGAGCATGCCTGTGATGGATGGATTTGAAGTGCTGCGAAGATTGAAAAACTCCGAACAGCATCACTCCATTCCGGTAATCATTCTAACGGGAATCGATCTGACAGACACGCAAATTGCAGAAATCAATAAACTTACCAGTGACCTGATGCAAAAACGCGATTATTCATCCGACACACTTGCATCGGCAATTAAACACGCAATTAACCCTGTACCGTAAGAAAGAAAAATTATGTTCGAAAACGAAGATACCGTACCGACAATACCAAAAGTTCTTTTTGTTGACGACACCGAAGACAATCTTGATCTTTTAGAGTTTGCATTAAAGAAAAAACCGATTTCGATGCTCCGTGCATCGAGCGGAAAAGAATGTTTAGTTATTGCCGAAGATCAGCAGCCGGATATGATCGTTCTGGACATTCAGATGCCGGAGATGGATGGCTTTGAAACACTGCGCCGCCTTCGCGCGAATCCTGAAACAGCAAAAATCCCCGTAATATTTTTAACGGCGATCAAACGCGATCCGCAAAGTATTGCTGAAGGAATTCTGCTTGGCGCGGAAGAATATTTAACGAAACCGATTGACCTTGAAGAATTGTTTGCACGGGTGCGTTCTATCTACAGAGTGATGGCGATGCAGCGTGAACTTGAACAGGTGAAATCGCAGTTTATGGCGATGCTTGTTCACGATCTGCGCACGCCATTAACGATTATCATCAGCAGTATCGATTACATCCTTCGTCATTATGGCGACGGAAAACCGCTTGATGAGGACAGTATAAAATTGATGCAAACCGTACTTGCATCAACACGCGGCATGTCGTATTTGGTGAACGACCTGCTCGATCTTTCAAAATATAATGCGGGACAGATGCAATTGAACAAGCAGACAATCACCATTCACGAATTGATCGAAGAATCGCTGCAGCCGTTCTTGCTGCAATTCAAACAAAAGAACATTACGCTGAACTCCGATGTGAATATTAATCTGCCGCGGCTTGAAGCAGATTCCGGTAAGATCGTTCAATTAATGACCAATCTTCTTGCCAATGCGATCAAATTCACGTCCGACAATGGAATCGTAGGAATTACGGTAGAACAGGAAAATTCTGCAAATCAAAAACAACCGTTCATTAAAGTTACGGTTAGCGATACTGGAATCGGCATGAAACCGGAAGATATACCGCTGTTGTTCGAGCAGTACCGGCAGGTTTCATCTGCAAAGAGGACAAAAGAAAAGGGGACCGGACTTGGACTTGCCATTTGTAAACTGATTGCCCAAGCGCATGGAGGCACAATTAGCGTTGTGAGCGAATTGAATATAGGAACGTCGTTCACGTTCACTCTTCCGACTGTGGTGGAAAATTGATCCGTGAAATAAAAGTATAATAAAAAACCTTGGCAGAGTAAATTATTTGCCACGAATTACACGAAGTAAAATATTAAAAATATGCGGAGCATGCGTACGCATAAATTTGTGTCTTTAAACTAATTAATTTTGGGAAAGATTCTTTAGACATGGAGAAGATTATTACTGTAATAATAATTGATATTGATTTCATTGCCACGAATTGAAAGGCATATTTTTTTAAAATTCGTGCAATTAGTGGCTAATCTTTTCTGCAGAGTAGGTACGATTTTTTTTTTGGGAAATAGAGTTAAAATTCCGCCTTCATTTCGAGAATTTTTCTTTCATCATCTCCTTGCTTCCTCAGATTTCATCGGTTATATTTCCTAAAGTGAGAACGCAAATTTTACAGTAACGACAGGCACGTATGCTTAATTATGTATGGATATCACTTCTGCTGATTGGAATATTTACAGCTATTGGAAGAGATATCAATGATGTCGTAACGAACACCTATCAAAACGGTGTTCCGGTTACCGCTCAATTTGAAACGTTGAAACAGCGAACATCCGTTCGTCCTTCATACGACGGCGAGATTATCATTTCAGCCGCAGTGTTCAACCAATTCTATAATATCTCATCACTGCAACAAGAACAACCCGAAATCCGACAACCTGCAACGCTCACCACACTTTCTTCCGGCAAACAAAAATTAGAAATACCAATATCCGAGACAACGCCTTCATTCTGGAAAGAAATGGCGAAAGCTGCCGGAGGAAAAGAAAAATTAGATGCGGAAATTGTATCGTTCAACAATAAATCCGGCACGGTAACATTTATAATTGAAAAAGTGCGTTTTGTAAAAATTCGCGCGGTAACAAAAGCCGCGTTTGAATATGCAGACATTGCAGTAACAATTTCTCTAAGTTTGATCGGCGTAATGGCGTTGTGGCTTGGCATTATGAAAGTTGCAGAAGCGGCGGGCTTGCTTCTTGCGTTAACAAAAATTATGACTCCGGTAACAAAACGATTATTTCCCGATGTGCCGCCCGATCATCCCGCTGTTGGTTCTATGATCATGAATATTGCGGCGAACATGCTCGGACTAAGCAATGCCGCAACTCCGCTCGGATTGAAAGCGATGGAAGAATTGAATAAACTGAATCTGAAAGCAGGAACTGCAACGAATGCTATGTGCACGTTTCTTGTTATCAATACTTCCGGATTGACACTGATCCCCGCAACAGTGATCGCAATTCGCGCAGGACTCGGTTCTGCTGATCCCGGAATTATTATTGCAACATCGATCTTTGGTGCCGCCTGTGCAACTACCGCAGGATTGATTGCTGTGAAATTATTGCAGCGGTTGCCCATGTATAAAAAAGCGTTGGAAGTAACGGAGGAGGAAAAAAACAATGGCTGAAATCTTCCGTTCAATTATCAATATTATTTCTGTTCTTGCAATTCCATTGCTCATTACAGTTTTTCTCGGATGGGGATTGGTAAAAAAAGTAAAAGTGTACGAAGTGTTTGTAGAAGGAGCGAAAGATGGATTCAACACTGCAGTAAGAATTATTCCGTATTTGGTTGCAATGTTGTTCGCTATCGGAATTTTTCGCACAAGCGGCGCGATGGATGTTGTTGTTGCAATTCTTTCGCCTATTACAAACCTTATTGGCATGCCTGCAGAAGTTATGCCGCTTGCGCTGCTGCGTCCCCTTTCCGGCAGCGGTTCAATGGGATTGATGACCGAGTTAATGAAAACGAACGGTCCAGATTCATTTATCGGCGTTCTTGCTTCAACAATGTACGGAAGTACTGAGACAACGTTTTACGTACTCGCAGTTTACTTTGGTTCTGTTGGAATAAAAAATACACGTCATGCCTTACCCGCCGGTTTGATAGCAGATCTCTTTGGGATGTTGGGCGCGGTATTTATCGTTCGCATGTTATTTGGTATTTAATCTTCAGGAAAAATCATGAAAAAAATATTTGTAATTGTCGTTGCTTCAATGTTCTTCGGTTCATTGTTATTGGTCGCTCAAAGTAAATCCGGTGCGGCTGCAGCAGCAAAAGGGGGCGGCACAGAAGGCACAATAAAGGGAGGTGTTGGAATGACGTGGATTGACGGTGAAGCATATTATCTTGTTTCGCTCGCGCCGGAAATCGCATTCGGAAAATTCGGTGTCGGTCTTGATCTGAATCTGCACGTTAGCAGTAAAAATCAAAAGATCCGTAAAGAAGATTTCGATGAAACGTACGACTATCTCCGCATTATTCGATATTTACGATACGGAAGCAAAGGAGATGAATTTTATATTCGCCTTGGCGCATTGGATTATGCAAAACTCGGACACGGTTCCATTCTCTATAATTACAAGAACAGCCCGAGTTTTGATAATAGAAAAATTGGAGCGGAGTTCGATCTTGATTTTGACAAATGGGGATTAGAAACAGTGTACGGCAATTTTGCAGGAGCAAGTGTGTTGGGTATGCGCGGATATACACGTCCGTTGCAATTTACACCCGCTGCTTCCATCCCGGTTATTGGAGGATTAGAAGTTGGTGCAACCTGGGCGAGCGACATCCGAGGTGATTCTCGAGACACATCATATAATTTTGCTGGGAAAGCAAAATTTGAAGATGGATCAATGAATGTTATTGGATTCGATCTCGGACTTCCGCTGCTCCGTATTCCTGTCGTTGATATGACGCTCTATTATGATTTTGCGAAGATACTCAGTTTTGGAAGCGGCATGTCGGTCGGGTTAGAAACGAATTTTTCCGGCATGGGATTGATCAAGATTTTCACGAAGTTCGAACGACGGTTTGCACAGACCGAAAAATATCTGCCATCGTATTTTAATTCGTTCTACGAACTCGATCGCTACTCTTTAACAGTCGATACCGCCGGATTGGTGAAAAATTTTTCATCGAAAGCAAAGATTCTCTCCGATACAAAATCTCCCGGTCCGGGATATTTCGGAAGTCTCTTGGTTGATCTGCTCGGCACAATACAAATTGAAGGATCATATCAAAAATTGGATTTAGATTCAAAAAGCGGAATTTTGCACCTTGGCACAAATACCGGAAGCAAAATTCCTCTCATAATGGTGAGTGCCGGATATGATAAACGGAATATTCAAAGCAACAAGGATGTCTTTACGCTTGATGAACGTTCATTATTGTATGCAGAAGTTGGATACAAACCATATCCGTTCATGATCGTTTCAACATTATATATGTGGACATTTGCGCCTGAAAAAGATAAGGACGGAAATGTAACGGGTTACAAGCCGCAAAAACGAATTACACCAAAAGTCAGCTTTGTATTCGTGTTATAAATAGAAAACATGAACCTTCTTAATAATCTTATTGTTGGAACTCTTCCGTTTGTTCCGAAACAAATTGTTGCAAAAGTTGCCGGCAGATATATTGCAGGCACTTCATTGTCCGATGCCGTAAAAACCGTTCAACAATTGAATGCAATTCGCGCAATGGCAACGGTTGATGTTCTTGGCGAAGATATTTTTACGAAAGGTCAGGCAATTGAAAGCCGAGACGAGAGTGTTGCCGTGTTGAATGCCATCACACAAAACAATATCGATTCAAATCTTTCCATTAAACTGACCTCACTCGGTCTTAAAATGGATAAACAATTTTGTGTCGATAATATGAATGCAATCATCGAAACTGCGAGAACGCACAATAATTTTGTCCGCATTGATATGGAAGATCGAACCTGTACTGATGATACAATTGAAATATATCGGACAATGCGTTCCCGATATGAAAAGGTTGGAATCGTAATTCAATCATATCTGCATCGTAGTGAAAAAGATACTCGTTTGCTTGCTGCCGAAAAAGCAAATGTGCGGTTATGCAAAGGTATCTATAATGAGCCGCCGGAAGATGCGATTAAAGACCGCAAGGGAATCCAAAATAATTATCTGAAACTGCTCCGCATTCTTTTTGACAACGGATGTTATGTCGGCATTGCAACCCACGACGATGTGCTGATTAACGGCGCGAAAAAAATGATTGCAGAGTTGAATATTCCGAAAACGAAATATGAATTCCAAATGCTGCTGGGCGTTCGCCATGAAACACGGAATACGTTGATTGCAGAGGGACATCGCCTTCGCGTCTATGTTCCATTTGGCAAAGATTGGTATGGATATTCTATTCGGCGATTAAAAGAGAATCCGCAAATGGCAGGAAATGTGTTCAAAGCAATGTTTGGGATTGGGCAGTAATAAAAATGAGTAAGTACAACAAAATTATCGTGCGAATATTGCTGGGCACGTCGGATAGGAATATAGTATTTGATGATCTTAAAAATCTATTGTTGTATCTTCACTTCGAACTTCGTATTAAAGGAAGCCATCATATTTTTTCTAAAGAAGGAATCGAAGAAATTATCAATCTGCAGCCAAACGGTAACAATGCAAAATCGTACCAGGTAAAACAGGTACGTAATATTATCATAAAATATAAACTTGGAGGAATTGACGATGATGGAACAATTTAGATATGAAGTAATTATTTTTTGGAGCAAAGAAGATGAATTGTTTATCGCTGATGTGCCCGAACTTCTTGGCTGTATGGCTGATGGGAAAACCTATGATGAAGCGTTGCAAAACATTCAAGTTGTCATAAGTGAATGGATTGAAACAGCAAAAGAACTCGGCAGAACAATTCCTCAACCTAAAGGCAGATTATTGTACGCGTAAGAATTATTGTTGACTTCAGCAAAAAAATATACATCAATCAAATCTCACTATTCACTAATTAGAGAGGGAGTGTAATGTCCTCACAACAACAACCATCGGGAAAATTTGCGTCATTTATTGCAGATTCGCAGATCATTCCCGAATTCACAATTAAATCAATTCTGCTTGGCGCATTTTTCGGTATCGTCTTTGGCGCATCAACAGTGTATCTTGCGCTGAAAGCCGGACTGACCGTTTCTGCATCCATTCCGATAGCGGTCATCGCGATCTCACTCGGAAAAAAAATGTTCAAGACAACCATTCTTGAAAATAACATCATTCAAACAACCGGTTCCGCCGGAGAATCAATTGCGGCGGGAGTAGTCTTCACGCTTCCGGGATTTTTGTTTCTCTCCATTGAAAGCGGCGGAGCTGCATACTTCAATTATTGGACAATTTTCACCCTTGCAATGTTGGGTGGAATGCTTGGCACAATGATGATGATTCCTCTTCGTCGTTCGCTGATTGTTCAGGAGCATAATACGCTTCCATATCCCGAAGGAACCGCATGCGCATCAGTATTGATTGCCGGAGAAAAAGGTGGAGATTTTTCAAAAACTGCATATCAAGGTTTAGGGTTTGCATTCGTGTATGCTATGCTTCAGAAAGTATTTCATGTAATCGCAGAAACTCCGGCGTTGGTTTCGCAGCAAACAAATAAATATTTCCCTTCGGCGACTGTTAGCGGCGAGATTACTCCCGAGTATATGGGTGTTGGGTATATCATTGGTCCGAAGATCGCCGGCGTTCTTGTTGCGGGCGGCGTGCTTGCGTGGCTCGGTTTAATTCCGCTGCTCGCGTCACTCGTTCCTCCGGTAGCAATCGCTGAGCAACTTCTATCGCTTGGATACTTAAAAGATTTAGCAGTCGCAGGCGGCAAGGGTGGATGGGATCCGGCAACACAATCGTTTGCCAATACTGCAAGTGCTGTTTACTTTGCTTATATCCGCCAAATTGGTGCTGGTGCAGTTGCCGCCGGTGGATTTATCACATTACTAAAATCGCTTCCGACAATCGTTAATTCATTTAAAGGAGGTATCGCTTCATTGAAAAATAGAAACTCCGGTGTGTCCGTAGCTCGAACCGATAAAGATCTATCGTTCCTTGCGGTGATTGGCGGTTCGCTTGGTCTCGTCATACTCATTGTAATCCTTCCAATCATTCCCGGAGATACTATTATCAGCAAGTTCGTTCTTGGTATTCTTATTATCGTTTTTGGTTTTTTCTTTGTTACAGTCTCAAGCCGTATCGTTGGTGTTATCGGATCGTCATCTAATCCAATTTCAGGAATGACCATTGCAACATTAATGGCAACATCTCTGATCTTTATTGGAATCGGATGGACCGGTATGCTCTATGAACCAATGGCACTTGTTGTCGGAGGAATGATCTGTATCGCAGCAGCAAATGCGGGCGCAACTTCGCAAGATCTGAAAACCGGATACATTGTCGGTGCAACACCGAAGTATCAGCAGCTTGCATTGTTCATCGGCGCAATTGTTTCTTCTGCGGTGATCGGCTGGACGGTTCAGGTTCTTGATACACCGACTCCCGAAATGATCTCGCAAGGAATTTATCATGCGATCGGAACAGAAAGTTATCCTGCTCCGCAGGGAACATTAATGGCAACGCTGATCAAAGGGTTATTATCATTCAATCTTGATTGGCAATTCGTGCTGGTCGGCGTGTTCATCTCTATCGTTATGGAACTCTCCGGAGTAAAATCATTGTCGTTTGCGGTCGGATTATATCTTCCGCTTTCCACAACGCTGCCAATCTTTGCCGGCGGTGCAATAAAAGGTGTTGCTGATTTTGTTCGTACACGAAAAGGTGAAGTTCAGGAAGATGCCGAACTTGGTAAAGGAAGTTTGTTTGCAACCGGTCTTGTTGCCGGCGGCGCACTCTTCGGCGTAATTGTTGCAATTGTTACGGTGTACGCAAAAGAGTTTATGGAATCATTAAGCATCGAATCGCACATAGAACATTTACTCGGCGCCAACGGATTTGAATTGCTCGGCGTTGCTGCATTTACAACAATGGGTATTGCGCTGTATAAAGTTGCAATGAAAAAATAATCTTGTTGTATTAAATACCGCTACAATGCGAAAGCGCGAATACAACAACAATGTCTTCGCGCTTTTGTGTTTTTCTGAAATCCTATAGGAGAATTTATGTCTGAAGCAATTAAAGGATTACAACCCGAACTCGTATGGAAATATTTTGCCGAGATCAGCAGAATCCCGCGTCCGTCAAAACATGAAAAAGCAATTTCCAATTACATTTTGGAAACGGCGAAAAACCTCGGCTTGGAAGCGAAGCGCGATAAATTTCTGAATGTTGTGGTGAAGAAAAAAGCCACTGCGGGAAAAGAACACGTTCCGATGATCTGTCTGCAGGGACACCTTGATATGGTGCCGGAAAAGAATAAGGACAAAGTCCATGATTTTTTGAAAGACCCGATCGAACTTGTTCGAAAAGGAAATATGTTAATGGCAAACGGTACAACGCTCGGTGCAGATAATGGGATTGCCGTTGCAACAAATCTTGCCATTATGGAAGATGGTTCATTGGTTCACGGACCGATCGAATTTCTTTTTACCGTTGACGAAGAAACAGGATTGACCGGCGCAAACAATCTAAAACCGGGTTTTCTGGAAAGCAAAATGTTGATGAATCTCGATTCCGAAGAAGAAGGATCGGTGTTTGTCGGCTGTTCCGGCGGACGCAATACGATTGGGAAATGGAAACTTTCCTTACAAAATGTTCCAAGAGGTTTCAGTTCACTAAAATTGATTGTGAAAGGATTAAAAGGGGGGCATTCCGGATTAGAGATCGACAAAGGTCGCGGCAATTCTATCAAGATAATCAACCGTGTGTTGATGGCGTTGGAAAATCTTGGGGCACGGCTTTCTTCCATTGAAGGAGGAAATAAGAGCAACGCAATTCCTCGCGAAGCAGAAGCAATTATTTTTGTTCCCCAAAAAAATGTAAAAAAAACAATAACATTGGTCGAACGGTGGAATAGAATTGTGCGGGCGGAACTTTCCACCGTTGAACCCGATCTTCAACTGATCGTGGAAACAGTGCAAGTAACGAAAGCGAAAGTTCTCAAAAAAGCAGCACAATCACTTCTTCTTAAAACAATTGCATCGTTGCCGCACGGTGTCTTAAAAATGAGCGCGGATATTCAGGGACTCGTTGAGACATCAACCAATGTTGCTATTATCAAAACAGAAAAGAATACGATTGAACTGATTAGCAGCCAGCGAAGCTCCGTTGCATCCGAAACAGACGAAGCACTGCAAACAATGAATGCGATTCTCACGCTTGGCGGCGCAACAGTAATTCACACCGAAGGATACCCCGGCTGGAAACCGAATCTTGCATCACCAATTTTGAATATCGCGAAAGAATCGTACAAACAATTGTACGGAACATATCCCGAAGTGAAAGCAATTCACGCCGGACTTGAGTGCGGTATCATCGGGGAAAAATATCCCGGAATGGATATGATTTCATTTGGACCAACAATGGAAGGCGTACATTCGCCAGACGAAAAGATTCATATTGATTCTGTCGATAAATTCTGGAAGTTCACTCTTGAGATTTTAAAAAATGTCTAACAGTAACTGAAGTTACGCAGAAAGTTGTTTTTGTGATAAAATGGTTCGATGCCCGCCTTCCAAAGAACGTGTTCGGCGGACAGGCGGATTATCTCGTTACTACGCTCCGGCGTAGTAACGTAGAAAAGATACGGTCGCTGTAGCGTCCAGTTTTATGTTTCCACGCAAGGCCTACGGCTCGTCTACGACCCGTAGGGTAGAGAGCGTTGGAACGAGATTGAGTATTCTGGAAGTTCACTCTTGAGATTTTAAAAAATGTCAAACAGGAACGTACATTGAACAAATGAAAACGATTTATCTCATAAAAAAAAGCGTCGCCCCAGTTTTGTGCGGCGTTTTTTTTCTTATCTTATCCCACAAAAAAACATCTATCCATAAAATGGTCTTTTTCTATGACACCACAACACGTTGAAACAACACTTCCGCCACCGCCGCGGGCTTTTCGCTGGCTTGTCCTCATCTGTATTTCTCTTGCAATGTTCGGCAATTATTATATTTATGATGCGATAAGCCCGCTTGCCGATGTTCTTGTTACGCAGCTAAATTTTACCGATTCCGATATTGGTTTGTTGCAGGCAATTTACAGCGTGCCGAATATTTTTATGGTTCTCATTGGCGGGTTTATTATTGACCGCCTCGGAACAAAAAAATCGACATTAATTTTTGCCGTGCTGTGTTTGCTTGGCGCAGCGATCACAGTTTCAAGCGGCACGCTCTTGGTGATGGCAACCGGAAGATTAGTGTTTGGGCTTGGTGCCGAATCATTGATCGTAGCAGTAACAACGGCAATTGCAAAATGGTTCAAAGGAAAAGAGTTAAGTTTTGCTTTTGGCATCAATCTTACCATCGCTCGGCTTGGTTCGTTTGCAGCGTTAAATTCTCCTTCATGGGCATCAACATATTACGAACACTGGCAGGCAGCGTTGATGATCTCCGTTGTGTTCGGCGTGGTGTGCGTTGCGGGAGCGGTGCTCTATTGGATTCTTGAGTCGAACGCCGAAAATAAATATCAGATCAGTACTGCCGGAGCTACCGATAAAGTTAATTTCTCCGATATTTTTAAATTCGGAAAATCGTATTGGTTTATCGTTGCATTGTGCATCACATTCTATTCTGCAATCTTTCCATTCCAAACATTTGCCGTAAAGTTTTTTATGGAGGCGCACGGCACCTCGCGTGAACTGGGAGGATTTCTTTCCAGCATGCTCACACTTTTTGCAATGGTTGCTACTCCCTTATTCGGATTGATGGTCGATAAAATTGGGAAACGTTCTCTCTTTATGATGTTCGGTTCTATTCTTCTTGTTCCTGTCTATTTAATGATGGCGTACACTCACATTTCTCTTTATGTTCCAATGGCGATGATGGGAATTGCATTTTCTCTTATTCCAGCTATTATGTGGCCGTCAGTCAGTTATCTTGTAGAAGAAAAAAAACTTGGCACCGCGTACGGCTTAATGACACTCATTCAAAATATCGGATTAGCCGGATTTAATTTCCTTATTGGCTGGGCGAACGATTTTTCCGCAGCCAGCGCATCGAATCCCGATGGATACTCGTTGGGAATGTGGATATTTTCTTCGCTCGGATTTTTCGGATTTCTTTTTGCTTATTTGCTTCGTCGCAATGAAACCGGACCAAATGCCCAAGGGTTGGAAACGATTAAAGCGTAAGAAGGAAGATGGTAAAAGTGAGATGTAATGTTAAAAACTAGTGTTGTGTTAAGTGTAAAATGTCAACTGGGAATCTCTAAAAACCTTCAAGGTTTAACTTGATTTAATTTTGTACTGTTAAATTTTATTGTGCTTCCCCAAAATAAAACCTTGAAGGTTTTAAAAGGAAGATGGAAAAAAGTCATAAAAAATTAAAAGTCTGGCAAGAAGCAATCGATCTTGTTACTTCTGTTTATAGTGTTACCGAGAAGTTTCCAGATAATGAAAAATTTGGATTGACCAGTCAAATGAGAAGAGCTTCCGTTTCTGTCCCATCAAATATTGCAGAAGGAGCGGCGCGACAGGGAAGGAAAGATGCCATTCAGTTTTTTGTTTTTTCCCGTGCATCGTTAAGTGAGTTAGATACTCAATTAGAAATTGTTTCGAGATTACATTTTGTCAACAAGGACGAAATCGAGAAGATTCAAAAACACATTGATACTGTTGACGCTCTTTTAAGTGGTTTGATCAGATACAGAAGAACGATAAAATAAACCTACCGTTTTTCATTTACCTTTTACCTTGATTTTATTATGAAAATTTCAAACGAACTCTACTCTGCTTCTCAAATCGCAATTCGTGATTGTATGGGAGTGAAACAGAACGAACGAATTCTTATCATCACCGATGAACCTCTTCGCACGCTCGGTTATGCATTATGGAAAGCGGCAAAGGATTTTGACAACGACGTGCTGCTCAGTGAAATTCTTCCGCGAAAATCAAATGGTGAAGAACCGCCGGTTGAAGTTGCCGAGTTAATGAAAAAATTCGATGTTGTATTTTGTCCGACATCAAAATCATTAACGCACACCGATGCACGCCGTTCCGCCAGTGCGCTTGGGGTGCGGATCGCAACGCTGCCGGGAGTGACGGAAGAAATAATGGTTCGCTGTATGAATGCTGATTACAACGCAATTGCCCGCCGCACATTTCACCTCTGTTCATTAATGGAAAAAACTTCCGTTATTCGTGTTACGTCTCCCGCAGGAACAGATATTTCGCTGCCAATGAAAGGGAGAACCGCGCACGCAAGCTCCGGATTATTTCACGCCAAAGGACAATCGGGAAATCTTCCGACCGGAGAGGCATATCTTGCACCTCTTGAAGGTCTCTCGAATGGTGTTGTGGTCGTTGATGGTTCAATGGCAATGGTTGGGATTGTTAAAACGCCAATCCGTATTATTGTAAAAGATGGTTATGCAACCACCATTGAAGGAGGAGAAGAAGCAGAAACGCTCAAAAAACTTCTTGAACCGCATGGAAAAGATGCATACACCATTGCAGAATTTGGAATAGGAACAAATGATAAGGCAATCATTACCGGAAAGATCATTGAAGATGAAAAAGTGATGGGAACAATTCACATCGCGTTTGGCGACAATAAATCAATGGGTGGAACTGTTCGCGTTGCAAGCCATTTGGATGGTCTTGTAAAATTGCCAACAGTATGGTTTGATGAAAAAATTATAATGTCTGATGGAAAATTTATGATCGAATTTTAAATATTATGCATCCTTCAATACAAATATTGTTTTCAGAAATGGCATCGTGCAATAAACAATTTCCAACAGCGCAATTACCGCCAAATTGTTTCGTGTTGATGAAACCGGAATATCTGGAATACGAATCCCGAACGATGTTAAAAATCTCATTTCCTGTTGAAAAAGAATATCTCAATCCAATGATGGTGATGCAGGGTGGATTTATCACCGCTGCGTTCGATAATGTGATCGGTCCGTTAAGCTATCTTGCAGCCAGAAATCTTTGCACATCAATGGATATCCACACGAATTACATTCGTTCGGTTGCTGCCGGTGATACGCTTACAATTACCGCTCGAGTGATTTCGCGTAGCAGTACAGCAATACATCTTTCAGCGGAAGCGGTGAACAGCAAAGGGAAATTGATTGCAACATGTTCAACGCATATGATGATCATGAAATAACCAGAATTATTTCAGCGTCAAAAATTATCGCACGAAATTGAGCGAAGATATAATAATTGGAAATTCCAATATGAAAATTGCAAATATCTTAATCACCTAAATTCTAAAATCAAAAAGGGGTTTATGAAAAAAGACAACCACTGGAAAATAATGATCGCTCTAGCCGCTGGAGCAATAATCGGTATAATAGCAAACATTACTGTTGCCGGAAACGATAGCGCAAAAGAAACACTCAACACACTGATCAATACCATTGCGCATCCGGTCGGACAAATATTTCTTCGTCTGCTTTTCATCGTTGTTGTTCCGCTGGTGTTTGCGTCGCTTGCCTCCGGTGTTGCGGGATTGGGCGATTTGACAAAACTTGGAAAGATCGGCGGACGGACATTGATATTCTTTCTTGTTACTTCTGCATTTTCCGCAGTGGTTGGAATTACATTGCTTGAAGTTGTTCGCCCCGGGGATGGATTTGATCCTGTGGCGCGCGAAGTGTTGATGAGTTCGTATGCAACACAAACAAAAGAGATTGCAGCAAAGACCGGAACGGTTGTTGCAACCGGCGCGCTAGCGGTAGTCAATCAACTTCTTGACATGTTCATTCCTCGAAACATCACCAACGCCATTACTGAAATGGAGATGATACCGTTGATTGTTTTTTCATTGTTGCTCGGTGCTGCACTCACAAAAATTGCAGCGGATAAGCGTGATGCAATGGTTCGCTGGCTTGATGCATGGTCAGAAGCAATGATCGCTATCGTCGGTTTTGCGATGAAACTTGCTCCTGCCGCCGTCTTTTGTTTGATTTTTGGAGTTACCGCACGGTTCGGACTTGAACTTTTACAAAAGGTTGGCATGTACGTGTTTCTCGTTTTGTTTGGCTATGCGATCGTTCTATTTATTTTTTATCCGCTTCTTCTCAAACTTCTTACGAAACGAAATCCGATAGAATTTCTTCGCAACGCATCGCCGATTATGGTAACCGCATTTTCACTCTCATCAAGCAACGGAACGCTTCCAACAACAATTCGGGTTTCGGAAACCGCACTTGGTATTCGCCCAAAAATTGCATCATTCGTTCTTCCGCTCGGAGCAACAATGAATATGAACGGCACGGCGTTGTTTGAAGGTGCGGCTGTTCTCTTCATTGCGCAAGTGTTTGGAATCGATTTTTCAATCAGCCAGCAGATTCTTATCGTTGCACTCTGTGTCATTTCCGCAATTGGTGTTGCCGGTGTTCCGGGAGCATCGCTTCCGCTATTGATGATCGTGATGGCTCAGGTCGGCGTTCCTCCGGATGGCTTGGCAATCATTCTTGGCGTTGATAGAATTCTTGATATGGGAAGAACGGTGATTAATGTGATGGGAGATGTAGTGTGCGCAGCGTATATCAACGAAGTGGAAGAGAAACGCTAACTTTTTTTTGCCGCACTTTTAATAAGATTGAAGAGAAGGTTTCTTACTTTTTAAGGACCAACCAGTACCGCTTTTTTTACAGAGAGTTAAACATTCATCGGCTTTTTCTTGCCAATAATATATTCTATATTGTAATTGTAATCGTACAATAATTGTACCTACTCAGATATTATTTCTGTAAATTTTTTTGTAGTGCGAATCTCTCTACGAGCCGTAGGCCGATTCGCACTGACGAGACAGAGTCTCGCCATACAGTATTTCAACAGAGGTGTTATGTTTATGCGTATGCATGTCTGAAGGACTCCTTTGGAGCTTCGCATTAATTTCCTTAGCATAAAACAGCATTCTCAAAAATACGCTGAGCAGTTACCGATAGAGACATCTGAAAAATCTACAATCAATGTCATTCTGAGGATCCTGCCTGCACGCCTGCGTGTTGAAACACTACGGTGTGTAAACACGAAGCCGATGCTTTGTTTCGGTCTACGACTCGTCTACGACCCGTAGGGTAGAGAATGACAATAGACAACGAATTTTTCAGATGTCTCTACTAATAATTAATCATAGGAGGTGTAATGATGAAGTTTTTTGTTCTACTCGTACTGTTCTGTTTTCAAGCACTGTTTGGATGGGGCACAGTCGCCCATAGGTATATCAATAAAAATGCAACAGTGCATCTTCCGCAGTCTATGCAGCTCTTTATCAATCAAGCGCAGTTCTTCAATGATCGCGCAATGGATCCGGATAATCGCCGCTCGAATACTGACACAAATTTTTATGCCGAACAATACATTCACTTTCTTGATATTGATGATTATCCGAATTTCAATATTTGGCTTCCCCGAAACCTCGATTCGTTGATTCAAACATATACGCGAACCCGAGTGAAAGAGAATGGTACTGTTCCATGGGTAATAAAATTCTATATGGATTCTTTGACTGCGCAATTAAAACGCGGTGATTGGACAAAATCGTATCAAACGGCAAGCGATCTTGGGCATTATGTTGCCGATTCTCACGTTCCTGTTCACGCAACCAAAAATTATAACGGACAATTCTCAAGTCAGAAGGGAATTCATTCCAGATATGAATCGCAAATGATAACAAATTATCAGACACAGCTATCGATAAAAAAAGATTCTGTAAAATATATTGATAACGTGTTAGAGTTTTCGATGGGATTCATTCTAAATTCAATTACGTTGTTAGACTCGCTGTTGCTTGCCGATAAATACGCAGCACCTCCGAACGGATACAATGGTATTACCGGTGCGCCCGCACTTCCTTCGGATTATTACAGCAAAATGTGGGAAAAGACGAATGGTTTCACGAAAGTTCAAATCCAATCTGCTACGGTCTCTATTGCCAGTTTGTGGTACACCGCATGGGTAAATGCAGGACTGCTGAATTTGCCGGCATCGGTTAAAAAGATAGAATCATCAAAACCGGAATCATTCAATCTTCACCAAAATTTTCCGAATCCATTCAATCCAAAAACTACAATTCAGTTTGACGTTGCCAAAGCGGGAAATGTGAAACTGTCGGTCTTTTCCGCGGATGGAAAAGAGATTGCATCGCTGATGAATACAAATTTGGAAGAGGGAACATACAGCATGGATTGGGATGCGGGAAATTATTCCAGCGGTGTCTATTTCTATAAAATGGAAACGAAGAATTTTTCTCAAACAAAAAAATTACTGTTTTTGAAATAATGGTAACTCCTCAGCATATTAAAATATTAATTCAGTAATATGCCACTAAATCACCTGCCTTCGCTGAAACAAAGCGTTGGCTTTGTGCAGGCAGGTGTTTTCGTGGCAAATAAATTATCAACACTGAGTAGTTACAAATAATGAACAGTTTCACCAATCGCACCGGCTGGACAACACCGGAACTGAAAACAATACGCACGCTTACAACGCCGTACACAATTCAGCAGTTCTTGGATACAGCCGCATACAGTGCGGAATCCTGTTATCGCTCTCCGCGCAGCGTACTGCGAGACAACAAAGCGCATTGTTTCGATGGTGCGGTCTTTGCCGCAGCCATGTTAGAACGAATCGGGTTTCCTCCGCTGATTGTTGATATGCAGGCGGTAAGAGATGACGATCATGTTATTGCGATCTTCAAGAAGAACGGATGTTTCGGCGCAATTGCAAAATCGAATTTTGCGGGATTGCGGTATCGCGAACCAATCTATAGAACTGTTCGTGAATTAGTGATGTCGTATTTTGAATTGTTCTATAATGTGAACAAAGAAAAAACGCTTCGTCAATTCACCGTTCCGTTGAATCTTTCCACCTATAAAAATTTTGAATTTGATGATAAAATAATGGAAGAGATCGGATTGAAATTGAGCAACATTCCTGTAACGAAATTGATGACTCCTGCTCAGATCCGTTCGTTGCAGCGCGTTGATGAACGTTCCTATCAATCCGGTTTGATGGGAGCAAATGCAAAAGGGTTATATAAACCGTAAAGGAGTTCTTGCCATGACAAAACATACCGCATTGATTACCGGCGCATCCGGTGGAATTGGATACGAACTTGCGAAGCTGTTTGCAAAGGATGGACACGATCTTGTGCTTGTTGCGCGAAGTGCCGACACATTAAAAAAGATTGCAGAAGATTTTCACTCATCCTATCATATCACCGTTCACATCGTTCCGATGAATCTTTCGTCTGTTGATGCGCCGAATGAATTATTCCATTATCTTGAACGGAACAAGATTACGGTAGATTTTCTTGTGAACAATGCGGGCTTCGGCGCGCTGGGAAAATTTAACGAAACGGAATTACAGGATGAATTGGACATGATTCAATTGAACATCACCGCACTCACGCATCTGACAAAATTATTTCTGAAAGGAATGGTTGCACGAAAATTCGGACGAATTATGAATGTTGCATCCACCGCTTCATTCCAGCCGGGACCGTTGATGGCGGTGTATTATGCGAGCAAATCATACGTTCTATTTCTTTCCGAAGCGTTGGCGAATGAATTAAAAGGAACCGGCGTAACAGTTTCAGTCTTATGTCCCGGTCCGACCAAAACAGGATTCCAACAACGCGCACAGATGCAAAAGACAAAATTATTTTCCAGCAGCGGAATGGTGATGGATGCAAAAAAAGTTGCATCGGTCGGATATAAAGGATTGATGAAAGGAAAGACCGTGATCATTCCGGGAATTGCAAATAAAATTCTGGCACAGTCCGTTCGTGTTTCACCAAGAAAACTTACCGCGGAGATCGTAAGGTTTTTACAAGAAAGCAAATAATCGAATTTTAAAAAGAAACTAAAAACAAGTAACCACCAAAGGTGTCGAGTTTGTGTCAAAACTATTTGTATCGCCGAACTCCGTTCGGCGATGTTACTATTTTCATTATTTTTACAATTAAATGTGCCGACCAGAGGTCGGCAATACACTTTTGACACAGTCTCTGTCCCTTTGGGACTTGCGAAGGTTATTTGAAAAATTCATAAAACCTTCGCAAGGTTTTCTCGATAAGCACTGAAAAAAAATAAAAAAATACAAATCTGTTTGCATAACCTTTACAATGTTGTGTGAACCAAGACTTTTAAGAGACGATTAAATACAATGTCCTTCACACTTGTTTCAGAGTACACGCCGCAAGGAGACCAGCCGGAAGCGATCCGTCAACTGACGGAAGGAATTAAGCGTGGAGACAAATATCAAACACTGCTTGGCGTAACGGGCAGCGGAAAAACATTTTCCGTTTCCAACGTTATCAAAAATTTCGATCGCCCCGTGCTGATCATGTCGCATAACAAAACTCTGGCTGCGCAGTTGTATGCCGAGTTTAAAACATTCTTCCCGAACGATCACGTAGAGTTTTTCATCAGCTATTACGATTATTATCAGCCCGAAGCGTACGTGCCGACAACCGATACGTATATTCAAAAAGATTCTTCGGTGAACGAAGAGATAGATCGTCTTCGGCTGCGCGCAACAAGCGCGCTTCTTTCCGGAAAGCGAAACGTAATTGTTGTTGCATCGGTCAGTTGCATTTATGGTATCGGTGCGCCGGATGAATGGATCGCGCAAATGGTGGTGATCAAAAAAGGGGATAAGATTGAACGGAATAAATTGCTCCGTAAACTGCTCGATATTTTCTATTCCCGCAACGATTATGAATTTCAGCGCGGCACATTTCGCGTGCGCGGCGATGTTGTTGAAGTGATCCCCGCGTATGAAAATGATGAAGCGATCCGTGTGGAATTTTTTGGCGATGAAATTGAAAAAATTTCGTATATCAATTCGCTTGATGGTTCGATCATCGGCGAAACGGATTACGATGTGATTTATCCCGCAAAACAATTTGTAACGACACGCGAGTCGTTGGAAAAAGGAATAAAGTCAATTGAGATCGAATTAAAAGAGCGGCTGACGGAAATGCGCCATCTTGATAAACTTGTTGAAGCGCAGCGGCTTGAGCAGCGAACGCGGTTCGATCTTGAAATGATGCGCGAAGTTGGATATTGCAGCGGTATTGAAAATTATTCGCGTCATCTTGCTTCGCGCCCGCCCGGTTCGCGTCCATTCTGTCTGTTCGACTATTTTCCGAAAGATTTTCTTCTCATCATCGATGAATCGCACGTAAGTGTGCCGCAGATTGGCGCAATGTATTTTGGCGACCGCAGCCGCAAATTGACATTAGTAGAACATGGATTTCGCCTCCCATCCGCGCTCGATAATCGTCCGCTAAAGTTTGATGAGTGGGAACAGATCGTGAATCAAACAATCTTTGTAAGCGCAACGCCGGGAAAATATGAAATGGAAAAAACACAGGGAGTGTTTGTTGAACAGGTGATTCGCCCGACGGGGCTGCTCGATCCGGTGATTGAAGTTCGTCCGGTGAAACAGCAGATCGATGATCTGATCGCAGAGATTCGTGCAGTTACAAAAAAGAATGAACGAGCATTAGTTACAACGTTGACGAAACGAATGGCGGAAGATCTTACCGAATATCTTCTTGAAATCGGCATCAAAGTGGAATATATCCATTCCGAAGTTGATGCGCTTCATAGAGTTGAAATTCTTCGGAATCTTCGTTTGGGAAACAGCGATGTGATTGTTGGAGTCAATCTGCTGCGCGAAGGTCTCGATCTTCCGGAAGTGTCGCTTGTTGCTATTCTGGATGCGGACAAAGAAGGATTCCTGCGCTCCGAACGTTCACTTATCCAAACGGCAGGAAGAACAGCGCGGAATGCAAATGGCAAAGTGATTATGTACGCGGATAGGATCACGGACTCAATGAGGAAAACGATGGATGAGACCGACCGCAGACGTAAAAAACAAATAGCATATAATACCGAACATGGAATTACACCGACAACGATCTACAAATCGCGCGATGAGATTCTGGCTTCCACTGCTGTTGCCGATGTTTCTTCGCGGTACGATGCACGGAAAGATCAGCGGCATCTTCCCGTTGTTGCGGAATCGATCACCAAATATCTTTCCGCCGAACAACGGCAAGATCTTCTTGAAGAATTGAACAGCGAAATGCTTCGCGCTTCAGCCGAACTGGAATTTGAACGCGCAGCTCAATTGCGCGATGAGATCAATAACCTGACAGGGAAAAAATAGAAACAGCGTTGGTCTTATAATAAGAAACATCTGAAAAATGTATCCGCACGCTTTATGCGTGCGTTAAAAAACTCTAAATCAATTGTTTTTCGCAACCCTAAAGGTTGCGGATACTATGGTTCAGAAATTTTTCAGATGTCTCAATAATTAGAACGAATGTCGATGATTTCCTTTTCTTCCATTCTACAGCCACTCCATGATTTTTTATTCGTCACCGAATGTCTTCATTGCGGTGCACGGTTGAACGATGACGAACGCAGAGTGTGCAGCAATTGTTGGAATGCGTTATCCATCGTCCGCGAAAATGATTACACGTTCACAGTGCTCATTGATCGGTTTCGCGAGGGTGGAGTTATCGATGATTTTGTAACGCTGTATTATTTTGAAAAAGGAAATCTGCTGCAAACGCTCGCTCATTCATTAAAGTATGAAGAAGTGACCGCATTCGGATTTGAGCTGGGTATTCGCCTCGGGAAAAAGATTTCTTACCAGACTATTGATTGCATTATTCCGG
>JANONI010000096.1:0-3968 GCA_031420755.1 Bacteroidota bacterium | reverse complement strand
TATGCCACAACTCAGAATTTTGCGGTTTCAGCACCCAATGTCCTTCGTCCGGGAAGTAGAGAAATTTCGACGGAATTCCTTTTCGTTGAAGCGTTGTAAAGAGCTGCATTCCTTCTCCGATCGGCACTCGGAAATCAAGTTCGTTATGGATGATAAGGGTCGGCGTTTTAAATTTATCGGCGTACTTGTGCGGAGAAAATTTATCGAAATCTTTTGTTTCCCACGGAATGCCATGTTCCCATTCATCGAACCATACTTCCTCCGTTGTTCCATACATGGAATAAAAATTATACACGCCGCAGTGATTAATAAGTGTCTTAAATTTATCCGTGTGTGCCTGAAACCAATTCATCATATAACCGCCGTAGCTCGCTCCTGCGGATGCCATTTTTGTGGTGTCGATGTACGGCAATTTTTCAAGATATGCTAATCCGTTCATCAAATCGACAAACACTTTGCCTCCCCAATCTTTTGAAATTTCATCGGTGAATTGTTGTCCGAATCCTGTTGAGCCGCGCGGATTCGGTAACGCAACAACATAACCCTGTGCAGCCCACAATTGCGCATTCCATCGGTACGACCAGCCGTTGCCGAAAGCCCCTTGCGGTCCGCCGTGCACCCAAAAGACTAACGGATATTTTTTTGTGCTGTCTCCGCTCCGAAGGAGTCCTTCGTGACCAGAGGCGGATCCGCCTTTGGCGGAGAAGAACGGCGGTTTAATAATCCACATTTGATTCGGTGTTTTGCCCTCTCCTTCGTACCACACATATTCGGGCTGTTCAAATTCTATATGTTTGAAAAGCTCGTTGTTCACTGTTGTTAATTGCTTCGGATTTTTTCCGTCGCTTCCGACCGAATAAATTTCAATTGGCCGCGTGAGCCGTTGATGCGCGAAGATAAGTGTTTTACCGTCTTGAGAAATATTTATGCTGCTGTTGTTTGCAGAATCAAATACTTTTACGATCTTTCCATCCAGTGCGATTGAGTAGATCGGATGATTTGCTTTTTCTTCTGCTTCAACGTACAGACGTTTGCTGTCACTCGCCCACACATAATTGTCAACATTTGTATCGAATGTAGGAGTGATGCTTTTTGATTTTCCTGTTGAGCGGTCATACAACATCAACTGCCAGCGATCAGCTTCAAATCCGGGGCGCGATTGTGCTCTGTATGCAATATATTTTCCGTCGGGAGAGTAACGCGGAAATCCGTCTGCAGCAAGATTTGTTGTAATTTGTTTTCGTTCGCCAGTTTCAAGATTTACAGTATAAATGTCTTGATTGGTGCTCCACGATTCTTCGCGCACAGGAATCGGCGTTGCGGTAAAGGTAAGTTCTTTTCCGTGCGAAGCATCCTTCGGATTGGGAGAAAAATCGTATTCATCGCCGGCAGAAAATGTTGATGATGTTGGCACGGCATCGCGATCTCCGGGAGTAACATTGCGAAGATTCCCTCCGTCCGCATTCATCACAAACAAATGCTGACGCTTGTCGTCAACCCAGCTATCCCAATGGCGATACAGAAGTTTGGTAAAAATTTTTGCTTTTACTTTACTGTTGTCGCGCGCTTCTTGTTTTACTTTGTTGAGAGAATCTGCAACAGCAAAAGATTTGTCCGAAAATTCTGGAAAGACCGATGAAACAAATGCAATATTCTTTCCATCCGGCGACCAGATTGCGCCGTTCGCTTCGGTATAAATGGTTGTTAGTTGTTTGGATTCTCCGGTTGCAACATTGATCAGATAAATTTGCAACGACCCATCGCGGTTGGACTCGAATGCGATCCATTTTCCATCCGGCGACCAGCGCGGATGACGATCCGCTTTTGGAGAATTGGTCAATTGTTTTGCTGTTCCACCCGTAGAAGGAATGAGCCAGATATCGGTATTAGTTTTATTTGCAGCTTTATCCACAACACCGACAACATACGCGACAGTTTTTCCATCCGGCGAAAGCTGCGGATCGCTGACACGTTGAATGTTAAACATATCTTCAAGTTGCAGCGGGCGTTTGGTTTGTGCGTTCACTATCAGTAAAAAAAATATCGTAAAAAATAACACAAAAGCGGTGCGTTTCATTTTGACCTCGATGATGGTGTATTGAAAAGTTTGTGTACGTGGCGAAGCGATTCTGTAGGGAAAAGTAACGCAAAAAAAGGAGAGAGGCAATCGAAGTTTATTTTGCTTCTGTATCACCATTTAGTTATTTTAAGAAAAATTGTAATTGTGTAGTACCATACAACGAACTATTAAGAGGGAGACAAAAACCATCTGGTTGTTGAAAAATACGTTTTTACAAATATCATAAGAAAGGATGTATTATGGAAAACATATTTGATGAAACCAACGACAAAATTCAGCGAGCATTGAACGAAGCAAAGAAAAAGGAAATAGAAGAAAAGTTTGGTGCATCATTTGAAACAACAGAGAACAATCTTCCGCCGGAAATAGAATCTCAATGGCTCAATCATATTGAGGAATTTGAACAAAAATTTGTAAGTGCAAAACGAATATCCCTCCGCGAATACGTCGGTAATCCATCGTTTCCATTGCTTGCTGAAATTCCGGAAACTGAACTTCATCAAAAACTTGAAAACGTTCTTGCTTATCTTTCCGATCACAATGTGAATGTTGATTTTATTTGTGAGGTGCCAGATGCAGAAGCATATCGCTTTGTTACGGAGGAATTGATGGATCACGAAACGGACGATATTCATGTCGAAGGAATGTTCAGTAATTTTATTTACGAAGAGTTTCACCCAAATTTTGAACTGGACGCCAAGCAGTTTGCCGAGCAATTTTTATGGCAGCTATTTGAGCGGGAGCTAACCTATGTTTTGAATGATTTTGCCGAAGATGAAATGTACGATTCCGTTGAAATCCGAATTACGAAAAAGGAAATGCGCAAGCGAATCGAACAGTTTTATTTAAAATTCGCCGCCTTCTCTCATTCAAAACACGAAGTATTGGATTGCAGCATCTCGGGCGATTATGCTGTTGTTCGGTTCAACAGTAATTGGAATGGAATTAAAGCTGAGACACTTGAGCAGCAAGCATTTTCAGGAATATCAACATTAAAAATGAAAAAAAGTCCTCATGGCGGCTGCGATGTTGTTCAAGCAAATATTGTTGGTGTGGAATTATAATGTCATGTTTATTTCTTAAAATTCTTCCACATCATCGATTCCACCGGTTTGATCGTTCGCTTGTTGTATTTTGCATTTTTTTTCTTGTTGTAAAGAGTTTCAACTTCTCCCTCTACAACAAAATAAATTAACTGACCGATCGGCATTCCGGCGTACACTTTTACCGGCTGACGTACGGAAATTTCAAGGGTCCACGTATTGCAAAAACCAACATCACCTTTTCCTGCGGTGGCGTGAATATCAATTCCCAATCGTCCGATGGAACTTTTTCCTTCAAGGAATGGAACGTGAGCATGCGATTCGGTGTATTCTTCCGTTACTCCTAAATAAAGTTTACTTGGCACCAGGATCAATCCTTCTTTCGGAATTTCAAAATGGTGCACCTTGTTATGAACTTTCGCATCAAGAATCTCATCTTCATATACTGCAAGATATTTCCCGAGATGAACATCGTAACTGTTTGAGCCAAGAAATTTTCTGTTGAATGGCGTGATAACGATGGTGCCTTTTTTCATTTCTTCGAGAATTTTTTTATCGGAGAGGATCATAAGAACAATGAATAATTGACAATCGATAATGAATAATATGGAATTGTGTTGTGAATATAAAAAATTAGGAAAGAAGAAAAAAATATACGATATATTTATCGTGTCCGAAAAAACAAACTGATTGTTGCCGCTGCCGTTGCAAACAACTGCACCCAATACACTGTTATTGTCAATCCGGAAATATTGGATGTGTCCAGCGTAAATAAATAAAACGCAAACACTCCAAGCGTTATCACAAATCCGATCTTCACGCCGAGCATTATCTTTTTATCCTGC
>JANONI010000095.1:0-17105 GCA_031420755.1 Bacteroidota bacterium | reverse complement strand
AAGGATGCGTGCAAAGATCGAATGGAACGTTCCTGCCCACACGGAATGCGCTTTCGTTCCAATAAGTTTTTCGATCCGTTCCTTCATCTCTTTTGCGGCTTTGTTGGTAAATGTTAACGCAAGAATTTCTGAAGGATGAATACCGGCTTCTAATAGATGAGCAATTCTAAAAGTTAGTACGCGCGTTTTTCCGCTTCCGGCTCCTGCCACAATCATTTCCGGTCCGTTAATGACCGATGCCGCAGCGCGTTGAACGGGGTTAAGTTGATTCAATAAAGACATTCGTAAAAAATACTTAGAGTGTTAAATTGCAATGTTGAAATGGATGCAAATTATTTGTGAAATAAAAATACGCAAATAACAAAGGCAATGCAATGAACGGTTTACGATTGACGGTTTAAGATTTAGGGTTTCAGGTTTCAAGAAAAAGATAAAATCTTTGACAAAGAACTTGAACCATGAACCGGCTTTTTGGTTACACAATTTCTGAAGTAAAAATAGAAGTTGTTAGATAAAAAGAATATCGAAGTTAAAGAAGGATCGCACCTTCAGCGCGAAGAAGAAATTCTTTTGTTTTGATTCCGGCAGCGTAGCCGGTCAGTGAACCATCAGTTCCGATAACACGGTGGCACGGAATAATGATCGGCATTGGATTACAACTGTTCGCACTTCCAACCGCTTGGAACCCACGCGGAACACCAACACGGCGAGCCAATTGTTTATACGAAATTGTAGAGCCGTATGGAATATTGCGAAGCTCTTTCCACACCCGTAATTGAAATGTCGTACCGATTAAATCCATCGGAACGGAAAATTTTGCAAGCTTGCCGTTAAAATAACGGGTCAATTGATCGATGACATCCTTGTTGCGGCTTTTGTTGTCCACGACATCTTCTTCATTAAAATTTGTGGTCAGCCACGAAAAGAAATCTTTTTTTGTCTCTTTGGGAATACAAATTTTGCACACACCTTTTTCCGTTGAGGCGATGTAAATCGTACCGATCTTGGAATCGAATGATGTGCAATAAATTTTTGACATTGAATTGATGTTGGCGTGAGTGTAACGGCTGGAAAATATAGAAAAGTTCGTTTTGTGTAGCAAGTTTTAAAAAATAAAAAAACGGGATGTGCCTTCTCCGAAGATGTCCTTTCCACAGAAATCCTTACGAAGCATACTTCGTATCGGATCGGACAGCAGCCCGCTCTCGAATGTGAAACCGCTCGATATTTTTCTCATCTCTGCGGTTGAGAACTTCAAAACAGTCCCAGCACTTTATCTCAATAATATCATCTTTCTCCTGTGCGTGGAACTTCCACACATCAAGCGGTAAATATACCTACCGCTTGAAAAATCTGAAACAGCAAATGTTGTTTCGCAACTCCCTGCTGTAAGTTGTTCAATGACAAGAGTTGTAATTTACTTTCCAAGGCACATCATACACAATCGGCAATATGAAACCATTTTTTGCTAATCATAAATGAGTCTGCTCTAAAAGTCGTTTGTAAGAAAATGCGAAGCTCGAAGAGTCCTTCGGACATGCATACGCATAACTGCATAATAATACGATTCAACTTCGCTCAACGCAGCATTTTTCTTTCTCTCACCTATTTGGGGCAATGCTGTCAGGTTAGCGAATAGTCACACTGAGCAACGTTCCGACAGTGCTTCGACTCATCCTAAAAAACAGGATTCACTCAGCATGACTGTCGGAACGGAGTCGAAGTGTTTCCTTAACCTGACAGCATTGCCTATTTGGGGAGTATCCTGAATTAGGGAAATTTTGTTCCAATACAAATGTGGAAGGAATTGTATTGTTCCTTTCACATACACCGGTTGTTACAAATTAATCTCGTTGTAAGGTTGTAGCCCAGATCAACCATTCCTTGCCTATATCAGTTCAATAAAGAAACAGATTCTTTCAAAATCTGTTTTGGGGTTAAACGGAATCTGAAATAAATTTCAGATACAGGAACTATGGTAAATCGCAGTATGTTCATTTTAATGAATGAGCGATACCTCATATAATTTACAGAAACTTGAAAAAATAATACCAACTTGAAATTTAAGAGACTTAATCTTATATTTAATCCATAAACCAAAAGGAGATACAATGAAAAAAATGATCTTGTTCTTTACACTTGTTTTTGCTCTATCTGCATTCTCAGCAGATAAAACAAAGACCATCACGCTGAATGTTTCGGGTATGACATGTGGATCGTGCGTAAGCACTGTTGAAAAAGCATTGAAAAAAGTTGACGGCGTAAAAGAAGCAAAAGTAGATTTGAAAACTAATAAAGCAACTGTTACGTTTGCAAGCACAACAACATCTGCAACACTGATTAAGGCAGTCGGTGATGCCGGATTTTCTGCTGCTGAAGGAAAATCTGCTCCAAAGACTGAGATGAAGAAAAAATCGAAATCCGAAGGCGAACATTGCGGAGATGGTTGCTGTGGAGACGATTGTGATACCGACGCAAAATCAACAAAAGTAAAGAAGACTGAAACAAAAGAATTATAGTTTCAGACTTGCCAAATCTTAAAGATTTGGCAAGTCTTTGGTAAAAAAAGAAAACGCCGCTGCACCTCCCAAGGTCAACGGCGTTTGTTTTTGTCATTCAATCACCTTCATATTTTGCACGACAATATCTTGTATCGCCGACCTTGCCAAAGACATCGTTTCGTGTGTAGTCGGCGTTTTTATCAGCGGAGCACCTGCCCGCTCAACGAGTCTTCGACCTTTTGTTTGGCGGGGAGCTCCGCAATACAATTATTTTACCATCTATCAAAAATTCGTAACTTGGCAGCATTGCGCAATAATTCAATCTACAATTTGATATTGCATGTAATAATATTTTTCAGAATGTTCATACAGTCCAATTGTGGTTTTATAGTCGTCCCTTAAAAAGTCTCCAACAATACAACCGCCAGCGGTGTCTCTTTGCGACTTCTTAAGGTTTTTTACTTTTACTGTTCGACTAAGTACCGTACGTGCACAATTCAACGCTTCTTTACTAGAACTAACAGAATATGGAATTACTTCTATGAACAAACGAACACGGCTCCTGCTCTTTTTTGCTTTTGTGATTATTATTATTGTTGCTTCGGTGGTAACAATACAAGAGACGAATAGACCTACTTTTCCTGAATCATTCGGTCTGTTAACAATCGAACACCGGCTTGGAAAACAAGAAGCTGCGGATCTGATTAACCGCCTTCACGGAAAAGGGATTGCGCCCGAACATAACGAAGTTGTTTTTTATTCGTCTCAGTCCGGTACGGCAACACTGTATTTATCGGTGTACTCAAAACCTAACGATGCCAGAAACGCAGAGGAGCGAATGGCGCAACTGATTAGAAACGGAAATCCGGTCTTTGGGGAATACAACAAGTTTATTCAAAACGGTCTTGTTGTGCATCGCTGTTTTGGTCTTCAGCAGGAACACTTTTTTTTCCTCTCAAAGAATCTCCTGTATTGGATTGCCATAGATCCTCCAATCGCCCGACAATCGTTGGATGCGTTCTTGGAAACGTTATGAGTGAACAAATACGCTAACCGTAGATAGTTACAATGACTTTATAAAAAGGATAAAAATGAAAAAACGCGACATAGAAAAAGAATACACTCGTAAACAATATATTGCAAAATTACGACGACTTGTTGATGCACTGGAATCTGGGAAACCATTTCGCATTCAAGTTGGAAAGGAGAGATTGCATATTCCATCGAATGCTGTTATAAGTATAGAGCACGAAAGGGAAAAGGATAGGGAAGAATTGGAGTTTCAGTTACAATGGAAAAACAAGTGAGTCTGCTCTAAAAAGGTATTTTTAAGAAAATGCGAAGCTCGAAGAGTCCTTCGGACAGGCATACGCATAAATGCCTAAATTAAACTGAATCCAGCTATCTAAAAATTAACATTAGACCTTTTTAGATTCGACTCACAAGTAAAAAATCCGAAAAAATTGTTCGCATTGTCTCATTCTGAACGCAGCGAATGTCAACGGAATCACTTCGTGAAAATTTTGTTATTATTTGAATTTGCGCAGTAGGTACTCTGAGCAAAGTTGCTCTGCAATGTTTCTTCAATAAAAATCAAAAAAAATGTTTCCTTGTTCTTCCCTTGCAATAATCAATTCTCTTATGTAATATTCAAAAACTTTTAGACTGATCAATTTCTATTTCACTCTATATTAATAAGGAGTTCCATTCATGAAGGAAAAACGCCCAATCGTACAAAATTCCACTGAAGTGTACCACCCATCCGCCGAAGTGTTAGCACAGGCAAACGTCAAAGATCCTGAAGCAGTCCGCATTGAAGCGTCAAAAGATATTCAAGCATATTGGGCTAAACGCGCTGAAGAATTGGATTGGTATAAGAAATGGGATAAGGTTCTGGATGATTCGGACAAACCTTTTTACAAATGGTTCACGGGAGGAAAAACAAATATCGTTCTGAACGCTTTGGATCGTCACGTAAAAACATGGAGACGAAACAAACTTGCGTTGATCTGGGAAGGCGAAAAAGGTGACCTTCGGACGATGTCGTATCACGCATTGAATCGGGAAGTATGTAAATTTGCCAACGTGCTTAAAAGCATGGGAGTTGTAAAAGGCGATCTCGTTACCATCTATATGCCTCGCATTCCTGAAACGGTGATTGCAATGCTGGCAACTGCAAAAATCGGCGCAGTACATTCGGTAGTGTACGGAGGATTTTCTGTTGAAGCTCTGCACGGCAGAATTGAAGACAGCGGATCAAAAGTCGTCATCACTGCCGATGGCGGAAATATGAATGGAAAAAAAATTGAACTCAAAAAAATTGTTGATGAAGCATTACAACGAAGTGGTGCGCCGGAACATGTTGTTGTCATCAAACATCTCGGCATTGATGTTCCCATGGAACAAGGCCGCGATTATTGGTATCACGAATTAATGACAATGCCGGCTTCAAAAAATGGTTCGAAGTGTGAAACTGAAGTAATGGATGCCGAAGATCCTCTATTTATTCTTTATACTTCAGGAACTACAGGAAAGCCGAAAGCAATTCTTCACACGCACGGCGGATATTCCGTTGGCGTTCATGCAACAATCAAAGATGTGTTCGATTTGAAAGAAGAAGATCGTTGGTGGTGCACAGCCGATCCGGGATGGATCACAGGACATTCGTATATCGTTTACGGTCCGCTGATTGCTGGTGCAACATCAATCATGTATGAAGGTGCACCAACATATCCATATCCGGATCGCTGGTGGTCAATCATCGAAAAATATGGCGTTACAATTTTCTATTCTACACCAACTGCAATTCGTGGATTGATGCGCTTCGGTGAATCGTGGGCAAATCGTCATGACCTTTCTTCCCTTCGTTTACTTGGAAGTGTCGGCGAGCCGATCAATCCCGAAGCGTGGCGCTGGTTCTACAAAATTATTGGAAAAGAAAAATGCCCGATCATGGATACATGGTGGCAAACAGAGACAGGAATGTTCATGATGGCTCCGATGCCAGCGCAGCCGTTGAAACCCGGTTCCGCAACAAAACCATTACCTGGAATTGATGCCGATGTCGTAAATGCCGAGGGGAAATCAGTTGCGCCCGGCGAAGAAGGATTTCTCATTTTGAAAAATCCTTGGCCCGCAATGATGAGAACCATCTATAAGGATCCGGAGCGTTATGTAAAAACATATTGGAGCACGTATCCGGGATATTATTTTGCCGGTGATTCGGCACGCAAAGATAAAGATGGATATTTTTGGGTCATCGGTCGTGTTGATGATGTTATTAAAGTAAGCGGTTATCGTTTAGGAACTGCCGAGATAGAATCTGCATTCATTACGCATCATTCCGTTGCTGAAGCTGCGGTCATCGGATTGCCGCACGAAATAAAAGGAATGGCGATCCACGCATATTTAATATTAAAAGCGGGAAACGAACCGAGTGAACAACTGGTGGAAGATCTTCGCAAACACATTTCGCACGAACTCGGACCAATTGCAAAGCCCGAAAAGATCGAGTTCGTTCCGTCTCTGCCAAAAACACGAAGTGGAAAAATTATGCGTCGTCTCTTAAAAGCAAGAGCTCAAGGATTAAGCGAAGGGGATATTTCGACGTTGGAAGAGTAAGAGAGAATAACCTTGCGATGCGGAGCATGCATACGCAAGGTTTTATATAGCAGGTTTTTAGTTTTCTCCATCTTGAAGGTTACACCAATACCTGCTCTACTCTTTTTATTTCCGGAACATCCCTCAGCAATCTCCGTTCAACGCCTGCACGAAGCGTCATTCGAGACATTGGGCAGGATAGACAAGAACCGGTAAGTCTCACGGCAACAAATCCATCATCGGTTACGCGCACCAATTCAACATCGCCGCCATCTGCTTGCAGATAAGGACGAACTGAATTAAGCGATTGTTGAACTTTTTCAGTGATTGTCATACGCGAGTATAGTAGGACAGACATTTGGCAAAGCCATCACTTTGTGACCTGTCTGTCAAAATATAAAATTACAAAGAATGTCTAACCCACCATTATTCTTTTAGTCAAAAGATGTAGTCCACCTTTAAGGTGGACTACATCTACGTTAATTTGTTCCTAATGATATTTCAATTGGAGCAGATTGTTTTAAAAGATTATTAATGCTGATCTGTGCCGCAAGATTCTTAGAAATTGTTTCGAATATTTTTGCAGGTTCACTCTGCGGTTCCGAATCGGTAATTGGTCTGCCCGTATCGCTGCCAATTCGGATCTTTGTATAGATCGGAATCTCGCCAAGGAACGGAACGTTGAATTGTTCTGCAATTCTTTTTCCGCCACCGTTATCAAAAATATTTTCCCGCTCGCCGCTTGCGCTAATGAAGTAACTCATATTCTCCACAACACCAAAAATCGGAACATTTACTTTCGTGAACATTGCCATTCCACGGCGAGCATCGGCAAGCGACATTTCTTGCGGTGTTGTTACGATCACTGAGCCTGTCAACGGAATTTGCTGCACAAGTGTCAATTGAATATCACCTGTCCCCGGAGGAAGATCAAAGATGAGATAATCAAGTTCGCCCCAATCAACATCGGTCAAAAATTGTTTTACCGCACCGCTTGCCATCGGTCCGCGCCAAATAATTGCTTGCGTTGTATCAACCAAAAATCCGATTGACATCACTTTCACCCCGTATTTTTCCAACGGCATAAGTTTTTGATTGTGCATTTTCGGTTTTTCGTTGATGTTGAACATCATCGGAATACTTGGTCCATAAATATCGCAATCAATCAATCCAACAGTTGCGCCTTGCCGCGCAAGAGAAACGGCAAGATTTACCGCAACGGTGGATTTTCCTACGCCCCCTTTTCCACTGGCGACCGCTATTGTATTTTTAACACCGGTAAGAATCGGCGTTGCCTTCATATTTGATCGTCTCGAAACATTTGCGGTCATCGTAATATTTAATTTCCCGATTTGTGGAATATTTTGCCGAACTACATTTTCCGCCTGCGCTTTCATTTCCTCTTTTACAGGACACGCTGGTGTTGTAAGTTCAATAGAAAAACTGACATCGTTTCCTTCAATCGTAATGTCTTTAATAAAATTCAGCGATACAATATCACGATTCAAATCCGGATCGCGAACTGCGCGAAGTGCATTTAAGATATTTTCAGCATTTAATGAAGTCATTTGTTACATCCTTAATTTTAAAAATATTATTGAGAGAAAATCTTGCAAAGGTACTGATGGTACACAGAGTATGCGTTTTTGCATTCACCATTCCCCTCTGTAGCGTTGGACTGAGGTGGTAGCAAGAGGGGTTCATTGATTCTCCACGTAACGTGAGTTAGTAACCTTCACAAGTCCCAAAGGGCACCTTTGGTGGTTGTATTACTATTGATTCAATTGTTTTTGTTTCATCCATTCGTACACCCAGTCGGTCTGCTTCTTCACTTGCGGAACGGCAACAATTCTGCCTCCGAAACCAAGATGCCGCCATGTAAACATATTGGTTGTGGTTGTTGTTACACCGCGCAATGCTGTTTCATTCATTGTAACATTATATTTTTTTGCTAAAGTTCCAACGTAACTATTTATTGTTTGCTGACGTTTTTCATTTAATAATTTTTGTTCAATCGAACGGTTGGTTTCAGTGAAATTGGCACGGATTGAATCGTCAACAATCTTCCGTTCGATTACAGAAAAAATTGTAAGTCCATCAGTAATTTTCAACGGTCCAACAATTTCGTTACGTTTTGCATTCGAAGCATGCAGTCCTAATTCTCCCCGCTTGCTCACTTCAATCCAAGGAGATTCTCCTCCATTTTTTGCCCACTCATTTCGTTTCGAATATTTTTTCGCCAGCATTGAAAAATCTTCTTTGTTATCGATCCTTTCTCGAAGTTCTTTGGCAAGTGAAACACTCTCTACCAAAATTTCACGCAAGCGGACAAAAATAGCCGCGCCGTATACCTCCGGATGTTTTTGATATTCACGTTCAATCTCTTCCTTTGAAATTCGAATTGTATCAAGAATAGTACGCAGCAACAACAGGCTTTTTCGATTATCCAACCAAGTGGAAATATCGTGTCGTACATTTTCTGATTGTTGAAGATTTTTCTTTAGCCCTTCTCTTGACAGCAGTTCGTTTTGAATGACGGTTTTAATATTATTATTAAATACCGAACGAACGTGGTCCGGCTTTAATGAGGGAAACACCACGTTATTATTGCCTAAACCAATCAAGAATTCCTCAACGGTTACATTACCGGAAGCGATAGTGATGAACTTTTCGTTTCGATTTGAATAAAAATTTTTCTGCAATTCTGTAACCGCAGCGGAAGAAAAGATATACATTCCTTTTGAAAAATACGCTGCGGTATCCAATCTCATCATTGCAAGTATAGAATCAGCGAGCATAAAGAACAGTTTCGGATTTGCCTCTGCTCGCTGCGGTGATGTTACCGAAGCAAAAACGCTGGTTGCAATCGAGTCTTCTTTCCGCTGCTTAATAATGTTTTGCACTTTATGTAATCGGTCGGGATGAGATAATCTGATCAATTGTTCGTTCGATTTTTTTTTCAGCAGACGGAACATCACCCAGCCAAGCGGATCAATTTCAACTGGATTCGATATGCTGTCTTTCCCAATGGAAAAAACTACATCTTCAACGATCTTGTTGCCAAATCCATATCCGACTGTTATTGTATCGAGCGGAACATATAACGAATCGATAAAGACAGACAACGTGGCATTCTTGTTCTTGCTTTTAATAGTTTTCTTCCGCAATAGTTCTCCTTCTTTTTGCGAAAGAACTCCCAATATCTCCACCTCAATTTCGTAGGGAAGCCGAGTCAAGCCAACAGATATTTCTTGTTGCGGAATGGATATTTTTGGCAGCACCTCGCGTTTATAGAATTCATCGCGTACAAATAACCGTTCAAGATTTTGCTGCATCCGTAGTGTAATTGAATCAGTTCCAATATTCTCTTGGCGGGCTTCCATTGCCAGCAGTTTTTCAGCGACCATTGATTGAAGGAATTCAAGTTTGGTATACTCGATCCTTTCCTTCATATCTTTGTTAGGCCATGGCATTAATTCAAAACGTTCAAGAAAATCTTTTGCAGAGATGATTTGAGCACCAATTGTGGCGAGTGTATCTTTTGGAAGTTCTTTTGATTGAAATTCCAATTGACCAAACACAAATGATTGGATACCAATTGAAAGAAGAAAAAAAATTAACAATCTCATTCTACACTCTTCCCCGTAAGCTGAACAACAGCTTTTTGATATAACACCGAAGTTTTGTTGATGATCTCATCGGGAATAATTGGTCCGGGAGCTCTTTTATTGAAATTGATCGACAACAAATAATCGCGGACAAATTGTTTATCGTAACTATTCTGGGCGGTTCCCGGCGAGTACGTTTCTTTCGGCCAAAAGCGTGAAGAATCGGGCGTCAGCAGTTCATCAATCAATATCAACTCGCCGTTCAATAGTCCAAATTCCATTTTCGTGTCCGCAATAATAATCCCTTTTGCTTCGGCAATTTCTGATGCACGATTGAATATTGCCGTTGCCGTATTCCGAACTTGTTCACTCAATTTTTTCCCTTCCCTTTTAATCATCTCTTCAAACGAAATATTTTCATCGTGAACTCCACTATCCGCTTTGGTGGAAGGAGTAAAGATCACCTGAGGAAGTTTTTGACTTTCAACCATTCCTTTGGGAAGTGTAATACCGCAAATTGCTCCTGTGCTTTGATAGTCAATCCACCCAGAACCGGAAATATATCCTCGAACAATACATTCTACGGAAAGCGGCTGAGTTTTTTTCACCAGCATACTTCGTCCGCGCAACTGCTCTTTGTATTGCGCACACTCTTTGGGAAACTCATCAACATTTGTTGATACAACATGATTTTGAATAATATCTTTCGTTTGTTCAAACCAAAAAGCGGAAATTTGCGTAAGCACTTTTCCTTTCAAAGGAATTCCTTGCGGCATAACAACATCGAATGCCGACAATCGATCCGTTGCAACAAAGAGCAAATACTCTCCAACATCATAAATATCGCGCACCTTACCCCGTTTTAGGAATTGCAATGCGGGAAACGTTGTCTCAGTAATGATATTCATAGATGGTGATCCATGAAATGACAATTTAGTTGAACTGCTTTTTGTAATCGTTGCATATATTCAAGATGAGGAATTTCGATACAGCCAAGACTTAAAAGATGAGGAGTAGAATATTGAACATCCAACAAAATAAATCCTCGTTCATTCATTCTCTTTACTAAATAGATAAGTGCAACCTTCGAAGCATCAGTCATACGACTGAACATTGATTCTCCAAAAAAAGCACCGCCGATAGCCACGCCATATAATCCGCCGACAAGCTTTTCGTTATTCCAACATTCAACCGAATGAGCACGCCCGAGTTTATGAAGACGAAGATAACTTTGAATAATTGTTTCTGATATCCACACATCTTCCCGCTCAGCACATGCTCTAATCGTCGCTTCAAAATTTGAGTTGATGCGGACTGCAAATTTTTTTTTACGGATCGTCTGACGAAGACTTCGAGAAATATTAAAACCGTCCAGCGGAATAATCCCCCGCTGTTCGGGAGAGAACCAGTGAATCTCACCGTCTCTTTCATTCGCCATTGGGAACAATCCATTACAATACGCATTCAACAGAAACTCGCTGTCGATCATCGGTACGCCATTAACGGAAGCAGAATAAGTTCTCACACGATAAAAATTTAATGCCGAGATTTCATCGAAGATGAAAGACCCGGCATTGGTTGTACCATTTAATTTATTCAACGGTATTATTCATCGCCAAAACTTGTTCCAACAGCACGCGCAGTATTTACAATTTCTCCATCAATTGGAACCAACCGTTGTTTTGAGATTGCCTCTTTAATTGTTACGCTTGTAACAGTCAATCCGCGAAGACTTACCATCCGTCCAAATTCGCCGTTTACGGCTAGTTCAACAGCTTTCGTTCCATACCGTGTTGCAAGAACTCGGTCGTACGCTGTTGGGCTTCCACCGCGTTGTAAATGTCCGAGAATCGTTGTTCGGGTTTCCAATCCGGTTTCTTGAGTAATGCGGCGTCCCACATGTTCTCCAATTCCACCGAAACGGATCGGATCGGTACGCTTCACATCGGTTTCTTTAATAACAATTTCTTCGTCAGCAGCTTTTGCACCTTCGGCAACACAAACAATACTATAACGGTTCCCTCGTGTGCTTCGTTCGATAACGCGTCTCATAACACTTTCCCATTTGAACGGAATTTCGGGAATCAAAATAATATCCGCTCCGCCTGCAAGCCCCGCTTCTAATGCAATCCATCCTGCATACCGTCCCATCACTTCAATCACCATTGCGCGGTGGTGCGCTGATGCTGTTGTATGCAAACGATCAATCGCTTCGGTTGCGATAGAAAGTGCTGTATCAAAACCGAAGGTTTGATCCGTTGCTTCAAGATCGTTGTCGATGGTTTTAGGAACGCCGACAATATTCATTCCTAATTCGCCGAGCTTATTAGAAATATGCATTGTTCCATCTCCACCAATAGTGATCAGAGCATCTAATCCCCATCCTTTGTAATGTTTTAAAACACGTTGTGAGGCATCAACAATCTCAACACCATTCATTCCTTCGGAAGGATAGTGGAATGGGTCCCCTTTGTTGGATGTGCCGAGTATCGTTCCGCCTTCTCCGATAATTCCGGTAATATCATCACGCGAGATTTCGCGCATACGCCCTTCAACAAATCCTTCAAAACCGTCTTCAATTCCTACGATTGTGAGACCGTGATCATTCATTGCAGGTTTTGCAACACCACGAATCACCGCATTAAGTCCGGGACAATCACCTCCGCCGGTAAGAATTCCTAGTCGTTTAATTTTTTTATTTATCATTGTTTAATTTCGTTTGTAAATATGTGAACTGCTTGTGCGTTACAATGTAGTGAAAAAAGAGAAATTCTAAAAGAAGTTTTATTTCCCATTTTTTTTCCCATGTTAAGATGTACCGTTCGTTTTCAGTAAATCCACTCGTAACAAACGGCATGCTTAAGTAGTAACTCAGTCTCTTGGGCATCTCCTATTGATTGAGAGCCAATTCCAGTATCTGTTGATTATGAAGAGAGGTTTTTGAATCCACAATTGGGCTTGTATCGTTCAAAAT
Source organism: Bacteroidota bacterium (assembly GCA_031420755.1). GTDB lineage: Bacteria > Bacteroidota > Ignavibacteria > UBA10030 > UBA8401 > UBA8401. The sequence goes on along the minus strand of JANONI010000095.1, from coordinate 4,422 downwards.
GCAATCAGAGAAATGCGAAATCTCCAGTTCATATAAATTGGGAACTGAAATCTCTTCACGTTGAATTGAGTCTATCAGTCCTTCTTTTCCCATCTTTATTTCCACTGTTGCCTGAGTATTGCTCGGTGTGAAATAAAATGCCGAGATGGATCCTTTTGTCCCAAAAAATTCTATAAACGATTGTCGATATGAGGATTCGTATGAGGAATAAACAGTACCAATTGTTCCTTTTGAAAATTGGAAGGATAACAGAGACGTCTTTTCTACTTCCGTTTCGGTATGCTGTGGATTCATCATATTGTTCACATTCACAATGTGATCATCGTTCAACACAAATCGCATTGAATCCAAACAGTGAATTCCAATATCAAACAGCGGTCCGGCTCCCGCATTCTTTTTATCCAACAGCCACTTTCGCTGCGAGAGTTGCGCATTGTACACAAAGTGCGATTGCACAAATGTTATTTCGCCGATGATTCCCGCATTGACAATTTCTTTCATCCGTTGCAACAGAGGTGAAAAACGCAGCATGTGACCAGTCATGAATTTGACATTATTTTTTTCACACACTTCAATCATTTCTTTTGCTTGAAGGAAACTGAGTGCCATCGGTTTTTCAACAAGCACATGTTTTTTTGCATTTGCCGCTACAAGAGTTTCGTTGTGATGCTGCGAATTTGCTGAAACAATAAAAACAGCATCAACGTCCGAAGAAGAAACAAGTGCTTCCACAGAATCAAAATAAAAAGGGATTGAATGTTCTTCTGCCTTGCTCTTTGCACTATCAAGAGATCTTTTTTGAATTGCAACAAGTTCAGCATTATTCACCGCACGAATTGCGGGCATAATTGCACGTTCTGCAAAATTACCAAAACCAATTATTCCATAACGGATTTTTTTCATAAGATTTGAACGTAAATCGTAAAAATTAGAAGTGTGAATTCTATTGCACCTGAATATTGAAAATATTCAATGAAGTATCAAGAAACAAAAACCCTTGCATAGCAATGTGTACAAGGGTTATAATGAAGCATAAAAAATTGAAACTTGTTTTCGTATAAAAAAAATTCTCGACTTTATGTTGGGCCTGATCGAACATTCCTAAACAACAATAAATTGATTTCAAACCAAATGAGAGGTATCTTGTAGCATGAAAATTTCGCTCTATATTCTTAAACGTCACGCAGCACCGTTCATCGGCTCGTTTTTATTCTTAATGTCGGTCTTTATGCTTCAATTTGTGATGAAGTTTATGGACCAGCTTGTTGGAAAAGGTTTGAGTGCTATGGTGATCGCCGAGTTGATGATGCTTAATCTTGCATGGATGGTTGTACTGGCAGTTCCAATGGCGGTGTTAGTGGCAACTCTCATGGCGTTTGGTTCCATGGCTTCCACAAACGAGATTACTGCGATGAAAGCAAGCGGACTTAGTTTATATCGAATGATGTTCCCTGTCGCCGTTTGTGCATTGATCATTACCTATCTGATGATCGAATTCAATAATAAAGTACTGCCGGAAGCGAACCACCGATCCAAAACTCTCACGATCGATATTCGCAGAACAAAACCGACGTTGACACTTATTCCGGGATTGTTCAATCAAGATATGTACGGATATAGTATGCTTGTTCGAAAAACATTTGAGGAATCGAATGAACTTGAAGGAGTAACGATCTATAATCATTCGGATCAGAGCAAGAATACGCTGATCACAGCAAAGCGCGGCTCACTTTCATTTTCCAGCGATTATCGAAAATTGATCATGGATCTTTACGACGGAGAGATATACGAAGTTGACCATACCAAGCCGAATCTCTACCGCGTGGTTAAATTTGAACGTCAACGTCTTACAACTGTTTCCGAAGGATTTGATTTTGAACGATCTGCGATTGATGCTTTTACCCGCGGAGACCGGGAGTTAAGTTCCGGTGAAATGTTATATATGGTCGACAGTCTGAGCGGGTTGAAAACAGCAATTCAAAAACGAGTTAATAATTACACGGTGGCATTGCACGAAAAATTATTCAACGGATCGGTTTCCGAAACGTCTCCTGCAAAAGATTTTTGGAGGAACATCGATCAATATTCAAATATGAAAAGCCAATTGATGTTTTATCGGAACAATATTGAAAACGAACTGTCGAACAGCGAATATCAACAAAAACAAATTCGAGAATTTCTCGTTGAAATCCACAAAAAATATTCTATTCCGTTTGCATGTTTTGTCTTTATTCTTATCGGTGCGCCGCTCGGCGTTATGGCAAGGCGCGGCGGGTTTGGAATTGCCGCATCACTCAGTTTAGGTTTTTTTCTTTTGTATTGGTCTTCGTTGATTGGCGGAGAAAAACTTGCTGACCGACAGTTTATTGAACCCTGGGTTGGTATGTGGGGCGCTAATATTTTCATCGGACTTTTAGGTGCAATCTTAACGTATAAAGTAAGCAAGGAAAATATTGAACTGAATTTTAATTGGTGGCGCAGATTTATTCCCGCCAAACTGATCGAACGATTGAACCGATGAAAAAATTAGATACGTATATTCTTAAGCAGTTCATTCTAACAACACTATTTGGTTTGATCACGTTCATGGCTATTTTTGTGATCATCGATCTCATGGAAAATCTTGATGATTTTCTGGACAATAACGTAACGAATGATATCATCATTCAATATTATATTGCCTTCCTGCCAGAAATTATAAAATTAATGACTCCGGTTGCAGTACTGCTTGGAAGCCTGTTCACCACCGGAAAACTTGCTACCAATAACGAGTTAACCGCAATGAAAGCGGGCGGAATGAGCCTCTATCGTTATATGCTTCCGATCATGGCGGTAACTATTCTCATCAGCGGAGCATCGGTCTATTTTAACGGCTGGATCGTACCGTATGCAAATCAACACAAATTTTCTATTGAAAGAAAATTTCTTCACAAGAGTCTCGGATCTTCGGCGCGAACCAATATCTATCTTCAGGACGGACAGAAACGGATAGTTTACATCGCTTTTTTTGACGGCACATCCAACATGGGAACAAGAGCTTCAATTCAGGAATTTACGACATCAAGTTTACTTTCCATTTCACAACGGTGGGATGGTCTTCAATTATTGTGGGACAGCACGGATCAGCGATGGACGATGAGGAACGGACAATATCGAGTTACCAAATTTAAAGGCGAGCGCGTAGAAAAGTTTGATTCGTACACTTTTTCGGACTTAACGTTCACGCCGAAAGATATCATCAAAAAAGTTGAGAAACCCGAAGAGATGAATTATACTGAACTTGGCGAATTTATTAAACGCCAGCAGAGCAGCGGAAATAATGCCGCTCGATGGCTTGTGGATTATCATAGCAAAGTTGCTTTTCCGTTTGCCAGCGTTATTGTTGTTCTCTTTGGAATTCCATTCTCGTTCGCCAAACGGCGGGGCGGTATCGCCATACAGGTTGGTATCTCTGCTGCGGTAGTGTTTATTTACATGGTGTTTATGAAGATCAGCGGTGTGTTCGGATACAACGGCGATCTTGATCCGTTGCTGACTGCGTGGATGGCGAATATTATTTTCTTTACTGCGGGTGTAATTAATATGCTTCGCGTGAATAAATAATCGGTTTTTTTTTGTCTATGCAGTTGAAGTTCAAGAAAATGGAAACCTTGCGAAGGTTTGACCAAAACTTTTCCATAACCTTCGCAAGGTTAAGCGTAATGACAGATGAATATTTTCACCATTGCCTAAAACGGAATCTGCACCCTCACTTCAGACAATAATCTCTTCCCTTCTATTCCATCCACTGGTGTAACTTGAAATGTTGCAGATATTTCTTTGTTATAACTATTTGTTGAGAAAAATGCATCCACTGCACTGAGAACGTGATTGATTACTAATGCACTTGCTGCAAAACTCGCCGCATAATAATAGTCGTTCGCTTTCCCGCGCTCGACTGCATAATCTTTAAATTGTTTTTCCGAAGCAAGAAGATCATCATAGTTCCCCTTATCGGAAACTGGAACTCCATTAACATCCAAGGGATACGTATCCCACCCAAATTTATACTGATGATATTTCCCTATCAACTCATAATATTGCTGCGATTGATAGACAGGAAGTTGGTGTGAAAATCCTATCCTATGCAATCCGCTCTCCCACTGATTGATCTTGCTGAAATCTTTACGATTTCTGATCGCATTAAAATCATCATCATTAAATGTAACATTGGTTGGTCCATATTGATCTTTACCATATCTCTCAATCCATCGCGCATATCGTTCTGCATCCCAGTGCGCTTCTGCATACGCTTGAAATTCTTTTGTCTTTTTATCTCCATTATTATTGCTAACAATAGCATAGACGATCAACGCAACTTCGGCAGAGAAAAAAATTGCCGCTTTCGTATATCGTCCGGTTTGAAACTGCCCCGCACCAGGA